>JANXLY010000064.1 GCA_025354885.1 Acidobacteriota bacterium | reverse complement strand
CTCGCCAGGCCGCCGATCTCAGACGCCCACACGGCCTCCCACTGTTTTACTCCAATATTGGCCGCACTGCGGAGGCTAATCCCCACAACCTGTACCCCTAGTTCAAGCCGCTCGGCACCCACCGTGTGCATAACTTAGGTGGCACCCAGCCTAGCAAGCCAATATTGCAACACTAAGGCAATTGCAAAGCAATTCAGTTACAGTGATCTTTCGTCCTCGATCAGTTCCCGCTCCCTCTATACCCGGGGCCGCGAAGCACAACTCCCGGCTTTGCTCCCGTGTGCTTCCCGTCGTTCACCACCACTACGCCGTTCACCACCACCTGTTTCAAGCCCGTCGAAAGTCGGTTCGGATCTTCAAAGGAAGCTTCGTCCCGAATCGTAGCCGGATCAAACACCACCAGATCCGCAGCCATTCCCGGACGCAATATCCCCCGGTCGTGTATCGAAAGCCGTGTCGCCACCGCACCTGACATCTTGAACACTGCGTCCTCCAGCGGAATCGTCTTCAACTCACGGGAATAATGCCCCAGCACCCGAGGGTAAGTGCCGTAGGTCCGAGGGTGTATCGGGCCTTTGACTAATGCAGGATCAGTGCCGCCTGAGTCCGTCGCAATCTTGATCCATGGCAGCTTCAACTGATTCGCGATATTGGTTTCATGGATCGTAAAGTATATAGTCGAGATCGTCTGGCGCTCACTCCGCAGCAGCGCAATCACCGCATCCGGCCAGCCCAGCTTCATCTGCTCGGCGATCTTGTTCAGCCGCAATCCCTTGTACTTCTGATTCTCTGCCTGATTCAGCCCGATGGGCTGCACCAGATCCGGGTCGCGCCCCTTGTTGTCGCGCAGCATCTCCGCGATGATCTTCGCCCGCACTTCGGCACTGTCCAGATTCGCCCATAGCTTCCCATCGGCCGCCGACCAGTCTGGCAACATCGCCGTCAGTGCCGTTCCCGAGGCTTCGTAAGGATACATGTTTGCCTGAATATCAATCCCGGCCGCGCGCGAAGCTTCGATCAAATCGATAGCCGCAGGCATCAGCTTCCAGTACTTGCGACCTGCCGCCTTCAGGTGATAAATCTCAACTGGCACCGAACCGTCCCTGCCGATGCTCACTGCCTCATCCAGTGCTTCAATCAACTTCTCTGCTTCTGACCGAATGTGCGAAATATACATGCCTCCCAAAGGAGACATCGCTTTCGCAAGTTCAGTAAGCTCACGCGCACTCGCATAGGATCCAGGCGGATAAATAAGCGCCGAAGCGAGTCCGAATGCTCCATCCTGCATCGCTTCCTTCAGCGCCCCCTGCATCACCGACAGCTCAACAGAAGTCGCCTCTCCCATCGCGAATCCCTTGCCAAATGCCCGTATCGTTCCCGCTCCGGCAAACGAACCAAAGTTGGTCGAAGACCCTCGCGATTCCATCGTGCGCAGCCAGCGATCAAAGGAATGCGGTCCTGTGAAATTCTTGTCGGCCTGATCACCAGTCTTCTCGTTCGCCGGCGCATTCGACCATCCCTCGCCCATCACTTCACTCGTGATCCCCTGCGTAACCTTCGAGATCACTCGCCCGTCCCCACGCGTCAGCGCCTCACGCGAGTGAGATTGTATGTCGATAAATCCAGGCGACACTGCCATTCCCTTCAGGTCCAGCACTTGTTTCGACGAAACACCCCGAAGCAGCCCAGCCGGAGTGATGGCGGCAATCTTTCCGTTCTTCACCGCCAGATCTCCATAAAACCAGCCAGCCCCGGTTCCATCGATAATCTTCGCGTTGAGATAGCTCAGATCGTAGTTGGCACCTGCATATTTCTGATACCCCGCACCGCGCACAATGTCCCCAGGCATCGCGCCTGTGTGCTTTCCTTCCTCCCAAACAACTATGCCGTTCACGAACACCGAGTGGATTCCCGTAGAGATCTGGTGCGGCTCGGCATACGTCGCAGGGCTTCCAATCAGAGCCGGATCAAAGAGCACCAGGTCGGCTTTCATTCCCGGCTTCAGCAAACCCCGATCGAGGATGTTCAGCCGCAACGCCGTCGCCGAACTCAGCTTACGCACTGCGTCTTCGAGACCAATCACCTTGCGCTCGCGTACATAATATCCAAGGATCTGCGCCGCAGTCCCGTAGCTCCGCGGATGCACAAGCGAGCGTGTATTCTCCGGGTCAACCCCACCCGCATCTGTGCCGATTTTCATCCACGGCTGCTTCAGTGTCGCTTCTACATTCTCATCGCTCATCATAAAATACACCGTGCCAACGCGCTGTCTTTCAGACCCCAGCAATTCAAACACCGTCTCTGTCCACGACTTGCCCTTGAGCCTCGCAATCTCCGATAACCGTTTGCCAGCAAACTCCTTGTTCTCCGGCTTCAGCAAACCCAGCACCAGCACCCCTTCGGGTGTCGCCGCAGCACAAAGGTTCTCCCAGTTCGTACGCTCGCTCAACATCTCTACCCGCATTTTTTCGCGCAATTCCGGGATCGCAATGTTGTCGTAAAGTTTGCCATCCTCTGCTGCCCAGGGCGGCAGGCACGAACTCAGCCCCGTCGATCCAGCCGTGTAAGGGTACATGTTTGCCTGCAGGTCCGCACCCTGTGCCCGTGCATTCTGAATCGTCGCCAGCAACTCATTCGACTTCCCCCAGTTCCTTCGTCCAGCCATCTTCAGGTGATAAATCTCTACTGGAATCTTTGCCTCTTTGCCAATCCGGATCGCCTCATCCAAAGCCGGAAAAATATCGTCCGCCTCAGACCGCATGTGCGTGATGTAGGTCCCTCCAAATGGCGTCATCACCTTCGCCACTTCCACCAGCTCTTCGGTATCAGAATACGAACCTGGCGGATAAATCAGGGCTGACGCCAGGCCAAAAGCGCCATCCTCCATCGCCTCCTTCATCGCCCTTTTCATCAGCTCCAGTTCTTCAGAACTAGCCTTCCCGGCAGCCATTCCTTTGGCGAAGGAGCGAATCGTCCCCTGACCCACAAACGATCCAAAGTTGACGCTGGAGCCATGTGCCTTCATTGCCGCGAGCCAGCGCGCAAATCCATGTGGGCCTATAAACTGACTATCTCCCTCACTGACGTTCTTCTCGCTCGCCGGCGCATTCGAACTCTCCTCACCCATAATTTCGGTCGTAAACCCCTGCGACACTTTGCTGATTACTCGCCCATCGCCGCGGAGCAGCGCATCCCGCGAATGAGACTGTATATCAATAAAGCCAGGAGACAGCACCAGCTTTCCTTGCCCATCAATCTTCTTCGCCGCTGGGATCGACGCGAGCATTCCGCGCGGCGTAATACGAATGATCTTGTCTTTGCTTACGGCGAGGTCGCCGTAGTACCACGGAGCACCACTCCCATCCACGATCCGGGCGTTTGTGATCACGAGGTCAAATTGCGGCCCCTGGGCACCAAGCAAAGCAACCAGCCAAAAGAGAAGAATTCCGCGCATAGGCTGAGTTTAGCGAAATCAACCCAAAACAGCACAACCAGCGCCGTATCGGCCCAATCTACAGGAAATATTAACGTTTGCTGCTTGCTTGATTACAAAAATTGATGCACATTGAAAACATAGGTACTTTTGCTTTGAAAGGGGAATGACAAATGGTAAATTATTTCACACAGCGGCTAAGCCATCTTGCGCTCGCCGGGATGATCGGGTTCTTTTTGCTGACAAGTGGGGCCATGGCGCAATCCACGACAACCGGCACCGTGGAGGGTATAGTCACTGATGCCTCTGGAGCAGGCGTCCCGAACGCCATCGTAAAGCTCTCCAGCTCTGCAACGGGTGCCGCTCGCGATTCAAAGACCAGCCAGACCGGCAGCTATCGCTTCGACCAGATTTCTACTGGTGTTTACACCATCACCATTGAAGCCACCGGATTTGCCCGCGTCGAGCTCAAGAACGTCGAAGTCTCGATCAGCCGCGTCAGCAGCTATACAACGCAACTCACCCCCAAGGCCCAGTCCGAAACCATCACCGTTAATGCCGAATCTGCTCCCATTCTCGATTTGGTCAAGACTGACGTTTCTCTCTCCGTCTCGCCTCGCGAAGTGCAGGCCTTGCCTACCAATGGCCGCGACTTCGCTAATCTCGCCATCCTCGCCCCCGGTGCCAAACTAGTCAACTCCTATGACCCCACCAAGAATCGCGTAGCCGTCGTCGGCATCAACGGCAGCGCAGGTCGCAACATCAATTACACAATCAATGGCGTCGACAACAAAGACAACAGCGTTGGCGGGCCCGTCATGCAGATGCCTCTCGAAGCCATCGAAGAATTCAACATCTCAACGCAGCGTTTCTCTGCCGCCAATGGTCGCAGTGAAGGTGCGGCCGTCAATGTCGTTACCAAGTCCGGCACCAATCAGTTGCATGGTTCGGGCTTTGGCTTCTTCCGCGACACTGCCCTCACCGCCAATGACTATTTTTCAAAGCTGAGCAAATCGCCCACCCCTTCCATCTCACGTCAGCTTTATGGTGGTTCGATCGGTGCCCCGATCAAAAAAGACAGGACCTTCGTCTTCTTCGCTCTCGAGCGGCAGCGTGAGGAGACTTCCATTGGCGTCACGGACAGCGCTCAAAAAGAACTCGCTCTTGTTACCAGCTTCGGTGCCAAGCCCGCAGCCGCCATTGCAACTCCTTACCGCGATCAGCGCTACAACGGCCGACTCGACCATCGATTCAATCCCAATCAAAACCTTTTCGTCTCCTACACCAGTCAGGCCAATCGCGGACTCAACGATCAATCCGGCAACAACAACGATTTGACTGCTGGCAACTTCACTACTAACCAGTTGATCATCGCCAACGCAACGTTGCAGAGCGTCCTCTCCCCCCGTGCCGTGAATAGTCTCACTGCCGGTTACCAATATTGGAACAACGTGATCGATTCCGATTCCAAAGTCCCCAACATCGCCTTTCCGGGTGCCATCTATTTCGGAACCAATACCAATGTTCCCCAGCAGAGCTTCCAGGCAAAGTGGCAATTGCGCGAAGACTTCTCCTTTACATCGGGTAAGCACACCTTCAAAACAGGTTTCGATTTCGTAAAGGCTCCCAAGCTCGGCGGCTTCTTCCAGACTCCGTCCACTCTCAACATTACCTTCCTGTTTCTTCCCAGCCAGATTCTCGCGGACAAGGTCAAATTCCCTCAGGGTTTCAGTACCCCGGGTTTGATCTCGGCCATGAGCGGTTCCTCAGGCAACCCTTATTTCTATGACAAGGGCGCCAAGATGTTCGGCATGTACTTCCAGGACGACTATAAAGTTTCTCGCCGTCTTAGCCTGAATCTCGGCATCCGCTGGGATGCGGATTACAATCTGCAGGGCGGAAACGTCCAGAGCCAGAGCCGCACTTACCAGGCTTTGAAGGCCATCAATTCCCCATTTGCTGCGGGCCTCCCGAAGAACGACTTGAACAACTTCAGCCCACGCGTTGGTTTCGCCTTTGACATCACCGGCAAGGGAAATCACATCGTTCGCGGCGGCTGGGGCATGTACTTCGGCCAGACCTTCCAAAACCTCCCTCTTTTCATGTTGCAGCAGGCCAACGACACAGTCTTCACCCAGACCTTGTCGCTTTCAAGCGGCGGCTTCCAGGATCCGAATTCTGATCGGGTGCCATCCACAAGTCGTCCGCTTGGTGAATTCCGTTTTGGTGTAGATCCCCTGCCTTCAGTCGGAACTCCTTCCACCAAACTCGCCGCTGGTTCAGTGGGGCGCCTCGTTGACCCCAACTTCCAGAACCCCTACAACCACCAGTGGAATGTCGGTTACGCCTGGCAGATAGATGCTGGCAGCGTGGTCGAAGTAGAAGTGGTCAAGGTTCTCGGTCTTCGTGAAGCAAAGCGCCAGAACATCAACTACACGCGTCCCGAACTCGCCAACACTCGCCCCCTCAGCGCCGCGTTTGACGCTGCCGGGTTGCCCCGCCTCAATCAAATCATTGTCGAGAGCTCCATTGGGCGCTCACGTTATGACGCCCTGAACGTCAGCTACCGTAAGCGTCTCGCAAAGCATTTTTCGCTGAATACGAATTACGTACTTGCCAAGGCTGTAGCCTACGCCGGCGGCCCTGCCGCATTCGGTAACGTGCCAACCGATGCCCGCGTTCTTTTTCCGATCAATGACTTGGGTCCCGTTCCAAACGATGAGCGTCATCGCTGGACTGGCTCCACCATCGTCACCTTGCCCTTCGGAATCCAACTTGCTCCAGTCGTGGTCTTTGCCACCGCTAAGCCCTACTCGATCACCCAAGGTTCGCAGTGGCTCGGCCAGGGAGCAGGCAACGGCACCAACCGTGTCGTCGTTCCTGTCAGCGACGCAACCAACTACCTTGCCAACAAAGCCACCAGCGCTGCCAATCTCCGCGCAGGCGTTGATGCAGGCACCCTCAAGATGCTCGACTACAACACCGTTCGTGGTCAAAACTTCTTCCAGGTCGATCTGCGCGTTTCGAAGTTCTTCAAGTTTGGCGAACGCCAAAAGCTCGAGATTCTCGGCCAGTTCTTCAATCTCACTAATCGTGCCAACTTCGGCAACAGCTATGTCGGCAACGTGCAGAGCTCTGCGTTTGGTACGCCAAACGGATGGTACGCCGGTGCCTCAAACGTAGTGCCGAAGTCCTTCGCAGCCGAAATGGGAGCTCGGTACAGCTTCTAGGGAATTCTATTCCATCTAAATACAAAGGCGGCTGATCCAACCGGATCAGCCGCCTTTGCTCGTCAGCGTGAAAACTCCTAAGGCTTGGGCGCTGCCGTCTGCGCATCGTGCTTTTGCCGATAGATTCGCTTGCTGATTGTCTTGCTGTCTTCGCGAAGTTCTTTTCGCTCGCCAGGAGTTACAACTCCATCCGCCTTCGCCGCTTGCTTCTCGCGTTGCAAGTCTCTTTCCTGTGCGCGCAGGCGCCGCGCTTCGCGTTTGTTGAGGCTGCCGTTTTCGACTCCCGCCGCGATGCGCTTCTGTTGGTTCTCTTGGCGCTCGGTCACAACAGGGGTCTTATCCTGTGCAAGAAGGGTCCCGAGTAGGGTTAGGGGCAATAGAAATTTCATCTTCATGCCCAATTCAACCCAATCCCGAAAAAAAAGTTTCGTCAACGCCATCGAACCCACTGCCCCCAGTTTTTGTCGTCCTGATGAAAAAATAATCCACACGAAATTGATCTGCACTCTGTCAGGCCCAATACGATTCCAAAATTCCAAGTCAAAGAAATGATTCGACTTATCAAAATACTCAATTTGTGTCTAAGGAGTGAAAGTGCTAACCTCTTCATAATCCAAGTTCGCGCAACAGCCTCGTTGCGCTCCCGCGAACCCGAGAATCCAATTGTTTCAGGAGTTATTTGTGAAGTTCTCTTTACGGTTTTCGCTTTTCCTTTCCTTGCTGCTCATGTTGGCAGCGAGTGGTATGAGTCAAACATTCCGGGGTTCGATTGCCGGCAATGTCGTCGATGCTTCCGGCGCCGCAGTGCCCGAAGCAACCATCAAGCTGCTAAATGACGCCAACGGCTTTGCCCGTGAAACGGTCTCGAGCGCCTCTGGTGACTTCAGCTTTTCCGATCTTCCTCTGGGCTTCTATTCGCTCACCTTTACAAAATCCGGCTTCCAGGCCACCAAAGTGGACAAAGTGGAGGTAGCGGTCAGCCGCGTTACCAATCTTCCGGTCCGGCTTGCAATCTCCAGTCAAGCCACAACGGTCGAAATCAGCGCCGTAGCTGCCACCATCGAAACATCTTCCACCACTCTCGCAAACATCGTCACACCCAAAATGGTCTCTGACATGCCCATGAATGGCCGTGACTTCCGTCAGATGCTCAAGCTCGCTCCCGGCGTCTCCCCAACATCCAGTTCTGTCAACGGCATGCGCGTTTCCGGCAATAACTATCAGATCGATGGTGCCGATAACAACGACGCCTTCCACAATTCATCTGCCGTTAACCAAGGTGGCGTCGCCGGTATCGCCGGTACGCTCCTGCCTGTTGAGGCAATCGACCAGTTCGCCGTTGCCACCAACACCAGCGCCGATCAGGGCCGCAACGGTGGGTCCAACGTCAACCTCGTGATCAAGAGCGGTACCAATTCCTTTCATGGTTCCGCATACTACTTCAATCGCAACGAAGCCCTCGCTTCCAACACCCCATTCGTTGCTTCTGGCGCCCCCAAGCGCAAGATCCGAAATGACCAGTGGGGCTTCTCTGCTGGCGGTCCGATCATCAAGAACAAGACTTTTATCTTTACCACCTTTGAGGGCCAGAAGGCCATCGCTGCTCTCAGCTTTGTTGGCACCCATCCCTCAAGCCAGTGGGTGGATCAGGCTCGCGGAATCCTTCAGCGCTTTGGAGTTCCCGAAAGCAGCGTCTCCCGCAATCTCCTTGCTGCTTACCCCTCCCGCTACAACAACCTCCCCAACACTCTGAACAATCTTGTCTCCGGAGATCAGGGCGATTACGACAGCTACAACGGCATCATCAAGATCGACCATAACTTCAATGAGCGCCACACCATCGCTGCTCGCTACTTCGGTGGCACGGGCAAACAGGTAGCTGACAACGGCGTGCCTTACAAGGAATACTTCCAGGTCGCTCCCAGCCGCATGCATAACTTCAGCGTGGTTCAGAATTCCACCCTCTCGCCCCGCATGATCAACCAGGTCATCCTTGGCGTGAACTTCTTCAAGCAAGTCTTCAACGACTACGACACCAGCTTCGACCCGATCAAAGCCGGCCTCAACACCGGCGTCACTGAAGATTCGCTTCGTGGCAGTCCCTTCATTCGCATCAGCAATTTCAATGGCGCCAGCGCTACGCAGCCCCTCGGACGCATCGATACTACTGGCCACATCACAGAAAACCTCAGCATTTCACTGGGCAAACATCAGATCAAAGTGGGTGGAGAATATCGCCGCGCAGTTCTCGACGTCTTCTACGACACAAACAAAAAGGGCACCTTCAGCTTCGATGGCACTCGTGGTCCTTGGGCCACCGATTCGTCGGTCAGCCCAGCCCTTCGTTCGCTCTCCGACTTCCTCGCCGGCCAGCCAACCAACAACAATGGTGCCTCGATCGTTCGCGGCCAGTTGCAACGTTATTACCTCCAGAACAGCTTCGACTGGTGGGCCCATGACAACTTCCAGGTCAATCGCAAATTGAACATCAACCTCGGTGTGCGCTACACCTACCATGGCCCGCTTTACGACGACAAGAACTCCATCACCAATTTCCTCCCCGCTAAGGGCATCCTCACGGTCGGTAAGGACTTGAACTCACTTTATCCTCGAGACTGGAACAACTTCGCACCGCGCTTCGGCTTTGCCTACACTCCCACCGTCGGCGGCAAGACCGTTGTTCGCGGTAGCTACGGAATCTTCTACGATGTCCCACCACTCAACTTCATCGTCGCCAACACCGGCGTGCCCAATGGCGGAAGCGCCGGCGTTCATGCTAATCCCGGCGGCGTAGCTCCGGTCTACACCATCAACATCGCCAATGCCAATTTGCAGATTCAGCCCAATGTGCCCATCTTCGGTACTGCCCAGCCGATTCCTCCTTTTGGTGTGTTCAGCATCAGCCAGGATTTCCGCACTCCTTACGTGCAGAATTTCAACCTCAACGTACAACGCCAATTGAGTGCTTCGACCGTTTTGCAAGTCGCTTATGTTGGCAGCCTTGGTCGCAAGCTCAGCTTCCTTCGCAACATCAATGCTCCCTTCCCAGGCGCAACTGGTACCGCTCAACAGCGACGGCCCTTCTACGGTGCTTATCCTGAATTCGGTGCAATCAACGAGCTGAATTCAAATGCGAATTCCAACTACAATTCACTACAAACCCAATTGCGCACTTCGCGCTGGCACAACTTCACCGGTGTTGCCAATTACACTTGGGCCAAGGCGATTGACAACGGTTCCAACGTTCGCAATACTCTGCCTGCCAATAGCTATAACTTACGTCGCGAATACGGCCCGGCCGCCTTCGACGTTCGTCATATCTTTACTGGCTACCTCACCTACGATCTGCCAAAATTCACTTCCCGAATGACGCGCCTCACTCAAGGCTGGCAGCTCAACACTCTTGTTACTGCCATGACTGGCGAGCCTCTGGATGTCATTGCCGGAACCAATATTTCCGGCTCTCTCGACACCCGAGACCGCGTCGATCTCGTTGGCAGTGTGTTCTCCAATCTGCCCGCGAATCCCAGCCAGCCCGGACGCGCCTACTGGTTCAATCCAGCTGCATTCGCCCGCCCGGCTGCCGGCACCTTTGGCAACATCGGACGTAACTCCTTCTACGGCCCTGGCCTTGCTTCAGTTGACTTCTCGGTGTTCAAGAACACCAGAATCACTGAGCGCATCTCGCTACAGTTCCGCGCTGAAGTCTTCAACATCTTCAATCGCACCAACTATGCCAATCCAGGCGTCAACCTGAATTCCGCAGCAACGTTTGGTTTGCTCACCAATACCCGGAACGCTTCGAGTGCTCCTGGCCTTGGTTTTGGTGAACCACGCAATACCCAATTGGCCCTCAAACTAATCTGGTAGTTCCTAAATGATTAAACTCACGCCACTAAGGAGCCTGCCAGCCATCGCGCTGGCAGGCTCCTTTCTGCTCCTGACCGGACAGACAAAAAAGAGCTGGACTGATGCCGAAGTGATGCAGATCCACAACGAAGCGTATTTGATCGACATGCACAACGACTCTCCCATGTTCACGGTCACTGGCAAGAGTTTCTCGGAACGGGGTGCCGGACAGCACACGGATGCTGTGCGAATGAAAGAAGGCGGCATGGGCGGCCAATTCTTTGCTGCTTACATTCCGTCCGCTTACGTTGCCACCAATTCGAGTGCGCACCAGACGCTGCGTGCCATCGATACGATTAAAGAGGACATCTGGAAGAAGAATTCAGCCCAGTTCAACTGGGCCGACAGCACTGCCGCCATCCTCGCTAACAAGAAGGCCAGCAAGATGAGCGCGCTGATCGGCATAGAAGGCGGCCATGCCATTGAAGATGACCTCCGCCTCCTCCGCAGCTTCTACGAGCTCGGTGCCCGCTACATGACCCTCACCTGGTCCAACACCAACAACTGGTGCGACTCCTCCGGCGACATCAACAACCCGAAGGTAAAGCATTGGGGTGGATTGAATGAACTGGGAAAATCGATAGTGCTTGAGATGAATCGTCTTGGCATGATGGTCGATATCTCCCACGTTTCTGATGCCGCATTCTGGGCCGCACTCGAAACCAGCAAAGCCCCGATTATTGCGAGCCACTCCAGTTGCCGTGCGCTCTCGAACGCCCCTCGCAATATGACTGACGACATGATCCAAGGCCTAGCCAAAAAGGACGGAGTCATTGCTATCAATTTCAGCTGCGACTTCCTCAGTCAGAAGTCCAGAGACGCAAGTCCTATGAACCGTCCCGAAGTCATGGCCGAGCGGCAGCAAATCATGAACGGCTCCTCTGACCATCTGGATGCCATGCGGCTGGACCGCGAGTTTATGGCGAAATATCGTTCTCAATACAAGCGCGCCACACTTCAGGATGTTGTGGCCCACATCGATCATGTTGTGCAGCTCGTCGGAGTGGACCACGTAGCAATTGGCAGCGATTTCGACGGCGTCGGCTGCACTCCAGAAGGCCTTGACGACACAAGCAAGTTCCCCAACCTCACACGTGCATTACTTGAAAAGGGTTACACACCCCAAATGGTCAACAAGATTTACAGCGGCAATATACTTCGTGTTTTTGCACAAGTTGAGAAGACCGCTGCTTCGATGAAATAGGTATCGTGCCAAAGCTCAGCAGCCCATTCGAAAATTACCAACTGGACGGCGCCTTCGACGAAATGTTCGACGCCGATGGAGCGGTCCGCCCGCAATACGGCCCCTTGTTTGACATGCTTCAGGATTCACCTTCCGATGAGTTGAAGCGCGCAAAGCAGGAAAGCGATCTGATCTTCCTCAACCAGGGCATCACCTTCACTGTCTATGGAAAAGAAGAAGGCACCGAGCGCATCTTCCCTCATGACCTCTTGCCGCGCATCATCACTCGCAAAGAATGGGACCATGTCGAGGCTGGGTTAACGCAGCGCATCACAGCGCTCAATCTATTTCTGCAGGATATCTATCACGAGGGGCGAATCCTCAATGATGGCGTCGTGCCTCGGGAACTGGTCTATACCTGCAAATACTTCCGCCGCCAGATGCGCGGCCTGCATGTTCCCAAAGGCGTTTACATTGCCGTTACGGGCACGGATCTGATTCGTGATCTCGACGGCCAATACATGGTGCTCGAGGACAATTTACGCGTGCCTTCGGGCGTCAGCTATATGCTCACTGGCCGTCAGGTCATGAAGCGAATCTTCCCCAAGGTCTTTCGTCAAAGCGGTGTCTTGCCGATTGAAGATTACCCGCAAATGTTGCTGCAGAGCCTGCGCGCGCTTTCACCCGGCGGCCGTGATGAACCGACCATCGTGCTGCTTACTCCCGGTGTTTACAACAGCGCTTACTTTGAACACACCTTTCTCGCCCGCCACATGGGCATTGAACTCGTAGAAGGCCGCGATCTGGTTGTCCACGACAACATCGTTTACATGCGGACCACAACTGGTCTTACCAGGGTAGATGTGATCTACCGTCGTATAGACGACGACTTCATCGACCCGCTGGCATTCCGTTACGACACGATTCTTGGTGTACCAGGCTTGTTCAACGCTTACCGGACAGGAAACGTGACGCTCGCCAATGCGATCGGCACCGGTATTGCCGATGACAAGGCGCTCTATGCCTTTGTGCCGCGCATCATCAAGTATTACCTCCAGCAGGATGCGATTCTGCCCAACGTCGAAACCTATATTCTGGCCGAAGAGGCTTCGCGCAAGTACGTGCTCGAAAACCTCGACAAGATGGTGGTCAAGGCCGTCGGCGAGAGTGGCGGCTACGGCATGCTGATCGGGCCCCATGCGTCGAAACAGGAAATCGAAGATTTTCGGCAGAAGATTCTAGCCGATCCCCGCAACTACATTGGACAACCAACTCTCATGCTCTCCCGCGCTCCCTGTTTCGTTGATGGAGCTTTCGATTCGCGGCACGTGGACTTGCGTCCTTACATCCTGTACGGCGACAAGATCACGATTGTGCCAGGCGGCCTGACTCGGGTGGCTTTGCGCAAGGGCTCTCTTGTAGTCAATAGTTCACAGGGTGGTGGAAGCAAGGATACGTGGGTCTTAGATGAATCGTAGAGGAAACCGCCATGCTGTCTCGAGTCGCTGATAGTTTGTACTGGATGGCGCGCTACCTGGAGCGTGCCGAGCATACAACTCGTCTGCTCAACGCCAACATCCAGCTGATGCTCGAACAAAAGCCGCAGGCTGTCGAGCGCCAGTTGCGCCGCATCAATTCGAGCCTCGGAGAGCCTCTCAAGCTTGAAGGCAAGCTGAGTGTGCCCGACCTTGAGCATGCGCTGATTTTTGATACCCGCGTGAAGACCTCCATCATCAGTTGTGTGATGGAAGCTCGTGAGAATGCCCGGCAGGTCAGAGAGCAGATCTCAAGCGAAATGTGGAGCGAATTGAACGGCCTTTATCACTTTGTCAAACGCTATGACGCCGAAGATCTCGATCAGGATTTGCCTCTTGAGTTCCTGAACGAAGTGCGGCGCAACATCAGCCTGTTCAAGGGGGAAACTGATGCCACGATGTCGCACGGCGAAGAGTGGTGGTTTCTCCAGATTGGCCGACACATGGAACGGGTGGTCAATACATCCACCATGTTGAAGGTGCATGCTGCCGAGCTTTGCGGAGACGCTGATATTGAGCATCTGGAGTTGCTGGCTCTCTTGCGCAGCTGCAATGCCTTTGAGGCTTATCTGAAGAAATATACGGCTGAGTTTTCAGCCGAAAACATTGTGGAGTTCCTGCTACTGAATCCACAGCACCCCCACTCGATCCTGTTCAGCGTGCAGAGGCTTGAGTCTTCCATTGCCGCGCTCCCCGATATGTCGGCGCGTGGTCAGCGGGGACGGGTGGAGCGGCTGGCTGGCCGGTTGGTTGCGACGCTCAACTATTCGAGTGTCGAAGAGATCCTGTCGAGCGGCCTGCATCTGGCACTCGATAACGTGTTGCGGCAATGCGCCCAGATGCACACGGCAATTCATCAAGCCTATATTGACTATCCGATTGAGACTTCACTCCCCGCATAATGTACTACTCGATCCAGCACCAAACCCGTTTCCGTTATGACGCTCCCGTAAGCGAGAGCATCATGGAACTTCGCATGCAGCCGCGCAGTGAAGGCAAGCAACGATGTCAGAGTTACTTTGTCAAGGTCAACCCGAAGTCTCGCGTGTTTCAGTATCGCGATCACCTTGGGAATTACGTTCATCACTTCAGTGTTGCCCCGAAGCACACCGAGCTGCTGATTACTACGGAAGCTACGGTCGAGACCTTTCAACCAGACGCGTTGCCGGAGGCCTTGCCGGTGCAGGCATGGGAAGAGCTGGATGCAGTCCTCCGACGGGAAGACCATTGGGAGTTTCTCATGCCGAGCGACTTCACTGAGCCCACTGCACGGTTGGCTGCGCTCGCCGATGAGTTGAAAGTGCATCGTCGCGAAGACCCGCTGTCGCTGCTTTTCGAGTTGAATCAATCCATATTCAAGGCCTTTGAATATGTGCCGAAACACACGCAGGTAAATTCACCAATCGACCATGCGCTCGAAGATCGCAAGGGTGTCTGCCAGGATTTTGCTCACATCATGATTGCACTGCTACGTGGTTTGCGCATTCCTTCGCGTTATGTTTCGGGCTACCTTTACCACGGCAAGAAATATCAGGATCGTTCTGTTGATGGAGCGTCGCACGCCTGGGTTGAAGCATTGATGCCTGGCCTTGGCTGGATCGGTCTTGATCCGACGAACAACTTACTGGCTGGGGAACGTCATATCAGAACGGCAGTTGGCAGAGACTATTCCGACGTGCCGCCGACCCGTGGGACCTTTCGCGGTGGAGCCCAGAGTGATCTCGATGTACTCGTCCGCGTAACCAATGCGGAAGCACCCATGATGGAAGACCCGGCCAAGGAGTTGCTCTTCAATTCCAATCCTCCCGTATTCGGGGAGCGCATGCCAGTGGCCGACGATCACGTGGCGCAGCAGCAACAACAGCAACAGCAACAGGCTTAGTTCGTGAAGCCGAGCTTGCGCATGAGCGCCTGCGGATCGGGTTGGCGTCCACGGAAGGCCTGGTAAAGCTCCATTGGATCTTTGGCTCCACCTGCGGAATAAATGTAGGTGTAGAGACGCTGCGCAGTAGCCGGGTCGAAGGGGTCACCCGTTTCCTTGAAGGCTTCATAGGCGTCTGCATCGAGCACTTGCGCCCAAAGGTAACTGTAGTAACCGGCGGCGTAATCGTTCGAGAAAATATGCGTGAAGTGGGTGGAGCGATGACGCATGATGATCTCGTGTGGCATGCCGATTTCCTTGAGCCAGGCTGCTTCCTGCTCGCGAACATCGAGCGACCTGATTTCGGTCAACTGATGCCATCGCATGTCGATCATCCCACTCGATAGAAACTCAACCATGGCAAAGCCCTGATTGAAGTTGCGGGCCTTCTCGATCTTCTGGATCAGCGAATCGGGGATCACCTCGCCGGTCTTGTAGTGGTGAGCGAACTTTGAAAGCACGGACTTCTCTGAAGCCCAGGCTTCGAAGAGCTGGCTGGGGAATTCCACAAAGTCGCGCGCAACATTGGTGCCGCTGAAGAAAGGATATTCCACCTTTGAAAGAAGCCCGTGAAGTGCGTGACCAAATTCGTGAAAGAGTGTCTTGGCATCGTCAAAACTGAGCAGGCAGGCCTGGCCTTTGGCGGGCTTGTTGAAGTTCAGATTGTTGATGATGACGGGGAGAACAGGGCCGTTGAAGTTCTGCTGGTCACGGAAGGAGTTCATCCAGGCCCCGGAGTTTTTGTTGGGCCTTGCGTAGTAGTCGCCGTAGAAGATTCCGATGGTCTTGCCGTCCTTAGCTTTGACTTCCCAGGCGCGCACATCGGGTTGGTAGACAGGAAGGTCCTTGCGTTCGACGAAGCTGATGCCGAAGAGCCGATTGGCGCAATCGTAAACCGCCTCGATCATCTTGTCGAGAGTGAAATAAGGCTTCGTCGATTCTTCGTTCAGGTCGTATTTGGTGAGGCGGACTTTTTCGGAGTAGTAACGCCAATCCCAGGGTTCGATAGCTCCTTCGATGCCATCTTTGTGCATGGCGTCGGCGAGTTCGGCGGTCTCACGTCTGGCGGTCTCGACGGCGGGCTTCCAGACCTTATCCATGAGCGCATTGGCTGCTTTGGGAGTCTTGGCCATGACATCGTCGAGGATGTAGTCGGCATAGCTTGGGTAGTCGAGGAGTTTGGCTTTTTCGAGACGGAGCGTCAGGATCTGGCGAATGAGCGCCTTGTTGTCGAACTTGTTCTCGTTGTCGCCTCGAGCGGCCCAGGCGCGAAAGGCCTTTTCCCGCAAGTCACGACGCGGACTCAACATGAGAAAGGGCTCGATGGAAGAGCGCTGCAGCGTGACGACCTTCATGTCCGCAGGAAGGCTAGCGCGGTCTTCGGGCTTGTCGAGGGGCAGCGTGTATTCTTTAGTGTCGTTGAGGACGTTTTGGGTGAACTGGGTCGTTAGTGTGGCAAGGGTTTCGTCGATGGCGGCGAGACGTTTTTTCGAATCTGGATCGAGCTTCGCTCCGGATAGGACGAAGCGGCGATGGTAGCGCTCGACCAGTCGTAACTGTTCAGGGCTGAGGCCGAGAGACTTGCGTTGCCCGTGCACTTTGTTGATACGGGCGAAGAGTTTCGCGTTTAGGAGAATGGCGCTCGAATGGGCGGCGAGCTTTGGAGCGATTTCCCGTTCGGCAGCCTGCAAAGCGTCCGAGGTATTGGAAGCTGTGAGGTTTCCGAAGACGCTGCTGATGCGCCGAAGGAGTTCTCCGTGTTTCTCAAGTGCTTCTAAGACGTTTGCAAAGGTAGGCGGGGCAAGGTCGTTTGCGATCGCTTCGACCTCGGTAAGAGCCTTGGGCATGGCAGCGGCAAAGGCGGGCACGAAATGGGCTGGCTTGATGGTGGAGAAGGGAGGCAAGCCAAACGGAGTTTTCCAGGTGTCGAGTAAGGGATTCATTGGTTTTGCGGGTGCGGCGGATAGGCTGGCGACGGAAGAGGCGAGGAAGATACGGCGGTCGATGGGCATAAAACGAGAGCCGGGTTCGGCTTCTTTCAGTTTACCCAGTTCGAAACTACTAAAGTTCCCGTGTTGAAAGGAGGTCAGAATCGTTGTTGCGGAGTACAAGCTTTTTATGAATCTTTGATCCCCTCGACAGGTTGTGATGCCTGCGGCAGACTGGACTCAATTTCGCGCGGAAAGTGCTGTCACGAATGGAGTTGCGCGGATCTGGGTCGGCGCACTACTGCGGTGCTCAATGCAAGTGTTGACTGAAGTTTTGTTGGGCTTGTGTGAATTTCTGATGAATGTATTGCTACGGAGCTATTGGATCTGGTCTACTGCCAGAGGTAGCTCACAGTGGAACTATTTGGTGAATCGGTTGCAGTGTCGACAGCGGTCCTCTTGATTACGGCGCTTTTGTTGGCATTGAGTTTTGAGATGGTGAATGGTTTTCACGACACTGCGAATGCCGTTGCAACGGTGATTTATACGAACACGTTGCGGCCGAATGTGGCTGTAGTCTGGTCTGGAGTCTGGAATTTGATTGGGGTGCTCGCTTCGTCGGGTGCGGTTGCTTTTGGGGTAGTGTCGTTGTTGCCTGTGGAACTGGTGTTGAATGTTGGGTCTTCTGCGGGGATGGCGATGGTGTTTTCGTTGCTAGTATCGGCGATTATCTGGAATGTCGGGACCTGGTACCTTGGGCTGCCGGCGTCGAGTTCACACACGTTGATTGGATCGATTCTTGGGGTAGGGCTAGCGCACTCGGTGATGAGTGCCGAAGTATTTGGACGGGGTGTGAACTGGGCGAAGGTGCAAGAAGTATTTGCCAGTCTGATGATTTCGCCGTTGATCGGGTTTGGTTGTTCGGCTTTGCTACTGCTGTTGTGCAAGGCTTTGATCAAAAATCCGGCACTGTACGAGGCACCGACCAAGGACAAACCTCCTCCATTCTGGATTCGGGCCACGCTCATTTTCACTTGCACTGGTGTGAGTTTTGCGCATGGGTCGAATGATGGCCAGAAGGGAATGGGCTTGGTAATGCTGATTCTGATCGGCGTGATTCCGGCCAGTTTTGCTCTGAATATTGGAGCCTCCAAACAGGACATGCAGATGCTGGTGAGCGCTTCGAGAGAAGTGTCGGTTGCACTGGAGCAAGATCTAGAGAAGGATTCCATGACGGGTGAAGAGGCTGCGCTGGAGCTGTCGAATTATCTGAAACCGAATGTGTCTCCGAACCGGCGTACTGCGGCTGCCATTGTTGAGTTGAATCGCGAACTGATGAAGGAGCTGGTGGGCAAGAGTCAGTTGAAAGACATTCCACGTGCAGATCGGACGAAGCTACGCACGAACATGTATCTGGTGGATGAGAGTTTGGGGAAGCTGGTGAAGCAAGGTCGCATCGCGAATGCTGACATGAAGACCAAGATCAAGCAGTACCGCGATCAACTGGATAATTCGACGCGTTTTATTCCGTTTTGGGTGAAGGTGGCAGTGGCTCTGGCGCTTGGACTCGGGACGATGATCGGGTGGAAGCGGATTGTGGTGACAGTAGGCGAGAAGATCGGCAAGGAACATCTGACTTACGCGCAAGGGGCGAGTGCGGAACTGGTGGCGATGCTGACGATTGGGGCTGCGGATCAACTTGGACTGCCTGTGAGCACTACGCATGTTTTAACGAGCGGGGTGGCAGGTACGATGGCGGCCAACAATAGCGGAGTACAGATGCAGACGGTGCGCAATATGTTGCTCGCCTGGGTTTTGACTTTGCCGGCTAGCGTGTTTCTCGGGGCGGCTTTCTTTGGCGCGGGAATTTACGCGATATCGCGAATGGGTTTATAGGCTTAGAATTTTGCGCTGGGATGGAGGATGGGCTGGTAGCCGGTGGCGAGGATCATTTGTGTCAGTTGTGGAGTGAGCGGCCTGACGAGGGTGCCTGGGGGAATTTGTTGCGCGGCCAAGTAGCCGTTGTGAGTCCAGGGCAGGGAATTGGAGTTGTGCTTGAGCCAGGCGTTGTTGCTGATGGCGAAGATGGTGAAGTTGGGGAGCTCTTTGATGGGTTGGAGGGGCTGGATTTGGGTTCGTTCGGCGTGGAGGGTATTATCGAGTAGTTTTGCGGAGCTGTGCTGTGCGAGGGTGAGGAATCGTTTGTAGGCTGTGCGGCGGCAGAGGGCGCAGGGACGGTGTCCGGCGGCGAAAGCGGTGGCTTCGTCCAGGAAGAAGAGTTCGGTCCAGTGGCCGGGCTGCATGAGCTTGCGGTGCCAGCCCTTAAACTGGAGTTCGCAGACAATCCAGGCTTTGTGACGCCAGCGGGTGGTGACGAGTTGCTGCTGGTGGTTGTGGAGGATGCCGCGGTTGCCAGTGAAGAGGCCACGGGCGGGATCTCGTTCGATGGTGGAAAAGGGGGTGACGCGGTTTTGGAGCGGCATTGGTACTTATCATTGCAGGCTCGCTCCGCGAAGCCCAGAATTGCGGGAGTCTGGGCTTCGGGATTCTATCGCGTAGCAGGGAAGCAGGGTTCGGATTTCAAAGAGCTGGTGGCCGTTGGGCCAAAGTTGGGTTTGTTTAGTTAGAGCTTCAAGTGGCCGGCTTCTACACCGAGACGGATGAGGTCTTCGTGGGAGAGCTTGATGTAATCGTCACCTTCTCCGACCGGGGTTGGCTTTGTTTTGGCGATCGCTTTTGCTTCGTCGGTTGTTGCTAACAAAGAGATTGCGATCAGGCTGGCGCTTGTTTTGTAGAGGTTTTGGGTGCGGAGGTCGGCCATGGGGAGAGCTTTCGAGAAGTTCACTTCTTTGTCGTAGGCGTAGAGTTCTCCTTGGACCTCGAGGGCAGCGAAACGGTCGCGCTGGAGTTTGCGAAGTTCGTTGAGGGATTTGTCGGCTCGACGTTCCTGGAGGGCTCCAAGTTTGATGAAGCGTTCCATTTGTGAGAACCATTTGGGGTGGTCGGGGTCGTTGACCCAGCGGTCTTGCCCCTGGGGTTCGAGGGCCTGGGCGCGGTTGATCTGGAAGGTGGCGAAGGCGTAGCGGCGAAAAGTTTCTTCTTCGAGAGCGCCTTCGGGGGAGACAGTCTTTGCGCAGCTTTTGGATGTGCTGGACGAAGTTATTTTGCGCTTCTGTGTCGGAAGCGAAGAGGGTGTTGGGTTGTGCATTGAGGCCGTGATTTACGGCGTTGCGGGAAGAGGTTGCTTTGCCTTCTGG
>JANXLY010000061.1 GCA_025354885.1 Acidobacteriota bacterium | reverse complement strand
AACGCCCGGATCTCCTCCAGGCTCAACTTCTTCCCATCCGTCATCCTGATGATCACTCCCCAGCATCCACCACCCCGTCAGGCTCATCCTGTGTTGGAAACCGTCCGTTCTTCAGGCTCACTCTGTGTTAGACAAGACTGCTGCTGGCGGCCTTGTTGTGGGTTGGGCTACAATTGATGGGGAACAACGAATTGGTCGGAGAGATTGCGGCGGCCAATCTTCTAATCGGCACCTTCAACTTGCTACCGGCCTTTCCTCTCGATGGAGGCAGGATTTTGAATTCGCTATTGAGTTTCCATTACGCAGAGCTCGAAGCAGCAAGATGGGTGAGTGTTACTGGCCGTGTCTTTGCGATTGGGATTGGCGCCCTTGCGATCTGGCAGGAACAATGGTTGTTGGCCGCAGTGGCACTCTTTCTGTTTTTTACAGCGCGTAGAGAATATTTTGCAGTAAAAACTAACTCCTTGCTGAAAGGAGTAAGAGTGAGTGAAATCATGCTAAGGAACTTTGTGACATTGCAGCACGGTGTCTCGATCCGGGAGGCAGCAGAACTCCTGCTGGATTCCGCGCAGCAGGATTTTCCAGTTGTGCATGGCGGGCTGGTTGTGGGGCTCCTCACTCGCGACAATTTGCTCAATGAATTGGCAAGCGAAGGGCCCGAGGCCTATGTATCCGGAGCGATGGATCGCAACTTCATGCGGCTGGAACCGGGGGCCATTCTTGAAAACCAAATCACAAACCTGTCCGGAAATGAATACCGGGCTCTCGTAATGCAGGAGGACCAGTTACTTGGAATTATCACTCATGACAACTTCAGCGAGTTTCTTGTATTGCGTAACCTTGGACTGAGACGCAGGACTGCATGAAACTAAAACCTGTGTTGATCGTCGGCGCCGGGCTGGCAGGGCTGGCCTGCGCACTAGAGTTACACAACAAGGGCATTGAATTTGTCATCCACGAGGCATCGGATGGCCCTGGGGGAAGAGTACGTACGGATTTTGTGAATGGTTTTCAACTGGATCGCGGCTTTCAGGTTTACCTGACAGCCTACCCTGAAGGCAGGCGGGTTCTGAATTATGAGGCGCTAAACTTCGGACGATTTTCTCCAGGAGCAATGGTCCGCCTGAGCGGCCGTTTTCATCGCGTCATGGACCCATGGCGGGAACCCTTCCTGGCCCTTTCCCAGATCTTGAATCCTGTAGGAAGCATGAAGGACAAGTTACTGGTTGCAAGGTTGCGGGCTGTCTCGTTAGCAGGTACTCCGGATGACTTGTTGCAGAAACCAGAAACGACGAGCATGAAAGCCTTGCAGGGTTACGGCTTCTCACAAAACATGATTGAGCGTTTTTTCAGACCCTTCTTTGGGGGCATCATGCTCGATTCGCAACTCCAGGTAAGTTCGCGGATGCTGGAATATGTGTTCCGTATGATGGCAGAAGGGGACACGGTTCTTCCAGCGCTGGGGATGGGCGCGATTCCGCTGCAATTGGCATCAAAGCTGCCAGAAGGCAGCATCCGTTATGGTTCGCGTGTGGTCCGAGTCAGGGCAAATCAGGTGATGCTTGCTTCAGGTGAAGAGCTGGACGCAGCAGCAGTTGTGGTTGCGACGGATGGACCAGAAGCGGTGCGTCTCCTGCCTGACCTGGCTCCGGTTGCAGCCCGCAAAGTAATGACACTTTACTTCTCGATTCAGGGGCCAGCCCCGATCCTCGACCCCATCATTCTTCTGAACGGCAACCTCGAATGGCCCATTCAAAATACTTGTCTACCCAGCGTCGTTTGCCCAACCTATGCACCCGCCGGAAAGCATTTGATGAGTGTGACGGTACTCGGGGACCCACCGCAACAGGATCATGTTGTTGAGACTGCAGTGCGTGGGCAACTGGCACGCTGGCTCGACCGCGATGTCAGTGGGTGGAGGCTCTTGCGGATTTACCGGATTCCGAATGCGCATCCGGTAAGCAAGCCCGAGACGATAGAAGAAAAGCCGCCGAAGCTCGACAATGGTGTCTTTGTTTGCGGCGACCATCGATTTATGGCGAGCATACAGGCGGCACTCGTAAACGGGCGTCATGCCGCAGAAGCAGTTGCAGCTCATGTGGCTTAAGTGGCTGCTGCTGCTCAAGCTCGCCTGCGCGCTTTTCATGACCGGGCTGATCTGGTTTGTGCAAGTGGTGCACTATCCGCTTTTTGAGCGCATTGGAGCCCAAGATTTCGTTCCGTATGAGCAGAATCATCAACGCCTTACAACGTGGGTGACCGCGCCGGTGATGCTGCTTGAAGCTGCGCTTTCGGTTGCGCTGGTCTATGTCCTGCCGGCATCTGGCATCGCTTGGGTTGCCGGCGGGTTAACTCTGCTGGTTTGGGCTTCGACAATGCTGCTCCAAGTGCCCTTGCACGCCAAGATGACGCAGGGCTTTGAATCCGCAACTTGGGCGAAGCTGGTAGCATCCAATTGGGTAAGGACAATTGCCTGGAGCGGACGCTCTGTTCTGCTGCTCTGGATGGTGGGAAGGACAAATGGCTAAACATCGTGTCGTTGTGGTGGGTGGTGGCTTTGGCGGCCTGCATGCAGGCAAAGCATTGATAGACCCGAACATTGAGGTGACCCTCCTCGACCGGAGGAATTACCACCTGTTTCAGCCTCTGCTCTATCAGGTGGCAACCGGGGGTTTGTCTCCAGGTGAGATTGCTGCCCCCTTGCGTGCCATTTTTGAATGGCAAAAAAATCTGCGCGTACTAATGACGGACGTGAACGGGTTTGACATCGAACGCAAGCAGGTCCTGACCAAGATGGGAGAAATTCCCTACGATTCTCTTGTGCTGGCAGCTGGGGCAAAAACGACCTACTTTGGCAACGACAAATGGGCAGCGATTGCGCCTTCGCTCAAAAATATTGAAGACGCAACGAAGTTAAGAGCCCGCTTGCTCAATGCCTTTGAAGAGGCCGAGAAAGAGAATGACCCCGACAAGCGGCGGGCGCTGCTGACCTTTCTCATCGTGGGCGGCGGCCCAACCGGAGTAGAACTGGCCGGAGCACTGAGCGAGATTGCGAATGATGCCTTGAAAGAGGATTTTCGCAGCTTCGACCCGGAAGATGCCCGCATCATGATCCTCGATGCGGGGCCGCGTATCCTTTCTGCATTTTCAGAAAAATTGGCCAAAGCAGCAGCTCGCCAATTGATTGAGCTCAACGTGCTTTGCCGCTCTGGAGTGCGGGTGCTTGAAGTTTCAGAGCAGGGTGCCAAGGTATCGGTGGATGGACGGGAAGAGTTCATCCCCTCGCGAACCGTGATCTGGGCGGCGGGAGTGACTGGGTCTCCGCTTGGCAAAGCTCTAGCCGAGGTCGCCAAACTGGAATTGTTGCGCGGCGGCAAGTTGGCGGTTGAGCCGGACTGCAGTTTGCCGGGCCATCCGGAAATCTTTGTCATCGGTGACCTGGCGCACTTTCAGCACGGGCTGGAGAAGCCTTTGCCAGGTGTTTGCCAGACGGCCATGCAGATGGGCGATTACGTGGGAGATTTGATCTCCAAGCGTCTCGAAGGCAAGACCAAACCCGCCTTTCGTTATTGGGACAAAGGCAACATGGCCGTAATTGGACGCAATCGGGCCATAGCGGCAGTGGGTGGTTTCGAATTCAGCGGTTATTTTGCCTGGCTGCTCTGGGCCTTTGTACACGTGCTGTATCTGGTGAATTTCCAGTCAAGAATTATCGTCGCAATCCGGTGGGGCTTTGACTATTTCAGCTTCAACCGCGGTGCCCGACTGATTACGCAGCCGGGTCCACCGGCTCAAGAATCTTAGCGGAACGTTTCTTGTTTGAGACGACGATGTGACAGCGATGCTTGAGCTTGCCATTGAGTTCAACCGATAAAGGCTTGGTCGCCGGATAGTCGAAGGTGAGGATATCGCCGGTCTTCAGCTTCAACAAGTCGCTTAGTTTCAGAGTGGGGCCGCGCAGGCGTGTATCCATTTCAACTTTGGAGTGGCGTACTCGCTCATAGACCCTGCGTGTATCCTCTTCGGTACTTTCTGTCTTTCGAATGGTCCATTGCTCTGCAAACTTGTGGCTGAGCATTTTGATGATGATCGACGGGATTCCGATGTTCATCATTCCGCTGACTTCGCCGATACGAATTTCAATCGAGACAGCGACAATGGCTTCATTAGGCGCAAGGATCTGCATCAGCTGTGGCTCAGTTTCATAACCCTCAATCGAGAACTCGATATTGGCAATGCCCTTCCAAGCTTCTTTCAAGTCGCGCAGCATGAGCTTGAAGATGCTCTCCAGAATGGATTGCTCGATTTCAGTGACTTCGCGCTCCACCTTGGTGAGAGTGTTCACAGAACCACCGAGAAGCATCTCAAGCATCGGGAAGATCATCGAAGGATTCAGCTCAAGCAGGCAGTTGGTGTCAAACGGCAGGGCCTGCAGCGTCGCAACTACAGTGGGAGAAGGTAGAACCTGTTGAAATTCATTGAAGGAGAGTTGCTCTACACTCACCAGATTGACCACCACATAGGCGCGAAGGTAGGCCGATAAACTGCTGGCCAGTGAGCGGGAAAAGGCCTCGTGCAAGACGTAAATCGAACGCAGCTGATCTTTGGCAATGCGGTCGGGACGGCGGAAGTTATAAGGCTGAGCGCGGCGGGCCAGCTCTGAGCGACGAGCGTTAGCGCTCGTCTGCTGAAACATATTATCGATTTCGTTTTGAGAAAGAACACGAGCGGACATCTTCCTGAATATCGGGCAAGTGGGGGAAGAGGATGAGTAGGCCGGTTGTTAAAGTGGGAGTAGAGTGAAAACCTTTCACGTTCAGAATTTCGGATGCAGAGCCTCACAAGCAGACGGGGCTGCGCTAGAGGCGAGTCTGGCCGAAAAGGGGCTTGTGGCGAGTGGGGATGCGCTGAGCGCGGGGCTCGTGGTGTTGAATACCTGCACCGTTACCTCTTCAGCGGACCTCGATGTGCGACGGATCATACGACAGGTGAAGCGAGAAAATCCGGAGGCCAGGATTCTGGTGACCGGCTGTTACGCACAACGCTCAGCCGACGAGATTGCGGGCCTCGAGGGTGTGAGCTGGGTTGTGGGGAATTCGCACAAGGGGAGTATTGGCGATATCGTCATGGACAGCCCTGCGCCATATCATGCGGAAGTGTATGTGGGCGACATCTTTGCGCAGAACGAATTCATCAGCTCGCCAGTCGAAGGACCTGCGGGGGATCGATCACGGCCGAATCTGAAGATTCAGGACGGCTGTAATAATCGCTGTTCGTTCTGCATCATTCCAAGCGTGCGCGGCAAGTCACGATCGGCACAAGCGGAATGGGTACTTGCCGAGACGGAGCGACTGGCAAAGAGCGGCTATCCGGAAATTGTCCTGACCGGAATCAATCTTGGGCGCTGGGGCCGTGAATGGGGCGGTGGAAGGCAACTGCCAGATCTGTTGCGGCGCATGCTCGATGAGACATCGATACGGTCGATTCGATTGTCGAGTGTTGAACCAATGGATTTCACAACCGGGTTGCTCGAACTGATGGCAAGCTCTGATCGTATCGCCAAGCACGTGCATGCTCCGCTGCAAAGCGGCAGCGATGGAGTGTTGCGAAGGATGCATCGCAAGTATCGTCCGCGACATTATGAGGAGCGCTTGCGACTGGCGCGCGAGTTGATGCCGGATGCGGCGATCGGGGCGGATGTGATGGCCGGATTCCCGGGTGAGACAGAGGCGGAATTCAAAGAGAGTGTCGAGTTTATCGAGCGAATGCCGCTTACTTATCTGCACGTTTTCACTTACTCGGAACGACCTGGCACGAAGGCAGTTGAGCTGGCAGCGCCGGTTCCGGTGGATGTGAGACGTGAGAGAAATCGGGTGTTGCAGGAAGTAAGTGCGCGCAAGAACCGGGATTTTCGCAGGAGTCTTGTCGGCAAGCGCTTTAGTGGCGTGACGATTAGCGATTTGGGCGTGGTGATGACAACGAATTACGTACGAGTGGAATTGCAGCAGCCGAGGCCGAGGCGGCAATGGATGGAAGTGGAATTGGGATCGGTGAGTGAACGAGGCATGCGAGAGGCTTCACCGCTGCTGGTGCTGAGCTAAACTTCGCGGCGGTTTTCCATGCTCTTGAGCATGGTGACTTCGTCGGCAAAATCGAGATCGGATCCAACTGGCACTCCCATGGCGATGCGTGTTACTTTCAGCCCCAGCGGCTTGAGCAGACGGCCCAGATAAGCGGCAGTAGCTTCCCCTTCAACCGTCGGATTGGTCGCCAGAATAATTTCTTCAATCGAAGCGTCCGTCAATCGTTCGAGCAGGCTCTTGATCTTGAGTTGCTCGGGGCCAATGCCACGCAGTGGCGAAATTGCACCTTGCAGCACATGATAAAGGCCTTCAAAGGATCGCGTCGTTTCGATCGGAATGATGTTGTGAGAATCTTCCACCACACAAATGGAACGCGGATTACGTCGCGGGTCAGAGCAAAACACGCAGAGTTCAGAAGAGCTGATGTTGTTGCAAACCGTGCAGAGTGTGAGATTGTCCTTCACATCGAGCAGCGCCTGACTGAGGCGAAGTGCCGCCTCGCGGGGAGTACGCATCACGTGAAAGGCAAGACGCTGGGCAGACTTCTGGCCAATGCCGGGAAGCCGGCGAAACTCAGCGATCAACCGTTCGAGAGGCTCGGCAAAATCAGGCATTAGAACATGCCGGGAGGTAGGCCCATGCCACCGAGCATGGCGCCGGTCTTCTTCGAAGTTTCGTCGTCAATTTTCTTTGCAGCCTCATTGAAGGCGGCGAGGACAAGGTCCTGAAGCATCTCGACGTCACCAGCAACCTCGGGGTCGATCTTGACCTCGAGCACGTGCTTTTGTCCGTCCATCTTGATGGTGACCATACCGCCACCTGCTCCGGCCTCGACGCGAATCGCAGCAATTTCCTGCTGCAATTTTTCCTGCATGACCTGAGCCTGCTTCATCATGGCTTGCATGTTTCCTGGTAGTTTCATGATTTATGCCTTACTATTCCTGACTTGATAAGTCTCGCACGGAGCGGACTGTAGAATCTTTGAAAATCTCCCGGTATCGCTGCACTTCCGGGTTCGCGAGCGCACGCTCGCGGGTGACTTCGTCCTCTTCAGCAGCTTTGGGAGCGGGGGCTTTTACTTCGACAATCGAATCATCCTGCACGACTTCAACGCGCACCATGCGTCCGAGTACGGAATTGAGGGCGGCCGCGATGTCGCGCGATTGCAGCGGGCGCACAAATTCGCGCGGCGCTAGAAACTTGATAACGCCGGAGCTTTCTTCCACCTTCGCGTGTTGCACGGCGTCGGCTGAGAACTTTTTCTTCTGCTCGTTGAGAAGAGCGAGCAGCCGATCTTTGAGAGGCGAATCGACGGACGGCTCTTGGGGAGTGGCGACCACAGCCGCCACAATCAGTTCTGCCACTTTCGGCTGTGCTTTCGGTTCCGGATTCAGCTTCAGATTGGATCGCTCTTTGGGCACAGCAGCCGAAGCGCTAAGAGCAACAGGCCTCGATTGCGGCAGGCTGGCGAGCACTTCTTCAATCGCCGTGAGTTTGCCGGCGTGCACCATGCGGATCAAACCGAGTTCGAGGTGAAGCCGCGGCTGTAGTGAATGCTGCAGATCGCGGAATAGGTTGAGTGTGAGTTGCAGATACCGAGTGAGATCGAGCTCGGAAAACTTGGATGCAATTTCAGCCAGGCGTTTGATTTCGGTCGGAGACGCAGCGATCAGACGGGTATTGACGCCCGTAAGTTTAGCGACAAGCAGATTGCGGAAGTAGCGGGAGAGTTCGCGGCAGAAATGTTGCAGGCTTTGCCCGGAGCGCTCGAGCTCCATGACAATTTCGAGCATGCGGGCCGAATCCTGCTTTTCGAGAGCAAGCGAGACCTCACCAAGAGAATCGATGCCAAAGATGCCCAGGAGCTGGCGAACTTCATTGGCGTGGAGGGTATTGCCGCAGCAGGCGATCGCCTGATCCAGAGCAGAGAGAGAATCACGAACACTGCCTTCACCTGTTTGAGCAAGCACTGCAAGGGCATCGTCATCGGCGGTGATGCCTTCTTCGCTGCAAATGAACTTCATTCGCTCCATCACCTCGCCAAACTCCACGGAGCGGAAGCTAAACTGCTGGCAACGCGAAGCGATGGTCACGGGAATCTTGTGCGATTCGGTGGTGCAAAGAATGAAGACGGCCCACTCGGGGGGCTCTTCGAGAGTTTTGAGCAGAGCGTTGAAAGCTTCTGTCGTAATCTGATGCGCTTCGTCAATGATGAAGACTTTGTAGCGGTCGCGGGAGGGACGAAAGCGGACATTCTCACGCAGTTCGCGCATTTCATTGATGCCACGATTGGAGGCGGCGTCAATTTCAATAACGTCAATCGCGTTGCCCTGCAGGGCTTCTATGCAGGAAGAGCATTTGCCGCAGGGATTCGCCGTGGGGCCTTCAACGCAATTCAGGCAGCGGGCCATGATGCGGGCAACGGTGGTCTTGCCTGTTCCGCGCTGGCCGGCAAAGATGTATCCATGGGCGATACGGCGCTGGGTAATCGCGTTGTCGAGCGTGGTCTTGACGTGCTCCTGACCAATCAGCTCGTCAAAATCGCGGGGACGGTATTTGCGGGCAATGACCTGGTAGGACATGTGTAAAATGAGACAGTGAAGTCTAGCTTAAGCCAGACCTTGGGTGATCCGCAGCACACGGGCTAAACCACTACCGTTGCTTCCTTCCGGACCTGGCGGGGTTTGCGGCCGTCCATTGCACGGAGCCCAAGACCTGGCAACTTCCAAGTTTAGCATCGGGCAATCGAATGAGGATGAAATGCAAGAATTAACAAAAGGCGTTCTGCGCTTTGAGACCGAGATCTATCCGGATAAGAAAGAGTTTCTGGACAGGCTCATCGCCCGACAGGATCCTCACGCTTTGTTCATCACCTGTTCTGATTCGCGTGTTGTGCCAAATTTGATTACCGACTCGGAACCGGGAGATCTGTTTACGATTCGCAACGCAGGCAATATCGTGCCTCCTTACGGGGATGTCCTTGGTGGAGTTTCGGCGACGATTGAATATGCGGTGATGGCACTTGGGGTACCGAGCATCATTGTGTGCGGTCATACACATTGCGGTGCCATGGATGCCGCAATGCACCCGGAAAAAGTTGCGAACATGCCAATCGTGAGGAGCTGGCTGAATCACGCCGAGAGCGCACGGCGCATCGTCCTTGGTTACGAGAACCTGAATCCCAAGCAGCAGGCGCTGGTGATGGTGGAAGAAAACGTACTGGCACAACTGAATCATTTGCACACGCATCCAAGCGTCGCTTCAGCACTCGCCTTGGGGGAGCTTGAGCTCTTCGGCTGGGTATTTGACATTGAAACAGGACACGTCTTAAGCTACGACACGGAGCAGGGTGCTTTCGTGCCTATGTCAGTCGACCATATCCCGACAGCAACTCCGCGCAGACGAAGACGCTTGCTGTGAGTTCTACCTTCGGCAGAGATTTCTTGTCGAGCATTGTGGTTTTTCTGGTGGCGATTCCACTTTGCCTTGGCGTGGCAATTGCGTCAGGCATGCCACCAGAGGCTGGATTGATTTCTGGCATCATCGGTGGCCTGGTAGTCGGACTGATTGGCGGCTCGCCCTTGCAGGTGAGCGGACCGGCAGTGGGGCTTGTGGTGCTGGTCTTTGAACTGCACCAGGAACATGGCATGGGGGCGCTGGGCCTGATCGTGATGATGGCCGGACTGCTACAAATCGCCGCCGGACTGCTGAAAACGGGGCCATGGTTTCGAGCAATTTCTCCAGCCGTTGTGTATGGCATGCTCGCCGGTATCGGCGTGCTGATCATGTCCAGTCAGTTTCACGTCGTAGTGGACGACGCACCGAAGGGTTCGGGGATCAGTAATCTGATTTCGATTCCTCAAGCGGTATTCAACGGCATATTCCCGATCGACGGCAGTCCACACGAAACGGCGGCACTGATCGGATTGCTTACGATCGGGGTGATGGTTGGATGGAACAAGTTGCGGCCTGAAAGCCTGAAGTTCTTGCCTGGCCCGATCTTGGGATTGGCGGCAGCAGCAGCGATGAGTTTCTTCTACACGCTCGAGATCAAGCACGTCAACATCCCTGACAATCTGCTGGCCGGCCTTGGAGTCCCGGCATTGCAATCGCTATCAGGATTGCTCGAGTTGAAGTACTGGGCAGAGGCGGCGGCGCTGGCTTTCATTGCGAGTGCGGAAACACTACTCAGTGTGGCGGCAGTGGACAAACTGACGGCAGCAACCGGAAGGCCAGGCCTGCGAAGCAACTACGACCGGGAACTCATGGCACAGGGGGTGGGGAACTTGTGTTGCGGCTCTCTGGGAGCCTTGCCTCTGACTGGCCTGATCGTGCGCACGGGCGCAAATGTGCGCGCCGGTGCGCAGACTCGCTGGTCCTCCGTGATGCAGGGCGGATGGCTTGTGTTGACAGTGCTCTTGATTCCCCATGTGCTCGAACGCATTCCGACTTCAGCCCTTGCAGCTGTGCTCGTAGTTACAGGCTGGAAACTGGTAAACCCGGAGCATGTCAAGAAACTGCGTGCCTATGGTTGGATCCCCGTCTTCATTTACGGGTCTACGCTGATCGGAGTTGTTGCCTTCGACCTGCTCACCGGCGTTCTCATTGGAATCACTTTGACCATAGCGAAGGTGCTGCTGAAAGCTTCACGGCTTGGAGTGAAGTTGGTAACGCATCACTCCGGGAGAAGCGATCTGTATCTTGAGGGCTCAGCAACCTTTTTGCGCCTGCCCGCACTGGCCCATGCTCTCGACAAGGTGGGGCCGAAAGTGCAGCTGCATATTCATTTCGAGAAGCTCGCTTACCTCGACCACTCCTGCCTCGACCTCATTCGGGAATGGAGAATGGCGCATGAAGAAAATGGCGGACAAGTAGTGGTGGAATGGGATCGGCTCGTCCAACGCTTCACAAGCACCAAGGCCTGACGAGATGCTGAGAATTCAAGCAGAGGAATTGTATTGAGCACGACGTTCGGTAAAGATTTTCTTTCAAGCCTGGTGGTCTTTCTGGTGGCCCTCCCACTCTGTCTCGGAGTAGCGGTGGCATCTGGAATGCCGCCCGAAGCCGGCCTGATCACTGGCATCATTGGCGGACTATTAGTGGGCTTCCTGGCTGGCTCGCCCCTACAGGTAAGTGGCCCAGCCGCAGGCCTGGTGGTTCTTGTATTTGAACTGCATCAGGAGCACGGCATGGCAGCTCTGGGCGTCATTCTAATGCTGGCCGGCCTGATGCAGGTTGCTGCCGGTTTGCTCAAAACAGGGCAATGGTTTCGTGCGATCTCTCCCGCCGTTGTATACGGAATGCTGGCTGGAATCGGTGTTCTCATTATGGCCGGTCAATTTCACGTTGCCATTGACGCTTTGCCTAAAGCTTCGGGGATCAAGAACCTGATTGCGATTCCAGAGGCGATCCTCAGCGGCATCTTTCTGCAGCCAAATGCAGCGCTTGTCGCATTGCTCACGATTGGGGTGATGCTCGCCTGGAACAAATTCAGGCCTGAGGGGTTGAAGTTTTTGCCCGGTCCTTTAATGGGGCTTCTCGCAGCTGCAATTGCCAGCTATATCGGCCAGCTGGCAATCAAGTACGTGCACATTCCGGCGAGCTTGTTGCCCAGCCTCGCACTGCCGAGCTTGCAGGCACTGGGCGGATTGTCGAACCCGAAGTATTGGACCGCTGCAGCCGCGATTGCTTTCATTGCGAGCGCAGAAACGCTATTGAGCGCGGCAGCGGTTGACAAGATGACAGCGGCCGCAGGACGGCGCGATGTGCGAACCAACTATGACCGCGAGCTGATGGCACAGGGCGCTGGCAATCTGCTTTGCGGAGCTCTCGGCGCACTACCAATGACAGGCGTGATTGTAAGATCCAGTGCAAACGTGCAGGCAGGGGCGCAGACGCGCTGGTCCGCGATCATGCACGGTGGCTGGCTGTTGATGACCGTACTGTTAATACCGAATGTGCTCGAGAAGATCCCGACATCGGCATTGGCAGCAGTACTCGTGATGACGGGCTGGAAGCTGATCAATTTTGAGCATGTCAGAAAGCTGCGGAGTTTTGGCTGGTTCCCTGTCATCATCTATGCATCCACTCTGACCGGAGTTGTTGCTATCGATCTGCTTACTGGCGTTGTCACTGGAATAGCGCTGACCATGTTGAAGATGATGTACAAGGCATCGCAACTGGATGTGAGGCTGGTCTCAAATGATGTTGGGCAAAGCGACATTTATCTTGAAGGATCGGCGACATTTCTGCGTTTACCCAGCCTGGCAGATGCATTGGCTCTTGTAGCTCCAAAATCGGAGCTGCATATCCACTTCGACAAGCTCGCTTATCTCGATCACTCCTGTCTCGACCTGATCCAGGAATGGAAGAAATCACACGAAGACAACGGGGGTAAGGTGGTTGTAGAGTGGGAGCAACTGGTGCAGCGCTTTAGCAGCGCCAAGGTGTAGTTGAATTCCTTGGGAGGAAATGATCCAATGCGATTTTTGACCTTGTTGCTGTGCCTGCCAATTGTGGCATGGGCGCAAATTGGAACGTCTTTTGAGACGCGAATGGTTGTCGTTCAAATCGACATGCCGGCGTCTCAAACGGGTGTCGACATTTATCCGCAACGCAACCCATCTCTCGAGCTCAACAATTACCGGGACCGGATGAAGCGCTTCGGCATTGCTTTGCATGCGGGCGATTCGGTGATGGTGACAAAGGTCCGGCTCAAGGACAAGGTAATCGAGTTTCAACTGGGCGGTGGAGGCTACGGGACCTTCTGGGATGAGTCTGGGTCGGTAAGTGCTACGACCGTTCCGAAGTCGTATCGCGAGAAGGATCTGGAGAATAAACTTCGCTCCACTACGAATGCCGATGACCGGCGAAGGATTGAGCGTGATCTCGACTATGAGAGGCGCGAGCGTCAGCGACGTGAGAGCCGCGAGCGGTTGATTGCACTACAAGCTACAGAAGCCAAGCAGCAACGGATCGCGAGCAAGCGCCTCGATGGTGGCTCTCGCTTTAACATTCGTTTTGAAAATGCAATGCCGCCAGAAGAAGTGACTCCCGAGATGATACGACGGGCGCTGGAGCAGTATTTGTCTTTTGACGGCGCTCCCAAGAGGACACAGCAGGCTGCGGGGCCGGAACTGGAAAAAGGGATGTCCCGTTCACAGGTAGAAACGAGACTCGGCAAGGCAAGTGAAGTGGTGGTGAAGGACCAAGGGGGATTGCAGCTCACCCAGTGTGTCTACCAGACGCGCGATTCTTCGATCCAGGTGGACTTTGTGAACGACGTTCTGGTGCGATTCACAATCACCTCGCGCTAGTTGACTCGTGGCAGAGCGATACTGGGACCAACTGGAATCGCCTGTGTATCCAGGATCTCTCCCGAGTCGGCATCAATATGGATTGCCGCTTGCCCAAGGATGTCGCGTAGGGTGATGATGTCGCCGTTGGGCGTAATTTCCAGACCTTGGGGCTGCATCAGCCTCGGCAGCGGAATGCGGCGAAGTACCCGTCTCGATTGCGTATCGAACTCATCAAGCCCAAAGGTGAAAGGAAAATTCCAGTAAATACGTGTGCCAGCCGGATTGATGAGGATCTGGTCGGGAATGATCGGTAAGCCGAGGGCTACGACGCTCGCAGTGTTGGACAGCGTATCGAAGAAACTCATGCTTGGCTCGGCAGTGTTAAGGTCATTGAGGCTTGCGCCGGCAATGTAAATGGTGGATCCATCCGGACTCAAAACAGCAGACTGCGGTGTAGTCGTACCAAGTGAAATTTGGCCTTTTTGTTGTCGCGTGAATGGGTCGAAAAGAAAGACGTAGCCACGGTCTGTTAGGCTCTCGGGATTACGGACGACGGCATAAGCGGTCCGGCCGGAGTTCGAGAAAAATAGAGCTACGGGGATGGCTTGCGGGTTCAGGCGTAAGGGAATGCTCGCTACGACTCGCTCCGTCTGCGGATCAGAAATCGAGATCTGATTAGAGCTGCCAGCGTGTGTGACCCATATCTCGCCATTGCCGGGCCGAAGCGCGATGTTGCGAGCGAGTGGCGGAAGCACGATAGGGCGGCCCACAGTGAGCGCCTGTGTATTCAGAAGGCGAACGGTGAAATCAGCAACGCCGCACAGGATCGCAACGCGGTTCTCAGCAAGTGCAGCGTTGGCAGTTGAATAAATTGGGAAGGGATAATCAAATGGATCGCGGGCGATGCGGATCGGATCGGGGATCTGCAATTCCTTCTCCTGCAATTTCAGCCTGGTGTATTTGCCTGCCTCGCGCTTCGAGGTCCAGACCTGGACACGCGAAAAACCGTTGACACCCGGAGCGGGAAAGATCGTGAGCTCAATGAATTGCCCCGTACCGTCGAGGCGATCCACCTGCTGGTTGCGCGCTGCCTGCCGCGAGCCGGGCCCTAGCAACTCAATGACGCCGGCACTGAGGAGAGCGAATGGGAGGAGAAGAGCGATAAATTTCATTGGATGTATACCGACTTGGTTTGCCACTGGGTGAACAAGAGCAGCCCGCCGTCGAGGCCGGAAGCGTTGAAGGGAACAGCCCGGGTTAGAGGTACGATGCCAATGCCGAGCATGGCGAGGGAACCGTCTACCCGGCCTTGCGAGAGCGGAAGGTTGGCCATCAGATCGGGGGTCAACACAAATTCACCGACGCCCGGGGCTGCGAGGCAGGTGATGGCGGTAGTGGCGTTTTGAATGGCGGAGTAGGCAATAAGCGAGAGTTCGCTGGTTGCATTGAAGTCATTGGGCGTGAAGGGGATGCGCGTGATCACGTCGCGGCGGATGCGATCGATCAAGGCACGGCCGCCCCAGGCGAAAAGACTGGTGGAGTTGGGCTGGATACTCGCCTCGCCGATCGTGCCGTTGAAGCTCACGGTTGTGGAATTGGGGAAGTCGAGCTTGGGTAAGCCTGCGCCATCATTCACGCGCAAGCTACCGACCATCGCGCTGTATCCGACCTGTGGAGAGGTATTGCGGGGGATTTCGACGTTGCCGCTAAATGGAGTATTGAGACGAAGGGACTGGCCTGCGTCGAGGGCGCTTGAGGCTGGAGGTGTCCCGCGCATGGCTGCGCCACGGAAGGCGTTGCCGGAGGTCTGCTGGACAAGGCACGAGCCTGGAGGAGGATAAGAGAATTGCGGGTCGAAAGCAAATGGGGACAGTTCCTTCGTGAAGAAGAAGCCACGCACTGATTCAGTGGTGTTTTGTTCGACCGTAGCGATGTGGGTATCCATCTGATTGAGTGTGCGATCCAGGAGGATCATGCCCTGACGGCGGGAATTTCGGATCAGGTTGGTGAACGGGTTGAAGGGATCTGTACAGCGTGCGCCAGCGGTGGCGGCGATTGACATGGTGACCGTGTTTGAAATGGTGTTGCCTGCTTTGATCCGCAAGGGGACGTAGCACCCGAGCGGAGCATCTTCTGGAATACGCACAACGATCTGATCGACACCGGCGCAACAGGGGCTGCGGCCCGCGTAGAGGCGCACGGCATCGCGTTCACCGATCGTGATTGTGACGGGGACCTCAAGATTGAGAGCGGTGGGAGCGACGTTATCCGCAAAAGGAACGCGCCCGAGACCAGTGCCCCATATCGTGATCACCTGACCTCTGGCGGATGCGGTGTCGAGCGAATTCACTGGTTGGTCGATCGCTGTGTTGAAGTTTTGAACGACAGCAGGGCCGAAGCCTCCTGAGGAGATCGCATAAATACCGGGTGCGTTTTCGACGACTTCGATCTGCACGGAAGCGCTGGTGCGGCCATTAAATCCGACACGCAAAGAGGCAGCGCCCAGCGGAGTGTTGGAAGGAAGAATCGCGTTGATCTGGTTGACCGAGACGTAGATGGGAATGGCGGAAACGCTGGTGCCACCTTGTGTGACAGACAGGTTGACTCCGTTGAAATTGGGAGTGAGAGGAAAGGCGCTCACGGTGGCGGCGGTGGTCGGCCCGATGTTGGAACCAAAAATGGTGAAGACACCACCTCGGGCAAGTCCGGCATTTGGCAGGCCCGGAGGGGCAAGGCTGGCAGAATTCAGCACACCGCGATAGACGATGACAGGCTGGGTAACGAGTTGAGCCCAGACAAGCAGGGGGAGACTCACAAAGAGAGCAAGAAAAAGATGCATCCATCCCTAATCTACAACGGAGCTATCGCTTTGATGGGGCAGGACGCTAGACTGTAAGTTCCCTCACATGTTGCAAGCAGGAATTGTTGGGTTGCCCAACGTAGGCAAGAGTACGCTCTTTAACGCATTGACGAAGTCGCGAAAGGCGATGGCGGCGAATTATCGCTTTTGCACCATCGAGCCCAATGAGGGCATGGTGACGGTTCCCGATGACAGGCTGGCAGTGCTGAGCAAGCTATCGGGATCGGAGAAGCTGATTCCGGCTGTCTTCCAGTTCGTCGACATTGCCGGGCTGGTTGCCGGCGCAAGCAAGGGCGAGGGACTGGGCAATCAGTTTCTCGCGCATATCCGCGAAGTGGATGCGATTGTTCAAGTGGTTCGCTGTTTTGAAAATTCCAACATTGAACACGTGATGGACACAGTAGACCCGGTGCGCGACATCGAGGTCGTGAACACGGAACTGTTGCTGGCAGACATGGAAAGCGTGGAGAAGCAGAAGGGCAAACTGCAGAAGCTGGCGCGCAGCGGCGACAAGAAGGCAGCGGGGACACTGGAACTGATCGCCCGCCTCGAACCACATCTTAGCAGCGGCAAGTATGCCGTGACGATGGAGATGACGCCGGAAGAAAAGGCGCTGGCGAAGCCACTCTTCCTGCTGACGAACAAGCCGACGATTTACGCCTGCAACGTGGCAGAAGGCGATCTGGCTGACCCGGAATCGAATCCTTTTGTCGGCAAGGTGAGGGAGTATGTTGCGGCCCATCATGAGACCAGTGCGGTGATTGTTTCGGCAGAGATCGAAGCGGAGATCGTGATGCTGGCAGAGGAAGAAGCCGCAGAATATCTCGAAGGGCTGGGAGTCACAGAAAGCGGCACCGGCAATCTGATTCGTGAGGCTTATCATCTGCTGGGACTGCGGACTTATCTTACGACGGGCGTAAAAGAAACTCGGGCCTGGACGATTCATGCCGGTTGGAAGGCACCGCAGGCGGCTGGGGTGATCCACTCCGATTTTGAGAAAACCTTTATCAGCGCCGAGACGATTGGCTATGACGAACTGGTCACACTGGGCAGCTTTGCCAAGGCGCGCGAAGTTGGAAAGCTCCGCACCGAAGGCAAGGAATACATCGTGCAGGACGGCGATGTAATGGAATTCAAGACCTTCGCTTAACGCTTTGCGGCAACACGAACTTGGACCTGATCCGGTGCGCCTTTGTCGGCGCAGGCAGTGAACTTGAAATTCTTGTCGTAGCAGATCATGAACTCTGAAAAGCGATTGCCGGAGAGCACGCGGACTTCGGTGTGTTCGGGCTTGAGACCTTTGGATTGATTGGCGGCCACGATCTGTTTGCGGATTGCACCGGAAGTCGTCCTACCTGCCTTGAGATCGGGCAACACCAGATTCCTGTAGAGCAGTTCCACCTGATCGAGGTAGGCCTTGGCGTTGGGGAAGGCGCAGGTGCCGTGTTTGACCCACTCATCCTGAATGATCTGCGCACCAGGCATGGTGCAAAGATGAGGCTTGATGGTAGCGGCGGGCAGCAACTCGGGGGCCTTGCAATTGCGTGGGTGTTCGTCGCTGCTCGTTGCTTTCGAGGATTGCGGCCATAGGCCGTGCACCACAAAGCCGAAGCGATTTTCTGCGCACTGCCAGCTATTGTTGGGGTTCTTGCCAGCCTGTGAGTTGCAGAACTGGGGCGACCAACTGAGGGAGAGTCCGTAGTAGTCGGTGGGGATGTTTTTGTTCTTGTAGTCCACGCGGGTGGGTCTGGTGGATGGAACGTTGCCGGGGATGGTGCACTGCTGAGCGAGAGCGGCGAGGGCGAAGCCGAACAAGAGAATATAGCGCATGACTGTCATCGTAAACGATGTACGCTGCCTTCGAGGACGAGCACGCTTGATCCGCCCACCTGCACCTGTTTCACCTGGCCTGCGGTTTTGAGGGCAGAGAGCAGCAACTCACTGGGGCGACCCATCAAATGACCCTGCTCCATTTTGACTGTGACGCCGGAAGGAGCGACATCATATCTGGCGAGGTAGGCAGCCGCGCAGCCGGCGGCGGAACCCGTTGCGGGGTCTTCGAGGCGGGGAGTCAATTTGCGGGCGTGCACGAGGCTGGCTTTGTCGAGGGTATCGCGGGTGAGCAGGTAGATGCCGCGCTGCACATCTCCTTTGGCGAAATAGTCCTGCAGCGCGGGCCAGTTGAAGCGAACGCTCTTCATGGCGGCCATGGTCTTCAGCATCACGATCAGATTGGGCCGACCCGTCGAGACATTCTGGATTGGCAGATTGGGAACCAGATCTTCGACCTTAAGGCCGAGCATGGGAGCGATAATGCCTGCCTCGTGCACTTCTCGAAATTCCGGATCCTGTTGCAGCATCATGGCGGTTGAGCCGGTGAAGCGGACCTCTATGGGCCCCTGGGGAACTTTCACGGTGATCAGGCTCTCTTTAGGGTTGCGGCGCTGCAGCGCAAATGCGGTGCCAAGGACGGGATGACCAGCGAAGGGCAACTCTTGCGTCGCTGTGAAGATGCGGACCTTCTGATCGCGGGTGACGAAGGTAGTTTCCGAGTGGTTCATCTCGCGGGTGAGGGAGAACATCTGCTCGACACTGAGCCCGTCGGTATCGAAGAAAACGCCAAGCGGGTTGCCACCGAAAGGCTGGGCGGTGAAGACGTCCCACACCTCATAGCGGAGCGAAGCAGTCTGGAGCTGCAGGAGGCTGCCTTCTACGATGGTGCGCCGGGTGATCATCGTTACTCAGTGCCCTTTACGAAGTGGGATGCGGTGACACGAACACCGGTCTTGGCCAGCGGCTTGGTGAAATCGAGCGAGAGGATACCTCCTGAATCGGTGCGCGATTCGTCGAGTTCCTGGTCGTCAATTTCGATGTCGTAAATCGTATTTGGCTGGAGACCGACGATGTACCAGGCCTCTTTGTCTGAGCCGTGCAATTCAAAGTGGATTGGCTTGACTAACTGCTGTGCGCCGACAAGGATAGTGGCACCGCCCATCTCGATGGCTGGTGTGGTTGGTGAGACCTTGAGGAGCTTGCGTTTGCCGTCTTCAAAGAGCTGAATTTTGCCGTCGTAGTAGCAGAGGAACTTGGCCTCTTCTTCCCAGTTGTCACGGATGAAGAGCATGCCGTTGCGTTTGTCGTGGAAGGAATTGGGCAGATGGTGGTAGGTGAGGCCAGGCTGATAGGGGTTGGCCCAAAGGAATTCGTAAGGAATGCCCGACTGCGAGCGGAGCAGGTAGCGATCCTGGAGGAGCCAGCCCTGGAGCGACTGTGCGAGTTCAGCATTGTTATCGAGGGAGACGAGGGAAAGCTCGGCGGCGCGGAGCATGGTGGACAAGTTGAGGTCGGGCTCATTGTCGCCGGTAAAAAAGGCGACACGGAATTCGTTATCTGGCCCTGGGTATGGGGCTGGATAGTAGCGGAGCATCTGGTTTAGCGGGAGATCGATGAAGTAGTGGGGAGACTCCTGGCGCAAGTCGATTTCGATATTGTCGCGGATCACGTGCAGCAGTTCGAGCATGGGATAGAGCTGATCGGGAGCAACGGGCGTCGCCTCGCGCAAACCCGGGGCGATCTGAGTGCGCCAGTGAGCGACGGTTGTGCGGAGAGTGGACTCGGAGAGGGCGGGTTGCGAATCGACAATGGCAATGGAGATGAAGGCGCGATCCCGCAAAGAGGCAATGTTCGTGATTGGGGGGATCGACTTGGCGAGAGATTGAGCGAGAGCGGAGGACTGGGGTTCGGTAAGGGAAGCAGCACACCAATCGAGGACGATGGCGCGCTGACGAAGATCGACGTTTTTCGTTTTCGACAACCATTCATACGCGCTCTTGCATTGTGTCGGGTTGTTTGTGATGCGGCTCGCGAGGGCGAGGGCAAAGCCTGCTTCGGGCATGACGGCACGGTTTGAAAGGTAGTAATCAAACTGCTGGTAGCGGATGGACTGTCGTTCGCGTTCTCGGGTGAGGAGGCGTAAGCGTTGTGGGCGCAGCAGGAGGCGTGGCGGATCTGTGTAAGGTTTGAAGCTATCCTCATTTGCCGTCTGAGCCAGTAAGGGGTAGCAGGAGAGAAAGACCCAGAGGTACCGCATGAATCCTTAGTGTGTCACAGGGATACGAAGATGTGTCCAATTTGCTGGGATGAAGAGGGTAGTGGAGGAGAAAGCCTTTTGTTTTCAATAGAATCTTTTTGTGCACTAGTGGCCCAAGATTTGCTATCTTTACTAATGAATTGATGAAGTACCTTTAAAACCTGCCCTCTGTTGCAATTGGCAGGCGGGGAAAGCGAGCGGGTCCAAAAGGCTTGCGTGCTTGCGGGAGTCGGGATCGAATTATCAGGACCGCTCACTCATCCGTCAGACGATTGCACCAGAGGGGATTTTTATGTCTGCTCATAATTCTGAACGTTGCTTTAGATGGCAATCCAAGTGCTTATTAAAGTTTGCACAATCGAGAATCGATTGAAACGAAGCGAGGGCTTCAACGATCTTTAGAGATAGAGTTTCTCTACAGTCGGAGTACCAGTAGAGCAGGTAGCTGTTGGATGAAGGGTTGAATTAGGACGCGGGCCTTGATCCAGCAAGATGGCGGGAACGTTACGCTACCAGCCGCAGGCGCACCGATTGTTGCCCCAGTAGTAACCGAGGGCGGACCGCATCGGAGGAGGTCTTCTTGCAAAACCCACCATCCGAATCCGATGCGGTCTATCAAATAGAAACGCCCTACGGAATCGAAGCCGAATGGACTACGACTGAGCAGTCTATCGGCAAAGCAAATTGAATCTTTAACTTAGCACGAAATTTCAAACCCTACCACGCTAGAGTTGCGGTACGCGGAGCCTCTTCCGGATTGGGAAGATAAATCGTTTTGCACTTTTCGCAACGGTAAAGCTCTGCAGATGGACTGAAACGGCTGATCCATTGTTCTGGAAAATTGAACCAGCGCTTTAAGTGGCCAGCACAAATTTTCCCCTTTTCGTTTAGCTCATTGCATGCCCGCTGACGCAGCAGGCGTGTCTTGATCAAGGGTGTGACTTGCTCGCTCAAATCACAGGATAACGCGAGTCAGATTGACACGGGCAGCGAGTCAGCAGGATACAGCAAGGCGCAATTGTTGCGTCGTCCTGACGGTGGGCAAAGACATGGTTGAGATTTCAAAGATCGGTTGGCTCCTGGGCCGTGCGGTTTGGGTTTGTTTGGTTAGAGTTTCAGATGGCCGGCTTCGACACCGAGACGGATGAGGTCTTCGTGCGAGAGCTTGATGTAATCGGCGTCGTCTTTTGGCTTTGTTTTGGCGATCGTTTTTGCTTCTTCAGTTGTTGCCAGTAGAGAGATCGCGATGAGGCCTGCGCTGGTCTTGTATAAGTTGTGTGTGCGGAGGTCCGCAATGGGCAGGACTTTTGAAAAATTCACTTCTTTGCCGTAGGCATAGATTTCGCCTTGCACCTCGAGTGCGGCGAAGCGGTCGCGCTGGAGCTTGCGGAGTTCGTTGAGAGCTTTGTCGGCCCGGCGCTCCTGCAGGGCTCCGAGTTTGATAAAGCGTTCCATTTGGGCAAACCAGATTTGGTCGCTGGACTTCTTATCTTTCCGCAAGCTCTTTTGTAGTTTTTCTGGGCGCGACGCTTGGGTTCGATATTTCGGGTGTGGTTGGCACGGCGCGGAGGGCAGGATCATAGGTGGATCCTGAGGCGAGCATGGAGCAGAGCATTTTCAGATTTCTGTCGGCGATGCCGCGCAAGGCACGGCCGTGGGAGTAACCAGCGGCGCGCAGAGACTGATAGTGGGACTTGTTGCGCGAGTCGTGCTGGTAGCTGATCATGGACCAGTGGAAGAGAGCTTGACGGAGTCTGGCGTTGCAGGAGCGGCGGATAGAGACTTCGCGGGACTTGCCGGATTGGCGGGTGACTGGGGCAGCGCCGGCAAAGATACGCAAGGCGCGGTAATCTCGAAGCTGGAGAGCCCCAGAGGCCTCAGCCAGCAGAGTGGCGGCGACACGCGTTCCAATTCCCGGCAAGGAGAGAATGATGGAGGCGTCACTCTGGTGGAGTATTTGGGGATCATCAGCAGATAGAGATTGAAGGAGTTTTTCGAGGCGTCTTCCGAGATCCTTACGCTGTTTGTGGAAGAGCTTGAGAGAGTCGATCATCAGGAGAGCCCGTTCGCTATGTGCGGCAGCAGAGCCTGGGATGAGGGCGAAGCCGGTGGTCCGGAGCGCAGCCTGGACCTGATCGGTTGAGACACGGCGAATGCGGTGTTCGGTGAGGATCGTGGTGATTTTCTTGCGGGTGAGTTTGGCACCGAGAGTGGGTGTTGGAGCTAGTTGGAGCAGGGCCCAGAGCCAGGTTTCGTTGGCCGAGGGGCAAAGCCCAAGCAGTTGCGGATAGAACTGGGCGAGCTGATCGCGAAACTGATTGGAAATGCGGACAAAATCGGTGGTGACCGCTTCGTCGTGACGGGAGAGCTCACGCAGACGCAAGACGACGGGATCATCGGCGATCACGAGACGGAAGAAGTTGGGGTCGGTGCGTAGCGATTCGGCGAGGATGAAGGCGTCACGGCGATCATCTTTTGCGCCGGATGGATAGTAGCGGTCGCGAAGGCGGTCGAGCTGTTTGGGATTGATCGAGTGGACGGCAAAGCCCCGGTCGAGGCAAGTTTCCACGAGAATGCCGCGTGGGGTTTCGATCGCGACGGCGATGCGATCAGCTTGGCCTTCGAGACGGGCAAGGATCTTGTTGAGCCAGGTTTCGAGGGCAGTGGCTTCGTTTGGAAGAACGCCTTCTTCGAATTTTTTGCCCGTTGGATCGAGGATGCAAAACTGGTGATTCTGGCTTCCCCAGTCCAAGCCGACTAATAAAAGTGGTGGTGGCAGTGATTCCCGCATAAGTTCTCCTTTGTAAATGAGTTCGGTCTGCGCAACTTGCATCGGTTCCTGTACGGGCGCTCCGGGGTCGGGCGCGGACTTCTCACTGGAGCACTCGTTGCGTGTCTCCTGCTAAAGGCACATGTCCAGCGGAGGTGCTCAAAGCACGGGGTTCGTTTGGTGCTCCCTGGCAGGTGACCGACGGGGACGAGTTTAAATCGTCCTTAGAGAAAGGTACAGGGTTCGTTTATCCAGCGGTCCTGAGCCTGGAGTTCGAGGGCCTGGGCGCGGTTGATCTGGAAGGTGGCGAAGGCGTAGCGGCGAAAAGTTTCTTCTTCGAGAGCGCCTTCGGGGAGACAGTCTTTGCGCAGCTTTTGGATGTGCTGGACGAAGTTATTTTGCGCTTCTGTGTCGGAAGCGAAGAGGGTGTTGGGTTGTGCATTGAGGCCGTGATTTACGGCGTTGCGGGAAGAGGTTGCTTTGCCTTCTGG
>JANXLY010000010.1 GCA_025354885.1 Acidobacteriota bacterium | reverse complement strand
TCTCGACCAAGCAGCACCCCCTTCCGGGCAACAAATTGATCAAAATTCTTGCCGCTCGTCGCGATGCTCCAAGGCCCGGCTGAATCGTCTTTGACAAAGACACCTCCCGCGCTGCCTTCATAGCGCGCAACCGCATAAAGTTTGCCATTGTCTGATTCCAGCGCCAGCAGGCTTCTGCTTGCAAATCCATGGTTCACTGCCTCAAACGTGTTGCCCTCATCTCGGGTTCGCAGCAGGCCGTGGCGTTCCGTTGAAACGTAGAACAGCTTCTTGTCAACAGGATGAAAGGCCACGCTTGTAGCCACATAATCGTTCAACTTCCCCCAAACCAATCCGCCATCGCGGGAACTCCACATCCCGGCACTGGTCCCGGCAAAGAGAACGTCGCGGTTGTGAGGGCTCTGGGTCACGACATAAGTACGGCGATTTGTCCCTGGGATGCCTTGTACTCTGCGCCACGCTACTCCCGCATTCAGGGAACAATAGATACCGCTACAGGCACTTGCGAAGACTCGTCCGACACGACTGGGATCGACTGCAATTGAGAAAATATCCGAATCGTCGAACATTCCCAAATGTATCTTCTGCCAGCTGATTCCTGCATTAGTCGTCTTCCAGGGCAAGTGTGGAGTGCCGGCAAAAATCGTGCCGCCCTTTATTGGATCGAAAGCCACTGAGACAACTGCCGCGAGATCATCGATCCTCTTCGGGCTGATGCGGCGCCAGGACTCACCGCCATCGTTGGACATCCACACGCCTTCGTTCGTTCCGGCCGCGAGCACTTGCGAATCCTTCGGCCAGGCCGCAATCGCGTAGATCGACAAATGCTCTGTACCAGCAACCACGCGCCAGCTTTCGCCTTCGTCGCTCGAACGCCAGAGCCCGCCGGGCGCCGTGCCTACAAACCAATTGCCTCCTGCAATCAGCCCGCAATCAAAGCGCGCGTTCGCGAGTTCAGGAAACGCCGGTAGCAGCGACCAGCTCTTCGCTCCATCCCGTGAGCGGAAGACGGCCGTGCCTCTCATGGTCAGGGCCATGAGGGTATCCGGCTTACTTGCGTCCAGTTGAATTACGCGCGCCGCTCCACCCCATGGACCGATCGGTTGCCACGCAGGATAATCGGCCCCCTGCAACAGTGGCAACAGGCATAAACTAAAGATTCGAATCCGATTCACTCGTTCTATCTTAGAGTGCTCACGGGAAAAGAACTATACTGGAGGCGTCTGGCCTTGAACCGCATCCGCGTATTAGTGGCGAAGCCGGGACTCGACGGTCACGACCGCGGGGCCAAGGTCATAGCTAGAGCTCTTCGCGACGCCGGCATGGAAGTAATCTATACCGGGTTGCGTCAGACACCGGAAATGATCGTCAATTCCGCCTTGGACGAAGACGTCCAGGTTATCGGTCTCTCGATCCTGTCCGGTGCGCACATGGCAATTGTGCCTAGGGTGCTCACTCTCTTGCGAGAGCGCGAGATGTCAGACGTGCTTGTAGTTGTCGGTGGAATCATCCCCGAAGATGATGCTAAACAACTCAAGCTGTTGGGAGTGGCGGCGGTTTTCCAGCCCGGAACTTCACTCGAATCGGTAGTGGAATTTATCCGTGGTGCGGCGAACATCCCCGCCTGACGATACTTGAAAACATGAGGAGCGAATGCCTCTCCATAACAAACTGAACATTGCGGTGTTTGTCGATTACGACAACATCGAAATTGGATTAAAGACAACCCTGCGGCGTGAATTTGACGTCTCGCTTTGTCTAGATGCTTTGAAAGAGCGTGGCGATATTGTTGCAAAATTCGCCTACGCAAACTGGGGCCGACAAGAAGGCGCAGCAAGACAGATGGCAGAAAACGCGGTCCAGATGGTCCAGCGTCTTCCCAGCCCGCGCGGTGACAAGAATGGAGGAGACATCAACCTGGCGCTCGACGCCTTGGAGATGGCTTTTACCCATACCCATGTCAACGCCTTTGCCATCATCAGCGGCGATAGCGACTTTATCCCCCTGGTAAACAAACTGAAGGAATACGGCAAAACCGTCTACGTCGTCGGCGGTAAAGCCTTCACGTCGAACATCCTTCAGTCCAACTGCCACGAATTCGTGGCCTATGAAAACCTCCTGATGGATCGTGCTGCTCGCGTCGACGGATCTGAGAACGGTCCGACCCTCGAACGCCTGAAGCAGGAACTTGCCGACTCGATGTCTCGCTCCGAACAGCCTTCAAACCGCTGGGATCGCAATAGAGATCGCGGCGGGGATCGTGGTGGCGATCGGGATCGCGGTGGTGACAGAGACAGAGATCGAAATGCCGAGCGTGGCCCGATTCGGGTTGCAGACCGTGGAGCGGATCGCGTCGTCGAACAGGTCGCAGAGAAAGTCGAAGAGGCGGTTGCAGATCGCTCAGATCGTCTTCCTGGCGAACGCCTGTCTGGCGAGCGCATCGCTTCTGCCGACCGGCCTTCACTAGACCGTCCGCCTCTCGACAGACCCCCACTCGACCGTCCTCCTCTGGATCGTCCTCCTCTCGGAGATCGGCCTCCCATCGGTGGGGATCGTCCTCAGGGACGTGAAAGCCGCTGGGAACGTCGTGATCGTCGTCGTGACGAACGCGGTGGAGGCGATCGTATTGCCGGTGGTGATCGTGGTGGTCGTGATCGTGACCGTATCGATCAGACGCGCCCGCAGCAGGCTCATTCGAGCGAGCCTCGCGTTACGCAGGAAATCACTGCTGCTCTGCCTCTGGTGGAGCGTTCTCTTCAGACTCTCGAACGCCGCGGCGTTCAGGCGCAACTCGGGCTTCTCAAGAGCACGATGATGCAACTGGATCCCACCTTCCACGAACGTGGTTTCGGTGCTGCGAGCTTTAGCGATTTCATCGACAAGCTCAACAAAGCGGAACTGATCGACGTTCAGGGCTCGGGTGGCAAGCTCACCATTGAACGCCGGGGCGGCGCAAACGCCAGACCTCTTCCGGAGCCCACAGAAGCTCTTCCGCTCTTGCGCGACGCCCTCGAGGCCCATCGCTATGAAATGGAAATGGGCGACGGTGTCGAACCAGGCGATCTCGCAGTGTGGATTGCAACCGAACACCCCGGCTTTGAAGCCCGTTCTTACGGCTTCCCTGGCTTCAATGAGTTTTTGACTTTCTCCCAGAACAAGGGCGTAGTCAACCTCAAGACGGAAGCAGAGCGGGGCCTCGTTGTTTACCTCGGTCGCGAATTCTTCCCGCCTCCGGCCCCCAGGGCCAAGAAGGTAGAGGAATTCTACAGCCCCTACGATGATGTCCAGCCTTATGTTGAAGGTCAGCCTAGCATTGCCGAACCCAATCCTCCGCCCGTCAAGGCGAAGAAGGCAGTTCGAGCTCGCAAGGCTCCAGCAACAGCCAAGAAGTCCTCTTCCGCTTCTACCGCCGGTCGTACTCGTAAGAGAAAGATCGACTAAATGATCGAGCGTCTGTTTCCCCCAGGGGTACCGACACCGAAAAACCCGTACTCGCCAGCCGTCAAGGCTGGCGGGTTCGTTTTCGTTTCAGGCCAGATCCCCATGGATCCGGTCACAACAGAAATGAGCTACGGCGACATTCAGCACGAGGCTCGTCTGACCCTCAACAACATCAAGAGAATTCTCGATGGCTCCGGGGCTTCACTGGCCCAAGTCGTAAAGGTAAACGTTTACCTCTCCGACGAGCGCGATTTCGCCCTGATGAATGAAGTCTACATTGAGTTTTTTGGCAAGGACCGACCCGCTCGCACGACCATTGGCTGCAAGTTCGCCAACCCGGCCATGAAGGTCGAAATCGACTGCATAGCCTACGTAGGTTAATCACGCAACTCGGCGATGGTGGCGCCTGTG
>JANXLY010000004.1 GCA_025354885.1 Acidobacteriota bacterium | reverse complement strand
AGTGTCATGTACGCGATCATCAATATCCTGCCGACCGAGCTGCCGCACAATCAGGAATTTAACACCACGGGAGAAAAGATTGTAGAGCTCTTCGAGGGCATCCTGATCGTTGGCCTGGATCTTTGTCACCATTTCGGTCCAGTTGATTTGCTGTGCCGGATTCGGCGGGGCTTCAAGTTCCACTGGTCCCAAGGGAACCGGAACGATGTCCAAATTCGATCCGTCCCTTTGTGGTGTGTCCATAACCCTCGGCTCATCAATGGTGTGAAATAAAAGCATAGATCAACCTTTAGAAATTGCAATATAGGCAGCCCAATAGGCTGGTTTCGATGTCCATCCGCCCTGTCGGATCATTTCGAGCTGTGCGTTTCGCAACGCTTCTGCCGCCGCTCGTGAGCTCCATTTCCGGATCATTAAGTTCGCATAAAAAACAGGAAAGATTGGCCCCTCGGTGTCCAGCGTTGGCCAAAGTGTCGCCACGACGGTGCTAACTCCCGATATCAAAAACGCCCTCGAAAGCCCATTGATTCCAATCCCAGGCACAATTTCGCCGGTCGAAGAATTGCATCCAGAAAGAACTACCAGCTTTGTGCGAGTGCGGACCGAATTCAAATCCAGGGCTGAGAAAACAGCATTTCCGTCCTTCTCAGGACTTAAGCCAATTGATAAAAAGTGCGCATTTTCGGCCTGAGGAACGAAATGTGTCGAAAGATGCAGAATGTCAGGCGATTGTTCGAGCGTCGAGCGAAGAGTGGTTACCGTTGCTGAAACGCCCGTTCGCTCGTCTGTTGTCCAATGGTTGCCTCGCAGCACACTCATGCTCTGCCTCAATTCTTGCGTGGAGGCCGGTAAGCGGCTCAACTGCAATAAATCCGCTGAAACATTTTTTAGCGGGCTGACTCTAACGTCAGCTTTGTTATAAACAGGATCCCCAATTCCAGTCGCAGTTTTCTGCCATTCCTGCTCTTCGAATGGTCTCAGGAAAATTGCTGATGGCAAAACCCGCAAGCTGTGTTCCTCCACCAGATAACGAGTACCCTGATGTCCGGTGGGGAGTGCGCCGATCGGCAAGCTCGAAAGTTGTTGGTCTAGTACCATTGTCCAGATTGGAGTAGTGCGCTTAGTACTCAAATATTCTCCGAACAATTGCTGAGAGAGTTCCAATCCGGTACTAGCTGTTCCCTTTTGGGATGGATTCGAAACCTCAGAACGAAATTTCTCCACCAAACGCTCAATTTCTTTCTTCCCTGCAATGCGTCTCATTTTTATGCTCTCGCAATCAACTATCCAGGCGAGCGAATAGGGCTCACTCAGATAATATGAAAAAATAAGCTCTGATTTTGGAAGTCCTCGTTGCCAATCTCGAATCTTTACTCGCCCATCCACCGAAGAACTTGGTACCAGCAGGCCAGCCTCCACCTCTAACATTCTTAGTTCCAGTTCAAGTTCTGGACGCTGATCTTGTTTCTCTACCTTTCCTCGCATTGCATTTGCTTGCAAGCTCTGAAAACGCGCAAGCTTTTGCCAATATGCCGGTGGGAAACGAGATGCGAAATCTTGAGAAGGAAATTGCGCAGCTCTCATGCTTGCAAATCGAGCTTCTTCAGCTACCCAAAAGGATTCTGCCGCGATACCCGATTCATTGAGCGGAAACGCCGGATCGGCAATCGCACCTAGAAACGCTGCATGGACTTCGTTGGTCAGGTAGGATTCAAAACTCAGATAGGAAGAATCCGAAGGAAGAACCTGCAATCGCCAACGGCGAGATTCCGCTAGAGCACTCCGCAGAAACGGCATTGCCAAATTCGATTTGCTTCCGGCGAGATGGATGCGAGCTTCTTCTCTGTCGATCATGAAGAGATGCATGGGAGTCCTGTTACCAGGATCCAGGCTTCGCGCCACCTTTAATAACCCCAGTGCCCCTGGAAAATCGCCTCGATTACGAAGCAGCATCGCCAATTGAAGCGCGTCGCGGAGACGGGCCTTTTCCTGAAAAATGGATCGAAGCCGAAAGGCCTCCAGTGTGTAAGTCTCAGCCTCAGCGAATTTTTCACGCCAAACCAGCGACTGTGCCATAACCCCTAAAACCCAAGCTCTGCGAAGCTCCTTAAGGCTTTCCGGCCAACGGGCTATCTTCTTTTCATTCGCCCGCCGAATGTTCAACGGTGGCTCCCGGTCAGCTTCCGCCAACGCCCTCCCAAAGGCTGAGTTCGCCTCGTCAGACATTTTCAGGCGAGTGAAAATATTTCCCTGCAACAAGAAGCCATCCAGCCGTGAATCGTCTCCCATTGAGCTTCCATCGAGTGGGAATTCCCTTATAACGGCGAGGGCCTCCCTCGATTCCCCCAGTGAAAGGTGGATGCTGGCAACATTGTAAGCAGCCATCGTCTCAAGCTGAGGCAGTTTTTTCCCCCGTGCCTCTAGGACTGCCTGCCGATAATACTTTCTTGCTTGCTGGTAGGAAGCGACTGAGAAGTAATTGCTGGCGATATTATTCAGGAATTGAACAGCTAAAGCGTCATTTCCCTCCTTGAGCGCCAAACTTCGTGCCTCTAGATAAACGGGAATTGCTTCTTCATATTGTTGTGCAGAATAGAACTCAAACGCTTGCCTTCGAAGCATTGCCAATTTTTTAGATTCTGCTTTGGGGCCAGCCTGCTCATGCCCTTCTTGAGATCTGTTTCTCAAAGTCGCAATTCCGAGCAAACCTATGGTTAATACTACGAGGGCAAGTCGGGACCAATCAGCGAAGCGCATTTTAACAGTATTCCTAGTAGTACCAATACTCGACACTACTAGGAATACCTCAGACTTAAACCTTAGGCAAGTCAATTCGAGAGTTTTCCACATCGAGTCACTTTTCGAATTGACTTCCGATTCCGGCCTTGCACCTAGAACATGTCGGGGGGCGTGATGATGATGGGATCCATTTGCTTGTAACCTCATGATTTATTAACCAGTTGCATGACACCCTGTCAGCACGACCAGACTAGGCTTCGTACCCACACACTTCGAGTGCTGGGCTCGGAGTAACCTCGCAAGTTGTTGAAAACCCTGTGGAAAAAAATCTAAAATGTCTGTCAACGCGAATTTTGTATGCCCGAAGGCGACCTGTTAAGCTGGATTTGGCCTGATGCGACGAGCCGCACCCTACTTCCTGTTCGCCGTCATCCTTGTGATCGTCGGCTCGGTCTGGTTTAGCTACCAGCAGCAGTTGTCCGTTCAAAAACGGAACACCGCCACCCCTCCTCAACCCTTACCAAGCACGCTTAATTCCAAAGCCCAAGGCTTTGTGTACGCCACATCCGAAGGCAATCGCACTGTCGCCGAACTCCGCGCCAAAGACTACCGCGAGGTCAAGGATCCGCCCCACATGGAACTCGACCAGATGGAACTCCGGCTCTTCCACGAAGACGGCAAGTCCTTCGACCTTGTCAAAGCCGCCAAAGGCGACTTCTATCCTGCCGAAAATCGCCTCAGCAGCCAGAGTGAAGTTGAGGTTCAGATGGCCGTCCCCGTCGAAGGCATCCCCGCCGGGAAAATTCTCGGCATCAAGGCTCAAGGAGCCAGCCTCGAAATCAAGACCGGCAAAATGCTCACTGAGGGATTGGTTGAATTCCGCTTCCACCAGGAAGGTGGCGAAGGCAGCGGGCACGCCACTGGCGCAGAATACGACCCCCAGCTGCATGAGCTCCATCTCCTCCATCAGTCCAGCCTGAAATGGCAGCCTAAGGCCGCCACTCAGAAACCCATTCAGGTGGAGAGCGACGAAGTGCGCTATCAGGAGAAAGATTCGAAGGTCTTCCTCTCACCCTGGTCCAAAATGACCAAGGCAGACTTTTCACTCGAAGCCGCAACCAGCGAGGTGCTGCTCGAAAAGGGTGTCATCCGCCATGTGCTCGCTCTCGAAGCACGCGGCACCGACAAAACTCCAAAGCGCCAGGTCGACTACGCAGCCAAAACTCTGAACGTCGATTTCACCCCTGAAGGCCACGTCGAAAAAGTGATTGCCGAAGACGATGCCAAACTCAACACCCGTGGTGTCAGCGGCAAAACGAATACCGCCGCCCGCCGCATTGATCTCTTTTTTCAGGTGAGCGAAAAAGAATCGGTGCTCGACAAAGCGCTTGCCAACGGCAAGGCCGTGGTCGAATCGATTCCTGTGGCCAAAGGCGGTGTCCCCGCCAGCGAAACAAAGATCCTTCGCAGTGAGAGCATCGAGATGAAGATGCGCAAGGGCGGTGAAGAAATTGAAAACGTTCAGGTACACGCACCTGGCACCATCGACTTCCTCCCCAATCGCTCCACGCAGCGCAAGCGCCACATGGAAGGGGAGCGCATGAATATTCAGTACGCTGCCGCCAACCAGATCGAAACATTCCGAAGCGTCAACGTTACCACCCGCACCGATCCTGATCCAGACCCCAAAGCGAAAAAAGGTGCCCAGCCTACCATCACTGCAAGCAAGGATATGGAAGCTCGCTTCGACCCCAAAACCGGCGAACTCGTCCGCCTCGAACAGTGGAACGACTTCCGCTATCAGGAAGGCGATCGCCGCGCTGTATCCGAACGCGCGGTTCAGGAGAATGCAGCCAATCGCATCACCCTCACCGGCAAGGCCCGTGTCTGGGATCCAACCGGCTCAACAGACGCAAACGAAATCGTGCTCAATCAGAAGACGGGTGAATTCGTCGCGATCGGCAAAGTTCGCAGCATCCGCGAGGCTGAAAAGTCGGCCAAATCCACCAAGCCCGCCGAAGTCACGCAGGCCACGGCAGACCGCATGGAGATGCGCGAAAGCAACACCAAAATCCGGTACGAAGGCAATGCTGTCATGTGGCAGGGTGAGAATCGACTCCGCGCCCCCCGCATCGACATTGATCGTAAACTTGGCCAGCTCCGCGCCACCGGCGGCATTGTCCATCAGATGATTGACGACAAATCGGCCCAGGCCAAAAAGACTGGCGTCATCCTTACCAACGTCAAATCCACCGACATGGCTTATGCCGACAAGGAGCGCGTGGTCGAATACCACGGTAATGTTGTGATGACCCGTCCGGGGCTTGAAGTCAAAAGCGCTCATCTGCGGGCATATCTTGACGATGACGATACGGAGCGCTTCAACGAACAACCCTCCGGCGGCATCGAGAAGGCCTTCGCCAGCGGTGCTGTCACCATTGTCGAAACCGGCGAGCAGCGCGTCCGCAAAGGCAATGGTGAGACCGGTGAATTTTACACCGCAGACAGCAAGCTGACCCTCGAAGGCGGCAAGCCCGAAATGGTCGATTTGGTCAAAGGTGTAGAGCAGCGCCGCACCACAGGCAAACAGCTCACCTGGTTTGCCAACAACGACAAACTCATCGTCGATGGCGAAGAAAAAAAACCGTCTCAAAGTACTCTCCAGCGAAAGCGCTAAGCTAATAGGGTCAGGCCAATCCAACCCTTGCGCACACTGAAGACAACCGAACTGATCAAGAACTATGGCGGCAGACGCGTCGTGGATGGTGTCTCTGTGAGCGTCGAACAGGGTGAAGTTGTGGGTCTGCTCGGCCCCAACGGTGCCGGTAAAACCACGTCCTTCTATATGATCGTCGGCTTGGTCACCCCAGATAGCGGACGTATTCTGCTCGACAATGAAGACGTTACCGACCTCGCGATGTACCAGCGCGCTCGTCGCGGCATTAGTTATCTTCCTCAAGAGCCCAGCGTTTTCCGCAAGCTCAGTGTCGAAGAAAACCTGATGGCAATTCTCGAAACCCTGCCTCTCGATGGCCGCCAGCGGCGCGAACGCATGATGCGGCTCATTGAACAGTTGGGTCTTGAAAAAGTGGCGAAGAGCAAGGGCTATATGCTCAGCGGTGGGGAACGGCGTCGTGTCGAGATCGCGCGCAGTCTGGTCATCGAACCTAGTTTTCTGCTGCTCGACGAACCGTTCAGCGGCATCGATCCCATTCAGGTTCTCGAGTTGCAGCGCATCATCAATGAACTCAAGCGGCAGGGCATTGGCATCCTGATGACTGACCACAATGTCCGCGAAACTCTCGCTGTTACTGACCGCGCTTATATCATCAACAACGGTAGAATCTTCCGCGCTGGCAGCCCAGACTCTCTCGGCCGCGATCCAGAAGTCAAACGCGTCTACCTCGGTGAAAACTTCCACTTCAACGAAGGTGGAATCCGCCCCAACTGAGGCTGTCTGTGCTGCGCAGTGTAATCCTCTTTGTCGCCCTCACGACCAGGATCTGACAAGCATCGGCTCACCCATTCCTTAACTCACTCGCACTTCTTTACTCTAAGCCCAGCCCCAATTGCCGATAAGAACTTTCAGCAATGTTCTCTATCATCGGTATCGTTCTCGTGATTGCCTCCGTCGGTGGCGGTTACGCAATGTCTCACGGCAAGTTTCCCGTCTTGTGGCAGCCTGCCGAACTTGTCGTCATTTTCGGCGCTGCCCTCGGCAGTTTGCTGGTCTCAAACCCCATTCCCAATATCATCGCTCTGATCAAGAACATTCTCGGTGTTCTCAAGGGTAGTCCTTACACCAAAAATTACTACCTGGATAGCCTTAAGGCCCTGGCCGATGTCTTCAACTACGGCCGCAAAAACGGCCTTCAAAAGCTTGAAACTGACATCGAAAATCCCAAACAAAGCCAGCTCTTCTCACAACACAAAGTCTTTACTTCCAATCATCACGCGCTCGACTTTGTGTGCGACACTTTGCGTACTTCGATCGCCGGCGGCATCGGTAACTTTGAACTCGAACAGTGTATGGAAGCCGACATCGACATCATGAAACACGAACTTGAAGCGCCCGTCTCTGCCCTTAAAGAAGTAGCAGATGCTCTCCCCGGCCTTGGCATCGTTGCGGCTGTACTCGGCGTCGTGGTGACCATGGGTGCCCTCGGTGGCCCACCCGAAGAAATTGGTGAGCACGTCGCCGCTGCACTTGTCGGCACCTTTCTCGGCATTCTCTTTTGCTACGGAATCTTCGGCCCGCTCGCCAGCAACATGCAAAAAATCAATGAAGGCGAAATCGAATACATGCACACGCTTCGCGCCGGAGTCGGAGCTTTCATCAAAGGTGCAGCTCCCATCCTCGCTGTTGAAATGGCCCGCCGTGCCATCCCTCTCCACGTCCGGCCCAGCTTTAAAGACATGGAGCAAAAAGTGAAGGGTGGAGGCAAATAGTCCATGGCTGATCCTCACAAAGAACAACCGATCTATCTCATCAAGAAAAAGATTCATGGCCACGGCCACCACGGCGGCGCATGGAAGGTTGCCTACGCAGACTTTGTCACCGCCATGATGGCCTTCTTCATGGTCATGTGGCTCATGGGCTCTTCAGATAAAGTCAAAAGTGCCGTCAGCGGTTACTTCCGCGATCCTGCCGGCTTCAAGAAGCAGTCCGGCACTGGTATGTCCGGCGAAGGAGAACAGATCACTCTCTCGAAAGACGATATGGAGGGCCTCAAAGAAAAAATACAGTCGGCCATGAAGCAGATGCCAGACTTCAAGATGATCAAAGATCACGTCACCATGACTGTCACCGGTGAGGGTCTCCGCATCGAACTGCTCGAAAAAGAAAAAGGTATGTTCTTTCAGTCTGGCAGCTCTAGTCCCAGCCAGTTCGGCAAAGACATCCTCGCCAAAATGAGTGCAGAACTTGCCAAGCTCCCCAACTCCATCGCCATTGAAGGCCACACCGATTCCAAGCCGTTTTCATCTGGTGGAGACTATTCCAATTGGGAATTGTCAACAGACCGCGCCAATGCCGCCCGCCGTCTCATGTCTGGCAATGGCCTGCGCCACGATCAGGTTAAACAAGTCCGCGGCTTTGCCGACCAGCGGCTCATGGAAGAAAAAGAGCCAGACGCCGCCAAGAATCGCCGCATCTCCATCATTGTCCAATACCAGCAGGCAGCTTACGATCCCGCCGACGACGAAAAGGGCGAGAAAGACGCTCACGGAAAGAAAGAGGAACACGGGAAAAAAGACGAACAAGGCAAGAAGGACGAGCACACCAAAAAGGAAGAAGCCCCGAAAGCCGACCATGCTCCCAAGCCTGCCGACAAGCCTTCTGCCGCTCACTAAGTCCGAATCGTATCCTCTGTGAAGGCATTCTCAGCTCCACATTCGGGACACAGATAACGCCGCCAGATCCACCCGCTGCAAACCAGTCCCAGCGCCTTCAGCCATTCAGATACATGAGCCGCTCCGCAGCGGATACAAACATTGCCGGACGCCACTTCATCCACGACGCCCAGCTCCCCCAGATAAAACGCCCATCCATACACGCTCCAGCGCGTTCCGAAGCTCGCGTCCACCTTTCGAAACCAATAGCTCGCCGCCCGCAAACTCCACTCCTGGCCTCCTCCGATCAGGTAAATCCGTCGAGACCATTTCGTCGCCCCGTTCACGTTGGCAAACGCAAAACTCGTATGCAACACTCTCGTTGCCACCAGCTTCAAGCGGCTCTTACGTTCCAGTTCTCCCGCAAATTCCCTTGCATCCTGAATCGCATTGACATGGCCGCCTCCGTGGCTCAACCACCGGTACACCCGGTCCGACAAAGTCGACGCATCCGGCACAGCAACGTACAGTGCCCCAGTCGCGCGCATTACGCGCCCAATCTCCTCCAGACACTCCCCTAGCCCCTCCACATGTTCCAGGCTGTGATTCGCAATCACTGCCGCAAAACACCCATCGCGAAACGGCATTCTCCGCCCATCCCCCTGCACAAATACTCCTCCCCGCGCAGAATCCAGGTCGAGTCGCACCACCGTTGCTTCCGTCGCAGAAGGCGCAAAACTCCCACTGCGGCTACCGAGATCCAGCACCAGTTCGCCCGGTCTCAGTCGGCTTAAAATTTCATGCATGCCGTGCTAATCTTTTTGCCATGTTGACTCTCGAAGAAGCAATTCAGAAACGGGATCTGGACGCTGGTCTCGAATGCCTTCGTCTCAATCCCAATCAAGTCCATTCCAAAACATCCATGGGTGTCTCCATCCTCATGCTCGCTCTTTACCATGAGCTACCGGAACTGGCTCGCGCCATCCGCCTCGAGCTTTCGGAGCTTAGTTTTTTCGAAGCCGCAGCCATGGGCGAAACCGAAATCATCGCCGCCGCCACAGCGCAGGATCCTGCTCTGGTGAACGCTCTGTCACCCGATGGCTATCCCGTCCTTGGTCTTGCGATCTTCTTTCGTCAGCCAGAGCTCGCTCGCTTTCTGATCGAACAGGGTGCCGATGTCAACCTCCGCGCGAACAACCCGTCAAAACTCGCCCCCATCCACGCCGCTTGTGCCAGAAAAGACCTCACTACGATAGAGCTTCTGCTTGCCAGGGGTGCCAATCCCAACGCTCGGGATCAAGGTGGATTCTCACCTCTCGATCAGGCCAAAGCCAGCGGCAATTCTGCCATGGAATCCATACTCCGCGAGGCCGGAGCAACCGATCAACCCGCCTAAGCCAGCTTGGTTTGAGTAAGCCATTCCCCAGCCACTTCAGCAAAGCTGCGGTTGTTGATCTCAACTTCGCCGTTCAGTTTCTCCATCGCAGCGTTGTCAACCTTTCCGCTCAGTGATCGCATCACAGGCAGTATCGACGGGTACTTGAGCGCTGCATCCTCACGATGCAACAGCAGACACCGGTTCGGACTGAACAGCTTCTGGTCATCTGCCAGCGTCCGGTATTTCGTGTCCTTCAGCCGGGGGTCCGTCGAACCCGTAATAAGAATATCGATGCGCTTCTCCCTCAGGCCAAAAAAAAGCTGATTCACAGGTTCCAGGCGTGTACCTGCACTTTCTTCCAGCTTGTAGTGCCGCTTCAACTCGGTATAACCCTCCGTACTCTGCGCAAATTCACTCGTACAGCCAAGCCTCCAACCGGCCTTGCTCTCCGCTGCCTGGCTTAGAGTCTGAATCCCGTTAAAGTTGAAGTTTTCCGCCAGCACTACTGCCGTGTAAGTGTTCTGAAATCCCAGAAACGGCAGGCAATCCGACAACGCATTCGTGTGAAACCCTTTCCGTAGAGACTCCATCGTCATCGCTTCATCAATCGGTTCCACTGCCTTCAAGAGCACCTTAAACGCAATCCTCGAATACTCTGGATAGATGTCAATCTGGCCTTCCTGTAGCGCCTGATACATTGCCGTCGAACCCTTGACGTTGAATCGGCGTTCAATGCGCGCCTTCAACTTTCGCTCCAGCAATTGGCAAACGATTTCTGAAAGCAGCGTCCCCTCTACTCCTTCCTTGGATCCTACAATCAGCTTCGGAGTACTCGTGCAACTCCCCAGTAATCCAATGCCGGGTACCGCCAAAAATGCTCTACGCTTCCACATATTCATTGAGTCTATCTTGCCCCTCCCTACTTGGGTAAGCTCGTCTTATAGGTCTTCCAGTTGCCCATCAGTTCATGAACAACGGTCGAGCCTACCTTCCAGGCGCTTTCCACTGCGGGAATGAACCCCGCATAGCCCCCCGCCTTGTTCTCCGCCAGGCTCTCGGCCGCACTGATCTGCGGGCGCTGGCTGTCGAAATTGCTCGCCGTACGCAACACCAGAACCCGTGCCAGATCCACTCTGCCCGCTTTTGCCAGCAGACTTAGCGATTGCAGCGTCCCGGTATCTTCCATCGCCGTAGTTACATAGTTTCCCTTGCCCATGGTGTGATAACTCACCCAGTCGTTCGCCCATTCGTTCAGTAACTTGCCGTGCCAGAACGTAGAAGATTGCAAAGTGTCGCCCTTCAAAACAAAAGGGGGCCGCTGCGCATTCGGCATCCCGGTCATCAGCGCCCGCCTGTCTTTCAAAGCCTGTGTATCCCCCAGATCAAGACCCTTCGTCAAGCGGTAAGCCCAATCCACGAGGGGCTCGTTCAGCTTGTACATTTCTCCTTCATTCGGTTCACGCACAGGCATTTCATACGGAACCGCTTTTCGCAGCGGCACAAAACCCGTCTTCCAACTCGCCGGAATTTCCCTTGCATCAATCTCATGCGCCAGGTCGCCATCCACGATATAAGTCGCCCAGGCTGCGCTGCCCAGCGAAGCATCTGCCGGGTCTACGCCCGCAATGCCTGCTACCAGCCAATACGCCTTCGACAAATCAAAACGCGGGTCGAGTCCCAGCGCCATGACACCCGCTGCTGCCTTTGCCGTTCCCACCCCCGTCACCATCGCGATCAATCCATTGCCATCCGTACGTAGCGCCCGATTGCCGTGAGGAAACGGCAATACTTTGTTCAGCTTCTCCCGCTCCACCCAAAGTTGAAATTCACCCGGAGCATCCCCGGTGTCTTCACCCCTTTCAAACATGGTCACCACAACCACCTTGATCTCCTGCTTCTTCTCAGCACTAAGGCTCAAAGAAAACAGCACCATTAAAACGAAGAATTTCATGCAATGTCCTTTTCTGTGAACGCGCCACAACTTAAGCCGCGTCGCAAGAATACCAGCAGGCCCTCAACAGTGGCCGCATCGTCAAACTGAGTCCCGGCAACTGCTGCCTGCGTCCGCGCATCAAGAAAAGCGCGATAGCGCCGCCGGATATCCGGCAGATGCCTGTCGAAGTATTCGTAGAGCGCACTGTAACGGCTGATCAGTTGTCCAGGATGCAAATCCCACCCGCAATACAATCCCTCATCGAGTGCCCGCAACACCTGCTTCTTGTGCCCTGCAATCGCAGCCTGTCTGGCGCCAGCGTCACTCCCAGTTGGTAATTGCGTATAAGCACCATCACTCACTACAATTCCGAGATGTGTGAACACCTGCTGCATGGTCCACCGCACAATCGTTGCATAAGGATGTTCAAGACTCTGCGCCGGCCCCGGCACTTGCATGGAGCTCAGATAGTCATAGCAGCCAAAATGTGCAGAATCGAGCCGATTCTCACAGGCCTTTACAATTTCGCTCAAGCTGCGCACCGCGCACTGATGCTCCACCAAAATTTCGTGCCGCAAAGTCATTCCCGGCAGCGAGAATCGCACCTCCGCCTTTTCGAGCATTTCACGCCAGCGCTTGGCTTCTTCTGCCTTTTCGATCTTCGGTTGCGTCACAATCAGTTGCTTGGGCAACGGCGCGCCCGTCGCGTACTTCAAAAAAATCTCCAAGGTATGCCAGGCCCGCCGGTAATCCGCCTTCGGGCGAATTCCGATCCTCATTGGTAACTCACCCGCATTGGACATGCGTGCAAACTCCATGCCGGCCCGTGTCGCGGCCTCTTCTTCCTCGGCTTCCGAGCGATAACCAAAGCCATCCTCAAAGTCGATACGGAAGTCTTCAATCGGCTCACGTTCCAGCTTCTCGCGCACCTTCAAGGGCAAGTCGGCCGCTTCCGGCATCCCAAGCGCCCGTTCCCCCATTTTGCGGAAGAGCCCTTGCCGGAACAAGTGTGCACCGCCATAGAACACATGCACCGGTACTCTCGGCGCCTTCAAATCAATAGCGAATTTTTCCATTGTCCCTCCGCCACGCATCAAATGCGGCGATTGCCTCCTCGCGTAAGTCTTGTTGCATAGGCAGCGTTCTCTGTCTCATCTCCAAACTCAATTCGCGATAAAGAAACTCATCGTCAAATCCTGCTGCCGCCGCATCTTCGCGTCCCGCCGCAAAATAGACTTTCTCTGCCCGTGACCAGTAAATTGCTGCCAGACACATCGGGCAGGGCTCGCAACTGGCATAGACCTCGCAACCCCTCAGCTCAAAGCTCTGAAGTACTTCGCAGGCCTTACGGATCGCAACCACTTCAGCATGTGCCGTCGGATCGAGACTCGTGGTGACAAGGTTTGTGCCCTCAGAAAGGATGGTGCCATCCTTGACGATCACCGCACCAAACGGCCCGCCCCTGCGCTCCCGGACGTTCAGGACCGCAAGCTCGATCGCGCGCAGTAAAAATGGGTTCTGCATGCAGCAGAACCCATTATCGCGATTTCCTCTTGATCCGCTCGAATTCCCTAGCTGGCCGCATGCCGCGACGCCGTTCCGTCCAGCACTTCCCGCACCTTACCCAGCAAACTCCCCAGCGTAAACGGCTTCTGTAAAAACGCCGTCCCTGCCGGAAACTGCCCTGCTTCAAGCAGACTCTCATCCGTGTATCCCGACACAAACAATACCTTCAGATCCGACTTCGCCTCTAGCGCCTTGTAACTCAACTCCACGCCGTTCATCCCGGGCATCATCACATCCGTCAGCAGCAAATCTACTTTGCCACCTGCTTCGGCCAACACCTGCAAAGCCTCCGCACCATGCGACGCTTCGAGCACGTGATAACCCTGCCGCTTCAAAATTTTCCGCACCAATGCCCGAATCCCGCCCTCGTCCTCCACCACTAAAATTGTTTCCAGCGTTGTCTCAGGCTCACTCGGAACTTCGGGGATCACCGGCACCACTGCCGCCTGCGCAGCCGCAAGGGCCCGCTCTGCTTCAAGCTCAGCCTGGCTCACCACCGGCAAATACAACCGGAAACAAGTTCCCCTGCCTTCCTCCACTTCCACACTCAAATCGCCATGGCTCTGCCGCAAAATCTGATAGGCCGTATTCAAACCCATCTTGATCTCTCGCACATGCTCATCCGTGTAAAGCCACGGTTCGAGCATCTGCTCACGCGCCTCCCTACTCATCGGTGAGCCGGATTGCTCCAGCGTCAGCCGCACATAAGACCCGGCCTTCAAACTGCCTTCGACGCCAATCTCTTCCCCACGCAAAACATTTCCGGCCCCGATCCGCAGTCTCCCTGTTCCACCCATCTCGAGTGCCGCATGTCGCGCCAGGCACACCAGCGCTTCTTCGATCTGCACGCCATCCACTTTGGCCTTCGACAATCCTTCCGCCACATCCACTTCAAGCGTCACTGCGCCAAGCGCCTTCTCCAGCTTAGGTCTCGCCTGTGTCATGAGCGCCGCAATGCTGGTTATCTTCGCTACCGTCACCGGTCGTCGGGTGTAGGTCTGCATCTGCGTCGTCAGGGAATACAGCCGCTGCGTCGCAACCAGTATCTCGCCCATATCCTGATGTAGCGGATTGTCCACTGGCAGCGAGTTCTTCAACTCCTCACCGTACCCGGCCACGATCATCAACAGATTGTTCAGGTCATGCGCCAGCTTCGCACTCAATCGCTGCAGTGCTTCGCTCTTGTGCGCAACCAGTTGCTGCGCCTCAAGCTCACGCCGTTCGCCAATCTGTGTTGTAAATCCGTAAAGCTTTACCGGCTTGCCCTGCGCATCCCGCTCCACACGAACGCTCTCGCGTACCTGAAATTCCTGCCCCCCAACATTCCTTGCCAAAAACTCGATTGCGAAATCCTTGCCCGCACTTTCGCCAATCAGCCCATAAAACGCATCTACCCGCGTCCGTTCTCCTTCTGCGACGCGAATTCCCCAAATCGCCTTATCTCCCAACCACTGCTGCAACGGGTAGCCGAATAGCTCCTCTGCCCCTGCGCTCACAAAACTGATGCCGCCAGCGGCATAATCCAACTCCCAAATCATCCCGTCTACGGAAGCCGCAACATCTTCTACCTTCGATTTCCCAGTCCCCACGCTCTCCTGGATCACAAGCAGTGCTTCAAGCTCCGAATCGTCTTCCCATCGCCGCAATGGCAACGCCGTCAGCGTCACCTGTTTCGAAACTCCACCCACTTCCCAAATCGTCTCCAGCTTCGGTGCTGCAAGCCCAGTGCTTACAACAGACCGCACCAAGTCCGCTACCCCATCCATCGACACCAGCTCCTCAAGCTGTCGCCCCAGAATCTCGTCGTTCTTTTTCCCCAGGTTGACCCGAAATTGCCGGTTGGCCGAAACTATGGACAACTCCGTCCCCACAACTAGCAGGCTCACAGGAATGTTGGCAACGATTTCCTGATAATAACGGCGCTCGGTTTCAACGAGTGCGAGAAGCCGTGCTACTTCTCTGGGTTTCCATTGTTCAAAATCGGCGCGATCCATAGACTTGTCTCCACTCAACAGTCTCACCTCTCTCTTCGCTTGGCTCAAGGGTACTTTGGCTAATCAGGTTGCAGTACTATTCACCTAATCGGCCCCTTGAGCCATCCATGCACGGGGGAGACGCGGGTTAAGGCACCCGCAAATAGGGGTATTGTCTAAGGAGTCGTCTTAGCGACTTTGCCGTCAATATCGGCCAGTTGCTTCTTCACCTGCTCGATATCGCCCGCTTTGGGTGCAAATTTCAAATAAGAATTGAATTGCTCGGACGCCCCCTTGAAATCCTGCTTGTCCGCGAGAATCATGCCCAGCAGATGGGACATCTTCGGCAGCGAATGGTACTGATCAATCTCGATTCCCGAACGGCAAAGTTTTTCAGCCGTTTCGCTGTCCCGTAGATTGAAATTCGCCACTGCGCCATAGAAAAAAGCAGCCGGAAAATCGTAGCGATTCAATTTGATCACTTTCTCGCTCAATTGCTTCACTTCATCCCACTTCTGCTGCTGCGCTTCCAGTACCGCAAGCCCCAGATACGGACGCACATACTTGTCATCCGCCTCAAGCGCCTTTACGTAACTCGCTCTGGCCCCATCATTGTTGGTTTGGATCACCTGCACGCGCCCCAGCTCGTACCAGGCCTCGGCATACTTCGGATGCAGATTTACTGCCATCTCCAGTTCCTTCTGTGCCTCGGGCAGCTTGTTCTTCTTCAGCGCATTCCGTGCTTTCTCCAACGACTTCTTGGCTTCCTTTGGAGCCATCAGCGAAGTCGCACTCGTCGTAAAGCCGCTCACATCGCCAAGCCGCCTCAGAATGATCGTTCCAACATCCGGATTGTCAAGGCTCCGTCGGCCAACCAGCGACACAACTGTGCTCCGGTACCCAGGGATGCTTGCACGCAATTCACAACTCATCAAATCCCGTTCACTCACTCCGCCACTTCCATTCCGGCCGGAAGAATTCGGAAATGCCGACCCCCGACCTTCCTCGCCCGTATTGCCCATGCTGGCGTCCGGCATCATACCCATCCGCTGCCCCACCTGAAAACTGAAACCGCCTTTGCTGTCTGTATACGCTTCCGGGATCGGAGTGCCACGGCTAGCGCAGATGCGTTCGATGGTCGCCGTCTCTGGTGGTGCGCTGCCATCCTCCATCCTCACCTTGCCCGAGATAAAAATCGGACGGTTCTGCATCTGATCAAAACCAGGCTGTTGTTGCTGCGGAAACGGAGTTGGGTTGCGAGTGTTGGTGCCCGGCAATCCGCCGGTTCCTGCGTTGCCGCCTGTATTGCCGCCACCGCTCGGTGGAGTGTTGCCGCCTGTGGTTGCTCCGCCACCAGTAGCTGGTGGGGTAGTAGCCTGCCCAAACACCAGTGTGCTGGCAAACAATGTGCAAGAGAGAAGCTGTTTTCGATTCATCTGGGCCCCTTCAAGCGAGTGGGTACTGCGCTGGCGGTATTATTTCATAAGGTGAAACTTCAATCCATAGGCATTTTCTTTGCGGCACTCCTTGCCGTCTCTTGCTCCGGCCCCACAGCGACCAAGGAGGCAGATAACAAACCCGCAACTCCGGTCGAGCCCATCACAGGACTCACAGGCCTCTATCGCTGCTTCGGCCCCTCTAGACAGTGGGCTCAGGACATCCAGGTCCTGCGCGTCCAGAGTCTCGCCATCAAGTCCAGACAGGCCCCTCCCGGCAAAGCCTTCGCCTGGCAAATTGCCTTTGTCTCCCCCTCAAAGAACCGCGTCAAGAATTGTACGTATTCAGTAGTCAAAGAGGATGGGCTCATCGAAGGCATTTACAATCCCAACGACGAAGCCTACAACGGCAGCTCCAAACTCGCCCAGCCCTTCGCGATTCAGGCCGCCAAAAAAGACACTGACGAAATCTACAGAGTCGCTCTCGAAAATTCCAAAGACTACGCGTCAAAGAACCCCAACGTGCCCATCACCATGCTCCTCGAATTCTCCGAGCGCAATCCCGTCGCCGCCTGGCGCGTCATTTGGGGCACCAGCGTTGGCTCCTCAGCCTATTCCGTTTTTGTCGATTCCACCAACGGACTCTTTCTCAAAAAGGCTTACTAGCATCCGAGCCCTTCTCAAACCAGAACCTCGTCATGAAGTGACGAAATAATCAGTAGCTCACAGCCAGTCTTCGATGAGATCGAGTCATGGATCGACTCCCCATCGGCCCACTCAAAGTCCCCGGCTTCAATACGCAGTTTCGAATCGATATCCACTTCACCTCGCAACACCAGACACTGCTCCGGCCGCTTATGCCTGTGCCGGGGATAACATGCTCCCGGCTCCAGCTTAAGCAACAGCGTGTGCATCGAGGTCTCCCGGTCCACAAACAGGCTCTTGTAACTCACACCCGCGAAAGGAGTCTGCTTCCAGGTTCCTTCGCTCTGCCGCAACACATGCACGCCCTCTGGCAACGCAATGGACGCCATCAAACGCGCCTTCAATCCCGCACTCGGACGCTGAAGCTCTCCAGCAAATCCCAATTGCCCAACCAGCTCAAGAAATTCCCGGGCCTCGTTTTCGTTCTCAGCGCCCAACTGGCCCATCAGATTGTCTTCCATTTATTGCAACATTCTTTCTGCCTGCCGGCTGATTGACAACCCTTCCAAAACTTCTTTCATCTTGATCATTGCCGACCGGATCCGGCTCTTCACCGTTCCCAGAGGCTCTCCCAGTTTCTCTGCTATCTCCTGATGCGTCAGACCCCCGAAAAATGCCAGATCCAGTGACTTCCGCTGCGCCGCGTTCAATTGCGCCAATGCCGTCTGCACTCGCTCCTGCTGCTGCCTCACCTCAATCAACTCTTCCGCGCTTCTGCCGCTTGCCGCAAAAGTATTTAACGCCGTATCGGCTACTTCGGCTCCGCTTCGAGACTTCCTCCATCTCACCCGGTCGAGCGCCCTGCTCCTTGCCAGCAACACCAGCCAAGCCGTCACGCTCCCGCGCGCAGTGTCCCAGGTCGACGCCGTCTTCCATGCTTGTGTAAACACATCAAGGGTTACTTCTTCGGCATCTGCGCGGTTTTCAAGGATCCGCAACGCCACGCTAAATACCAGTCCAGACGCCTCGTCATATAGCTTGGAGAGCTCATCCACATTGCCATTTTTGATTTCTTGCATTAGTTCCACCCAGGCGGTTTCTTTCAAAAAACCACCTGCCTTTGTGTCAGATACGGATTGCTGCGTCTTTTTGGATGGTTCCACGTCTAAAAACTGTAGTTTACTCCCATCCCCCCAAACAGCGACAATAACTTAAAGATGAAGATTTTGTTCTTCTCCGACATCCATTCAGATCTCAAAGCCCTTGAAAAGCTCCTTGATCAGGATGCCGATTATTACTTTTGCGCTGGAGACCTCGTCTCCTGGGCTCGCGGCCTCGACAAAGTCGGCGAGTTGCTACGGCGTCGAGCCGGCCGTGTTTTCGTGATTCCCGGTAACCACGAATCCACCCGTGACATCGATTCCTTTTGTGACACTTTCGGTCTCGAAAACATGCACTCCCGCTCTCGACAATTCGGCACGGTTCATCTCGCTGCACTCGGCTATTCTAATCCCACGCCTTTCGATACCCCCGGCGAATATTCCGAAGCAGAACTCGAACGCCACCTCGAACCCTTTTCTCAACTCGATCCGCTCGTCCTCGTCTGCCACTGTCCCCCCAAGGACACCCTCCTCGATCAAGGCTCCGGCGGCCGCCACTTCGGTTCTTCTGCGATCGCGAACTTTATCAACCGTGTTTCTCCGCGTTACTTCCTGTGTGGCCATATTCACGAATCAGAAGGTGTACAGGCTAACCTAGGAAGCGAGGGCAAAACCATCGGCATCAATGTCGGCAAACGTGGCTATCTCCTCGATCTGGCGATTATCTAACCGCATGAAATCCGGCAAACTCATCACTCTGGCCGTTTTGGCCATCACGCTGCAATCCTGCCGCAACGGCACCCCAAAAATTCAAGTTCCGTTCAACCCGCTTACCCTCGGCCAGGCCGGCCCGACACTGAAGAAATTCCTCGACCGCACAATCAGCCCTCGCAAGCTCGCCACAGTCGCCATCGTCAAAATTCAAGCCTCCATTCCCAGCTTGGACAAAAAGGGTGAGATGGTCGCCGAGCAAACCGTTCTTCCCAATGGCCACATCTCGTATGAGATGAAATCCTACTCAGGCGACAACCTGGTCAAAACCAAGGTCATCGGTATCTATCTCAGCGCCGAGCAGGAAGCCTCCGAGTCACCCACCATTGGCATCAACGGGCTCAACTACAAATTTAAGTTCAAACGCAGAGACTCCCTCGACGATCGCACTGCTCTCGTCTACGAACTCAACCCCACCAAAAACATCGTTGGCCTCTTCAAAGGCGAACTTTGGCTGGAAGAGTTCACCGGCCTCGAGCTCCGTCAGTACGGGCGCCTCGTCAAGAACCCCTCCGTCATCTTCAAGACCGCTGATTTCACCCGTGATTTCAAAGAAATTGGTGGCGTCAGCTATCTTTCTTCTGTTGCTTATCAGGCGAACACCCGCATCATCGGCCGCGTCAACATGCAGATGCAGATTGAGCCGCCTCGTCCCATCTCAGAAACATCACACCGCCCCCAGGCGTCCATCTTTTAGATGCGCCACTTCCTGCTCTCACTGCTGTCAATCTTCCAGCTCAAAGCGCAGTGGATCAGCGGCGGCATCAAGGGCGGCCTCACACTCACCAGCAATCGTGAGGCTGGTTTCGACTTCGGCCGCTACGGTGCCCTCAGGAACTTTCAGCAGAACTGCGGCACTCTTGGCCCCTACCTCGAATTCCATCCCTCACAAAAGCTCCCCACCTTTGAGACTGGCTTCCTTTACAAGCACCTTCGTCTGAACCGCAACTCCGGACCAGCCCCCTCAGGCAGCTTCAACTTCAGCACTCTCTCCGGCACTGCCTGGGAGATCCCCTCCTCATCAAAGCCCGTCGCAAATGGGCCTTCGCTTCGGCCGGCTCAACGCTTCGCTACATCGGCGATCTCGACTATCGAAATCGCCAGGTACCAATCTTCCCCGGCTTCGATCCCATACTCACTTCCTTATCACTCCCAAGTGATGCCGGCCTCCGTTACGGAGCCACCCTTGCTATCGGTGCAACTAAATCCTTCCATCACCTCAAATTTGAACCAGAGCTCCGCTACAACCGCTGGACCTCCAAAGTCCTCCTTCCCAATCAAAACCAACTCGACTTCCTGCTAGGTATCCGCTTTTGAAACTCATACTCTTCTTCCTCCTCACCAGCCTGGCCTCAGCCCAGCTACCGCTCAGCATTGGCATCAAGGCTGGCTTCGTCAAAAATTCCCAAAAAATTGGCAACTTCGAAACCAGCATCATACCCGTCAAAGCCGGACCCTACCTCGAACTTAGCCTCCCCTTCCTCCCCACCTTTGAAACCGGCATCATGTTTGAAGGCTACAAGGCACTCAATAGTACTTCCGCCGTTTACCAGGTGCCCATCCTTGTCAAAAAACGTTTCAACGCCATCGCCATCAAACCATTTATCTCTGCCGGTGCCACCATCCGAATGCTTCCCGCACTCCATGAAAAATCTGGTGGTCTCACTCTTGCCGGAGGCATCACTATCGGACTCCTCCCCATCAAAATCGAACCCGAACTCCGCTATACCCGCTGGATCCAGTCCAGCTTTACTCCTCGTTCGCAGCAAACCGAGCTCTTGGTCGGTATCCGTTTCTAGCTCGTGAATATTGTTAGACTGAAAGCGTCGGCACTTCCGTAAATGCGTACACTATTTCTAAATCCTCCTTCCTTCGAAGGCTTTGATGGAGGTGCCAGTTCCCGCTGGCCCGCCACTCGCGAAATCGAAAGCTACTGGTACCCAGTGTGGCTTTGTTATCCCGCAGGGCTCCTCCCCGATTCGAAAGTCGTCGACGCCCCGCCCCACAAAATTTCTATCGAAGCTACCGTTGCCATGGCAAAAGACTTCGAGCTCCTCGTACTCTTCACTTCTACGCCCGGCTTCCATGTCGACGTGAAGATTGCCGAGATGATGAAAGATTCCAACTCCAAACTTCAGGTCTGTTTTGTTGGCCCCCCGGTCACAGTAGAGCCGGAAAAAACTCTCCTCGCCTCCAAAGCCATCGACTTCATCGTTCGTCGCGAATTCGACTACCAGGTCGTCAACTACGCCAAAGGCACTCCCCTGGCAGAACTCCCCGGTGTCAGCTTCCGTAAAGACGGCGGCCTCGTCCACAATCCAGAAGGCGGCTACATCGAGAATCTCGATGAGCTTCCCTGGGTCTCCAAGGTCTACCAGCGCGATCTCGACTTCAAGCGCTACAACGTCCCCTTCCTTCTCAATCCCTTCATCAGCTTCTATACCTCGCGCGGTTGCCCTGCCATGTGTACCTTCTGCCTCTGGCCGCAAACCCACTCCGGCCACCGCTGGCGTCTCCGTTCCGTCGATGACATCGTCAATGAAGTCCGTTGGTCCCTCGAAAATTTCACCGGCCTCAAAGAAGTCTTCTTCGATGACGACACCTTCAACTACAAGAAGGACCGTACCATCGCGCTCTGCAAAGAACTCAAGAAGCTCAACTTCACCTGGTCCTGCACCAGCCGCGTCACAACAGACCGCGAGACCCTCGCCGCCATGAAAGATTCCGGCTGCCGTCTCATGATCGTCGGTTATGAATCCGGCTCGCAGGAGATCCTCAAGAACATCAAAAAGGGCGCCACCATCGACATGGCCGAGCGCTTCACAAAGAACGCTCACGAACTCGGCCTTACCGTGCACGCAGACTTCATCGTCGGCCTCCCCGGCGAAACCCGCGAGACCATCCAGCAGACCATCGACTTCGCCAAGAAGCTCGATTGCGAAACCATTCAGGTCTCCATCGCTCACCCCTACCCGGGCACCGAATTCTACGATTACGCCAAGAAAAACGACCTCATCCAGCTCAATGCTGAAATGACCGATGAGCTCGGCCATCAGCTTCCCACTGTCGTCTATCCCGGTCTCGACCGCGCAGAACTTGTCGATTCGGTAGAACGCTTCTACGGCGAATACTACTTCCGTCCCAAAGCCGCCTGGCGTGTCGTCAGGAAGGCAATCTTCAACAACGAAGAGCGCCGCCGCCTCTACAAAGAAGCCCGCGAATTCCTCGCCCTTCGCAAAAAGCGAAAGAAGTTTGTCAGCGATCAGAAGGAGCTGTCCAAACAGGCCAGCTACGCCTCCACCGGCGACTGATGCCTGCCTCGCGCTCCCGCGTCTACCTGCTCACTTCCTTTGTCGTGGCAGCCAACGTCATCGGGAATCTAGCTCTAACCTGGGGTATGAAACACCCCACAGGCCTCACCCTCACTCACTTCGCCCCGCTCGATGCGCTTCTCAGCCCCTGGGTTCTGCTCGGCATTATCCTGCTCGCCGTCTGGACTCTTTCACGAATCACCCTGCTCTCCTGGGCTGACCTCTCCTTTGTCCTTCCGGTCACCAGCATCGGCTATGTCCTCAATGCTGTGATCGGGTATGCCTTCCTCCAGGAGCAGATCTCCTGGCAGCGCTGGCTCGGCACTGCTTTCATCCTCAGCGGCTGCCTGCTCACCGGCGCAACTCCTCCCAAAGCTGGAGATCTCGCCCCATGAAGTGGACCCTCGTATTCGCCATCGTCGCCTCTACCATCGTCTGCGATTACCTCCAGTCCAGCGCCATGAAACAGCACGGAGAAGTTGTCTCACCGGGCGTTCTTCCAAGACTCTTTGGCCAGTGGCGCCTGGCACTCTCCATCGTTTTCATGGCCCTCAGCTTCTTTAGCTTCACGCAGCTCCTCGCCATCGCCGACCTCAGCTTCGCCGTCCCTGCCACTGCCCTTACCATTCCCGCTGAAACTTTAATGGCTCGCTATGTCTTACAGGAGACCGTAGGCTTGAGAAGATGGGCGGGGGCCCTGAGCGTCGCCTTGGGCGTCCTCTTCCTCGAACTCGAATGGTGACCATCCTCCTCATCGCGATTGCCTGCATCGCCGCCGCCTACCAGCTCACGGCCTCGATCGCCTGTCTACTCCAACTCCTCCGGTCTACTACTGTCGTCCGCAACCTCCAACCTATTTCTATACTCAAACCGGTCCGTGGCCTGGATCCAGACTTCTATCAGGCCATTCGCTCCCACGCCACTCAAAGCTATCCGGTTCCCTTTGAAATCCTCTTCGGCGCAGCAGACCGGAATGATCCATCCCTCCCCGATATTGAACGGCTTAAACTCGAATTCCCGCACATTGAGATCCGCATCATCCACTCCACAACTCGTGCCGCCAATGCCAAAGTCGGAGTCCTGATTGATCTCGCCCGTGAGGCTCGCCATCCCATCCTCCTCGTCAGCGATAGCGACATTATAGTGCCCGATGGCTATCTCAAAAAAGTCGCCGCCCCCCTCGATGACCCCGGCATCGGCATCGTCACTACTCTCTACCGTGCCTCTGCACACACGCTCCCAGGCTCTTGGGAATCTCTCGGCATCGCCATCGACTTTGCCCCCAGCGTCCTCGTCGCTCCCCTCGTCGGCATCCGCGAATTTGGCCTCGGCGCAACCCTTGTCTTCCGCGCCACAGATCTCGCCGCCATCGGTGGTTTCGAAACCATTCGCGACTATCTTGCCGACGATTACCAGCTCGCCCGCCACATCACTCAGCTTGGCAAGCGCTCGCACATGTCAGAAGTGGTTGTTGAAACTTCCATCGGTGACAACACCTGGTCTGGCGTCTGGGAACATCAGGTTCGCTGGGCCCGCACCATCCGCGTTTCTCGTGGAGATGGTTATCTCGGCCTCCCCATTACCCATACCGGAATCTGGATACTTCTCGCCATTCTCTGGGGGGCATGGAGTCTGGCCCTAAGTTTGACGATAATAAGATGGATGACTGCTCTGCTCGGCGGAGTGCTGGTACTCCGTAGCCCTCTGGCTCGTCGCGCCTTCTGGCTCGCACCGCTCTGGGATCTATGGGCCTTTCTCGTTTGGATCGCTGGTCTTACTGGCTCCACCGTCATCTGGCGCGATGGCGTGCTAACGCTCTCCAGAGACGGTAAACTTCTTCGACAGGTACCTTAAATGCGCATTTGGTTTTCAATACTCATTGCTGCTCTCGCCTTCCCGGCCAGCGCTCAAAGCGCCAAGGGAGACCCCGCCAAAGCCAGAAAGGCTCTCGAGCGCGCCCTCGACTTGGAAGCGTCCGGAAAAATGGAAGATGCCTTCAAAGCATGCAGCGAAGCCATCGAAGCCAGTGTGGATCTCGCCGCTGCCTGGCGCTTGCGTGGCAAAATTCGTTGGCAGCTCGGCGAAACAGAGTTTGGCGCAGCAGATCTCAATCGCGCCCTTGCCATTGATCCCAACGATGCCGACGCCTGGCTCATTCGCGGAGAAATTCTCACCTCTGCAGGCAAATACGAAGAGGCACTGAAAGATTTCGATAGAGCTACCGGTTTCGGTCGCGACACCGCACAGCTCTATAGCGCCCGCGGAGTTGTCGAAGTCCGCCTCAAGCAGTACGACAACGCCATTACCGATTTCACCCGTGCCATCAAACTTCGCCTCGACGCCCCAGGCACTTACAAAGATCGTGGTGTCACCTACACCCTCATGGGCAAATTCCAGGACGCGGTCGAAGATTACAATCGCGCACTTTCCCTCAAGCCAGACTATGCCGAAGTCTTCCTCGAACGCGGCTATGTGTTTGGTCAGCTCGGCCAATTCGAGCGCGCCATCCCAGACTTTACGATGGTTCTCAAGACCCAGCCCGGCAACAGCAAAGCCTACACTCTCCGTGGCGCTGCCTACCAGCAGATGGGTCAAGCTCAGGCTGCTGTCATTGATTACAGCGAAGCCCTCAAGCTCCTGCCCAATTCTGTCAGCACACTGCTTGCCCGGGGCGCTGCCTATGCCGAACTCGAGCAATTCGAGGCTTCACTCAAAGATCGCGATCGAGCCGTCGAACTTGCACCAAAATCAGCTGAAGTTTACATTGCCCGTGGTGGGGTCCACCACTTGTTGGGCAACCATCAAAAAGGTCTCGCTGATCGTGATAAGGCCATCGAGCTCGCGCCAAAAATGCCCGAAGCCTGGCTTGCTCGCGGCAGCGCTAACTTCCTCCTCGACAATTTTGAAAAGGCCAAGGCCGACCTCGAACAGGCTCTCAGGCTCAATCCCGTGCTCGAAGAAGCGAAAGAAGTCCTCGCCCGCACAGAAGAAAAGCTGAGTGCATCCAAAGTCGCGGCTGTTGCGAGTCTCGCCACCAGGCCACCAGCACCAAGAGAAACTTCTTTGTCCGCCGTTCAGACGATTGCCGAAAAAGAGCTATTGCCGACACCCAAGGCGATGACTGCTACAGCACCGCAAATCATAGCGCCGCAAGCAACTCCGCCACAAGCAACTCAACCACAAGCAACAGCGCCACAAGCGACTACGCCGCAACCCACACTTCCGCAACCTGCAACACTTCAACCCACCGCCGTGCAACCGACCGTATCGCAATCAGCCCCCACAGCATCCCCCACAGCATCCCCCACCACTCCAGCAGCCAAGCCCTCACAATCCGTCTACGCGAAACAAACTCCAACTCCCATTCCTCAAACCCTCGCTACTCCGCCTGCCGATCCCGACGCGAGCCAGGGTCTTACCGCTGACAATTACAATTTGCTTGCTCGTGAGCTGAACCAGGGCGGCGACTTCCGCAAGGCCATCGAGCTTTTCACTCAGGCTATTGCCAAAAAGCCCGATTTCCCGATCGCCTACAACGGCCGCGGCTATGCCTTCATGCGTTTGAACGAATTCAAGCTTGCCGAAGAAAACTACTCTCTCGCCATCAAGTACAATCCCCGATACGCCAACGCCTACAAAAATCGCTCCGCTGCCCGCGCCAAACTCGGCGACCTCGCGGGCTCTCAGCAGGACTTAGCAATGTCCAGACAACTGAGTTCGCAGTAGCGTCCAAACCGGAACCAGTCCGCACTGCCCGGCTCTTGTTTACACCGCAACACCATTCGCTCTTCCCCAGCGCTTCTTCTGCATTACTCCGAATTTCTCCGTCCAGGAAGCCTAGTAGAATTGTCGAAAGCAATTGTCCCAATTTCATAAACTGCAAATCCTGAACCCGTTCTACTCGTCTCCCAACAGATTCCCCTAAGGAGAAATTAAGATGCGAAAGAAGACTTCCGGCCTGGTTGCAATCCGTGCAATCAGCGGCACCCATGTTGTATTCCTTGCCTTTGATATGAAAGAAGCCGATGCCAAAGGCCTGCTCGGTTTCGCCATTCAGAGAACAGACCTTACCGAAGACGAAACCATCTGGCTGCGAGGCAATAAAACCTTCGCCAGCATTCGACCCTCTTCTGGCATTGAGGATGCCAGCAGCCGTGACCATCCCTTCCAGTCCTTTCAGTGGGCTGATTATACTGCCAAGCCCGGCTATACCTATCGCTATCGCGTGGTCCCGATGTATGGTGCCCCGGGTGCCCTTACCGAGGGTACTGCCACCACCATCAAAATTGATACGGAGCCAGTTTTCGGCACTACCCACGAACTTCACTTCAATCGCGCCGCGATTGCATCGCAGGCTTTCAACCGGAGATTCCCCGGCCTTACGCTGGACCAAGCCGGTGATCCCGCATATGCCTGGCTTACCCGCGACTTGCTTCCAGGTCTGCTGGATTTCATTGCCAGGGCAGCGGACGCCAAATACAGCCTCCGAGCCGCCGTCTTTGAACTCAATTGGCCTCACGCACTTGCTGCCTTCAAGAACGCTTCTGACGCCGGCGCAGACGTTCAAATCGTCTACCACGCTCTCGACGATTCAACCGGAATTGCAAACCGCAAGCAAATCCAGGATGCAGGCCTCGACACACTTTGCATTCCGCGAACCAAAGCAAAACTGATGCACAACAAGTTCATCGTTCTGCTCAAAAACAACAAGCCGGTTTCCGTCTGGACAGGCTCCACAAATTTCAGCCGCAACGCTTTCTTTGGCCAACTCAATGTAGGGCATGCCATTCACGATGCCCCTTTGGCAAAGGCCTACCTCGCATATTGGAACGAGCTCGCCAAAGATCCTGAAAAAGACCAACTCAAGCTCTGGGCCGAAACCAGCAACAGTTTACCGCCAGACAACACCGCTGCCGCCTTGACCCCCATCTTCTCGCCGCATTCCGGCCGCGGCGTCTTTGACTGGTGGGTCGACCTTGCAAATTCCTCCGGCACGCCGCTCTTCATGACTTTTCCTTTCGGAATCGTTGCCGACTTCCGCCCCGTCTTCGACAAAAACGATGGCATCCTCCGCTTCGCCCTCCTCGACAAATATGTCAACGGCGGTAACGCTGCTTCCCGCGCTGCTGCAATTGCCGACATTGAGCGCATTCGCCGAAACCCGAATATTGGTATGGCGCTCGGGGAACGTATCTTTGTGGACTGGGTAGACGGTTGGCTCTTGGAATCTCAGCCTCTCGGCGTCAACGTGAATTGGGTGCACACCAAATTCATGCTCATCGATCCACTCGGCTCAAATCCCGTCACCCTCACCGGCTCTGCGAATTTCAGTCTCTCCAGCGTGAACGAGAATGACGAAAACATGGTCCTCATTCGCGGGGATCAACGAGTCGCCGATATTTATTTTGGCGAATATATGCGCCTCTTCGCCCATCACCGCTTTCGCGAATCTGTCGCCCGCCACGTAAAGCAATTTGGTTCCGATGCTTTCAACACCTGGAAGCCGCAAGACCTCTTCGAGGACTGGCGCAAATGGGTTCCGCAACACTTCAAGCCCGGTTCCGAATACGACATCAAGCGCCGCTACTTTGCCGATGCCTGACAGGCACGGCAACTGCACGGCCCAGCTCAAAAATGTCCCCGCCTCAAGGATCCTTTCCCCTCCAGGCGGGGAGCAATGCTTTGCCCTGACGCGCCTCCAATTGAGGTCAGCCCGCAAACGAATTTGCAACCCTCATTCATTGATCTGGCTGGACGACGAACAAACTGCCCGATACTTCCATCTGCGCCAAATTCTTTCTTTCGGCGGCTCTCCGGCGACTCGGTCAAGCGCCTCAGCACCCACTGCGCGAGCGGGAGTCGCGTGCTTGTCCTTTCAAACTCGCAAACTGCGATGATACGCTAGGCGCAGGCAATGCTAACCTTTGCGGAATTCCTCGAGAATGCCGCCTCTAATCGGGACTTCGTAAACGTCTTGTTCGAAGAACGCGTATTCGAGCAAATCGGCACACTCCAGAAACTCTCGCTACCCTTGGAGCGGGCGGCTGTTCCACACGAACTCGTTGCTGGGCTCGCCGTTTTCTTTCATGTCGAGAACGCCGACTCCACCCACTCATCGTTGACTCGCGGCATGGACATCATGATTCGGCGTGACGACCTGCCGCAGGTTATCGCTATTGCAGCAGAACATGGCTTCCGCTTTCGGCACTCTGCCGGCTTGGATATGCTCCTCTATGGCGAGTCGAACAGCGCCCGCAATGCGGTCCATCTGCTCTCCGCTGGTGAGAGGGTCAAGGACACGCAACTCGAAGCTCATCCCAACATTCGCCCAGTGCGCGCCGGGCTACATGGTCAGGATTTTTTGGTAGTTCCGGTGGTGGACTTGGTGCGAATGAAGTTAAGTTCCAATCGCGACAAGGACCGCGTCCATGTCAGGGGAATGGACGCCGCAGGCCTAATCACCAAGGAAATGGAACAGGCGCTGAATGACGACTTGCGATTCCGGCTCACCCACACCCGTGAAACCGAATAGCGAAAGAGCCCAAGTCACTCTATGCCGAGCCGTTTTGCCGTTTCTATCCAACGGACGGTCTTCCAAATGCAATGTCTCTTCTAAATTGGCCAAACGAATCAGAATCAGGCACCTGCTGTTTTCAATACACCGCAGTCCCTGACGACCCCGGCCCTTTGCATTAGGGCTGCACTTCGCAGCACGCCGCAGCCTGCAAAAATGGCGTTGAACTAAGCAGCGTACTGGCAGGCATCACTCCGGCGGGCACGAAGTGCCCATTAAAAGACGGCTGCAAAAAGCGGCCAGATTCAACAGCCGCAAACCCATATGACCCGCTTAGGCAAACGAATTCTGTATCACACGCGCCTGTGCAACCTCTCTCTTTGGAAGAGACGACGGCGATTCTCGATATCCCCGTGGGAACCGCGAAATCCCGGCGTTTCTGCGGGGGCGCAACGATCCGTAAGTTTGTCATAGGAGGCAAGCATGAAGAATGAAGAAGACGTTTTCATCCGCAATGCGCTGGCAGGCGTCGAGAAGGCGGAGCGATATGGCCGCGTCAAGGAGGTCGTGGCGACAATCTTGGCTTTCGGGGCGGTTATCTCGCTGACAAAACGGAGCCCTGGCAGGGAACTAAGATTGGAACCAGTCCTCATCGGTGCTGGTCTCATTGCGGCTGTCTGCACTGCGAAAATCAAGACATGGATCAACCAGAACACAAAGGAGGTACTGCAAGCAATTTCTGAACTGCGCCGAGGCTAAGAAATTCTCGCCTTCCATTCTTGTGACGCCGAAGGTGGCTGGCGCTGATGCTGCGAAATCTTTAATCGTCAATGAGACTCGCTCAGACCCGCGCAGTTAACCGCTTCGCAGATGTTGTTTACGTCGCCAGGCGGAGCTACTTTGGACTTATGGTGCTCAGTGCCAAGGAAGAATCGCTAATCAGTGTGGTCCGTGCGCTCCCGCCGGACGAGGCAGGTAGGGTGCTCGAATGGGCCTGTCAATTGAAGGATCTTGCGGGCCGGCATACTGTGGATTGGTCCGATAGTTGGTCGGACGAAGACCTCGCGGATGCGACATCGACGGCGCAGCGCCGTCGCGAAGCCAACGACCCGGGAAATTCTTGAAGCCAGGTGATGTTGTCGTGGGCGCATTCCCTCGCGCGTAGTTGACTAAGACGCGCCCGGCGCTTGTGCTATCCACCGAGGATTGCCACCGCCACCGGCCCGATGTGGTCGTCGGCATCGTCACAACCTAGGCTCCCCAGTCCTTCGCCCCGACAGACTGCCCGCTGCTGGAGTGGAGGCAGACCGGCTTACATGCACCGTCGTACTTTCGATTGTTGCTGGTCACCCTCCCACATCGGGAGGCCCGGCTGATCGGTCGGCTTTCCGACTCGGATTGGCAGTCCATGCGGGCTTGCTTTCAACGCGGGTTTGGTGACCGGTAATTCCTATCGCTGGGCCGATTTGGTGCCTTGGCCGCTCATCTGGACCGTTTCGCTCGCGCACTGTAGAGTGATGCCTATTGTGGGCGGAGCTGGTCCCAAATGTTGGCGCAGTTTGGATTTTGTTTGGCCTGTGATGACATTGGGAAAGTTCCTTTATGGATTGAAATAGAAAACGCGCCAGCAGGCCAGGTGGCTTGCGGGCGCGTTCTCGATTACAGAATGTAGCAGATGGGCGAACTGTGTTTAGAGGGGAGCCGGAATCGTTTGGGTTGTTTTCAGCGGTTTAGATATAATACTCGTCATTTAACGATCCTAATTACCGCACAAATATCGATAAGCGGCGAGGCTTCCTATCTGTGGCGCAGTGGGTAGCTACTCATTTTTCGCTTGACCCCGCGCTGATTGCGTCGGTTGCGGCTGGAGGCGACGAGTTCGTCGAGGATT
>JANXLY010000326.1 GCA_025354885.1 Acidobacteriota bacterium | reverse complement strand
TCTTCTTTTGACTTAAATTCTCGGCATTTTCCATGCGTATCTGCATACGCCAGCATGCCTACTCCACCTTCCCCGCTTTCATGCTCATCTTGCATTGGAATCCAATCCCGTTTCATGCTCATCTTGCATTGGACAATTCTGGTTCACAATTGTGATGCAAGAATGGCCTACGATGTTAAGATTCCAGCTGGATAAAGTTTTTATGCATCTGGCCGATACTTGTGGCTAGCCAACGAAAACTGGATCCTAGGAATCAAATATTGTATGAAGAGCAATCAGAAGCAAAGTTTCGCACGAGGTCTTTCATCCATCATGACGCTCTATCCAGCCACGGCTCGGAATCGCGTCTACGAGATCCAACGTCTAATTCGGAATCGTAACTCGGTCGATGCCATCGCCGGAGACATGCGTAGGGTCGGAGAAGACATCGTGATTGCCTCGGAAAAGTTTAGTGCCGATGTCGACCCCAGACCCACATCCAAGCGGCGAACAATTTCAAGCGACAGCCAAGCCAGAGATTGAAGTTCAGCGGATTCCGTCGGCTGCACGAGTTCCTTCACAAACTCATCAGGTGCAGAAGATTGAAGCTCATTTTTCTGGGCCACTCCCCCACCCAAGTCTCCTTCAAGGATATGAAAACTGCGTAGCCGGGGCAGCTGACCGTATTCCACGAATGACAGAATCTGAGGGAGAGCACCGCAGGGCAATGGAAAAGTTGATAATCGTTTCTGACTTCGCTGAAGCTCAGCGAGGCCAGTATTGTGCAACAGGATCACGCTAGTCTCCTTAGCCGTTTCAGCTCTTAGCTTCCATCTTGGGCACGAGATCATTGGATCGCTGTTTGGTGCGGGTTCGGTAGTTTCAATAATTGTAGCCCTCCTGAAGGTAAAGACTGTTCCTCACGAGACAGCCCAGCAGCCGGAATTGTCAAGCCAAGCTTCACGCAAGAACCGACGAAAAAAATAAGATATCGAGGTATTTGTGTATGGAACGAACCGTCTCAATGCATTGCATTTGTGCAGCCTACCGAAGCTCGGGCGCTACTAAAATGGCTAGCAAGAAATATTGATGCTCGACTGCGGTAATCCAAAGTGTTACTTGGATAGCAGGCTGTCGTAGAGCTCTTGCTGCTTGCGTCCGATTGCAGTCCAGCTGTATCTGGATTCGGCGGTGGCTCTTGCTTGCAGTTCGAGTTGTTTGCGGAGAGTTGAGTTGCTTTGAAGTTGCTCGATGGCCCTGGCGAATTCTTCGCCAGTTTGAGCGGGAAGGTAGTCTTTGTTCGCCTCGACACTTAGGCCGTTGACCCCGCCGGGGGTTGAAACAATTGCCTTGCCACAAGCCATTGCTTCCAGGATTTTGATGTTGGTTCCCGCGCTGGCAAGGAGTGGGGCGATGACGATTTCTGCCTGCTCATAGGCAGGGCGGACGTCGGAAACAAAGGCTTTGAGCTCAATGCCGGGTTGATTCACGTCCACCTGCACTCGCTCCTTATAGAAGTCGATATAGTAGTCGGGGTTGCGACCGGCGATGATGTGAAGTTTTGTGTTCTTTAAAATCGGCCATACTTCTTTGAGGAACCAGGCGAGTGCCATCAGGTTTGGGAGATGAGCAAGGCTGCCAATGAACAGGAGGCGGCGTTTTTCAGGCTCGGACGCGCTCGGGTTGAAGCGCACGAGGTCCACTCCGTTTTCGATGACTGCGATCTGTTTTGCTCCGGAGACGATTCGCTGGTCGTGGTCGGACATGACTGTCACGCAATCCACTTCGCGCCAGGCAGAACGTTCGAAGCTTTCCCAGCGCTGTAGTTCTAGACGCGTGTCGAAGTCATCTTTGTCCTTGAGGAGTTGAGAGTAAAGGTCGAGGGTGATGTCGTGCTCGACCAAGATCGTTTTTGCAGGTCTGCACGCGGCGGCATATTGCCCCATTTGCGTGAATTCGAGTTGAACGATTTGAGGCTGCCAGCGGCGGCTTGCCCACTGGATTGCGGCTGTGAATGCGTCGCTCTGGAATTCTTCAACGACCCTGGGGTTGGTGGTGGAGCGGCGGTAATGAGTGCCTTCGCGCTTGACTTCAATGATCTCGGCGCAGAGTTCTGATAGCTCCGGGGCGGGTGTCTGGAAGTCGTCGACAAAGCTCAGTAGTATGAGGGTGTAATCCTTGGCTGCTTCACGCATGAGGTTGTACATGCGAACCGCTCCGCCGTGCGAGAGGGGGAAGGGAAGGTAAGAAGTGACGATGAGGATGCTGGGCTTGGTGTGCGTTGTCGAGCCGGGGAAGCAGGAAATTTCGCCACTGCCTAACGCAAGGATTTGCGCTTCTTCGAACTTAGGGTCGACAGGGCGATCCCACTCAAAATATGGTTTCTCAAAGGCGGCGAAGCGCAAGGCGAAGGTTGCAATCGGGGCTGGTTCGGGGATAGCTGCGAGGAGGTTGAGTCTCGCGACAGCATGCTGCCAGAGCCGCTGGAAAACTTCGGGTGAAGCGACACTCGAGAAAATCCAGCGGAGATAGTTTTGCTCGATTGCGAGTTCGATAGCAGAGGCTGAGATGAAGCGGGCAGTTGTGGAGCGGTGGTGGTGGACGACTTTTGCGTCTGCGACGAAAACTGTTGGCCAGCCTTGTTGCCAACCGCGCCAACCTGTGTCGAGGTCTTCAACGTAAGCGGGGCGGAATGCTTCTTTGAAGCAGCCGATGGTGAGGAGTTTGGCTGTGTCATATAGAGAGCAGCCGCCGGAACCATAAAGGACCGGTGAGTAGTTTTCTCCATCGACAGGAGTATCACAGCGTAGCGGGAAGTCGCGCGGGGCTATCGGCCTGTAGACCGCTTTCCCCGTCTCTTCACGACGCTTGCCTTCTGGAAAAAAGATTTGCGCGGTAGCACAAAAGAGATTTGGGATTAGCTCGAATGCGCGTTCGAGGGCTTCGAAGAAATTGGCTTCGAGCACCATGTCGTTATTGAGGAGGCAGGTGTGTGTTGTGCGAGAGGCGCGGATGCCCATGTTGACAGCTTCGGCGAATGAGAGCGGGTGGTCTACGGTGATGACCTCAACGAACCCGTTTGCGAAGTGCTGAGTGTTGTCGGATGAGCCATTGTCGACGATGATCACTTTGTGAACAAGGCCATTGTTGATTTGCGGGAGCAGTATTTCGAGGAGCTTGCGGCCCTCACGAGAAGGAATTACCACAGTGATTCCTGGAGTGAGTTGCGGGATGGGATCGCTGTGTAGCGGTTGAATGTTCAGGGCACGGCGTCTGCTGGCAAGACGAATGTAAGCTGGGCGTTCTAGAGAAAAGGGATGCTTGAGTCGCCAAAGAAGCGTGTAGAAGCGCCCACCGGCGCGGGTCTGGTGGCGGATCAGGTTCCTGCTGCGCCAGATGAAATGACGGAGTATCTGCGGGATTCCGCGCAGATGAAGAGGAAAGTGGCCATAGTTTTCGTTGAAAAAATAAACTTTGGCAGGAGCAATTTTGAAAGCCAGCCAGCGCATGTTCCAGTACGGTTGTTTGGGTTGGAGCAGGATGCAGTTAAAGCGAATCGACCTGCCGGTGATATGCCAGAGAATGCGCTGATGGTTGATCTGGATATCTTCAAAAGGGTGCCAGGGGATCCAGTGGCACAAGATCCTGGGCTGAAATTCTGCAACCACATAGATGGGCAAATCCGTGTTGCCCATCTGCTGGATCTCTTCGACGAATTGGTCAATCAGATCTGCCGAGCAGGAGGCGAAGGCGAGCTTGATCTCAGATGAGTTTGCGCCAGTCGGCACTTTGGAGTCCGTTCTCTTCCGCCCGCTTTGCATAACTGAGTGCCTGCAAGCAGAATACAGTTGAAACAGGGTTGACGTGAGGAGTCAGGACACCGTTTCGACTTCCAAAAGCGAAACCACCGTTGAGTGTTGGGTCTTCGCTGGAATACTGAAAGCCTTCAATGCGTGCCAATTCCCCTTCGAAGGGCTTGGCACCCGCCAATAGTTTGATTCGAAGCAATTGGGCGCAGACATCGCTGCGGAGAAATTGGGGCGCAAGCGATTCTCGTAGAGCCTCGCCATAGGCAAGCGCGCTGCGGAGGAGGAATTGAATTGCGGTCCTGTCGTTGACGGGTTGGAGACCTTCGAGGAAGTAGGCCCAAGCGTGGAGCCTGTCCATTTTCTTGACTTCATCGACTTCGTTATCGAGCATTTCTGGATAGTGCTCAAGAGCGAAACTGAGCATTCGTTCGTAGAGATTCAAAAAATGGGTGTCGCCAAATTCCTCGCCTAGATCGCGCCAAGCGAGAGCAGCCTTGAGCTGAAAGGCTCCCGGCATTTTGCTCCACCAGATTTCATGGGGTGCAGGGCTCTTGCAGGGCAACAGCACGATTGGGTGGAAAGCCGTCAACGATGAGAAATCTCGCTCCATCGCGATTCCGATTTTGCGCGCTGTGGATCGATACAGGGGCTCGTTTGTGAGGCGGTAAAGCCAAAGCAGGCCACGGGCGATGATGCCGCAATCAAAGAAATAGCTATAGCGGCCAGATGCACCAAGCTCGAAGGGCATCGAGCTTGATTCCGAGTCCCAGGCTGTCAGGCAGAGAAAATCGGACGCCCGGCGCGCAGCGAGGAGAAACTTCTCTTCACCGAATTCTTCGAACAAATGGCAAAGGCCAGAGATGGCGTAGCCGGTGATTTCGGTGGAGACTGGCAGATTTATTGCGAGGTCGGTCTGGCGATAACGGGAGAAGCCGCCGGATTCAGACTGGATCCCGGATTCGAGCAGCCAACGGCCTGCGCGAGCTTGGGCGATGAGAGGGGCGGGACGCAACTTAAGATTATACGGTGAGATGGCAGGGATTGGCCGAATGGATTTATTGTGGTGTGTGTGTCGAGATCACAGGTGGGATTGGCTGGATACAGTATCAGGAGCTGAATTCGGGCAGATTCAAACTACGGATGGAGGAGTAAACTATGGTCAAAAGCACACTAAAAAGCCCAATAGGGCGGAGTTCATACTTCGGGGGGGGGCAGTGGACTCAGACATGCAAACTGCCATTATCAAGAACAGATTTGGAATCGAAAGGAATGCAGGTTGTTGGCAGAAGGATGCTGCAACTTTGCGAGGGACTACCGCGTCACTCTTACAAACCGTTATACTAAAGGTTTAGTCTCACCCGACCCACTCTTAGGAAAAATGTTGATTTACCAGCTTCTAGCAAGTCTGTGTGTGTTCGCTTGTCTGGCTTCGGCCCAAGAATTCTACACCGGCCAGGCCGCCCGCCTGATTATTGGGCAAAAGAGCTTTACTGATCAATACCCTGGCAACAGTGCGACACAGCTTGGTGCTGTGGGTGGCATTGCGATTGCAGGAGATCGACTCTACGTGGCCGATTCGAGCCGCATTGGAGCGTCGCCAGCGAACCACCGGATTGTGATCTATGACGGAATTTCCAGTTTTGTTCCGCGCCCCGAAGTGCAACCTCAGCAGGGACCTCGATGCCCGGCCTGCGTGGGTGTAGGCTCTGTCGTGCTGGGTCAGCCGAATTTTGAAGTGGAAGCTGCGAAGATGTTTCCGTCCAAAGTTGCGGCGACCACGATGCGACTTGCGACTGCCGTGGCTTCTGATGGGAAAATCCTGGCGGTTGCTGATACTGATTTTAATCGTGTCTTGATCTGGCGCAATTTGCCAACCTCGAATGGCCAAGCGGCCGATATCGTGATCGGGCAGGAATCGCTGGACAAACTTCGGCCGATTGCGACTAATAACAAATCGCTGCGCGGGCCGCAGGGAGTCTGGGTTCAGGACGGGCGTTTGTTTATTGCCGATACGCAGAATCATCGAGTACTGATCTGGAACCGAATTCCGACCAGCAACGATCAGGCTGCGGATGTTGTTTTGGGTCAGCCCAACTTCACGACTGTCCCGCAAGTAGACATTTCGCGAGTGAGTGTAGACCCGAAGCAGAACAACCTGTTGAATCCTGTATCTGTTTCAAGCGACGGGCGAAGGCTCTTTGTTTCAGACCTCGGACACAACCGTGTGATGATCTGGAATACGATACCGACTTCCAATCAGGCACCCGCCGACCTTGTGTTGGGGCAACCTGATTTCGTTAGCGCAGTCGCGAACAACGTTTCTAAGCTTTGTGCCTCAAATGGCAAAGCAACGGATGGGACCGCTACCTACCCCGGGCGCTGCGGCGCAACGATCAATTTTCCCCGTTATGCCTTGAGCGATGGACGCCGCTTATTTGTCGCTGATGGCGGCAATGATCGAGTGCTGGTTTACAACACGATCCCAACAACGAATGGCGCTGCTGCCGATGCAGTGCTCGGTCAAAGATCAGATACGTTGAACTTAACGAGTGATGGGGCATTTCCGAATTTTGTTTCGGCTGCAGATGTGATTCGAACCCCCACCTCGCTGGCGTGGGATGGAGCCAATCTCTACATCGCCGACCCTTACAATCGACGTGTTCTCGTCTACACAGCAGCTCCGAGGCTGATTGCCGATACCGGAGTAAGGAACGCTGCCAGTCGTGAAATCTTCGCAGTCGGAACGATGAACTTTGGCGGTACGGCAACCGAGGGTGAGACGATCACCATCAAGGTGAATTACGACGAAAAGGATAAGGAAAATACAAGCTACACGTATAAGTTCCCGAAGGACGGAACGCTTCGGACAGCGATCCTTGCACTTGCGAGCGACATTAATACCAAGAATGGTGGTAACAAAAATGTACTGGCTACACCAGTCCTGCGTACATCTTTCTTTGTCCTGGTACTGACTGCCAGAACTGCTGGCGAACCCGGCAATCTTGTGAGCTACGCTGCTGAGGTTGCGCCTGTAAAAGAAGGCGAAACAGCGAAGACACTGGTAACTGCTGGAACTGGTAGTCTTGCCGGTGGTCAGGATGCCGCACAGGTTTCGGCCGGAACCATCGTAACAATTTTTGGTGAAAATTTTACAGACCGGACCGCATCTGTCCCACTCAATGCCAAGGAATGGCCGCGCGGGCTTGCTGGTGTGGAAGTCTTCTTTGACGGTATCTCTTCTCCCATCCAGTCGGTTTCTCCCACTCAGATCAATGTGCAGGTCCCGATTGAAGTAAGGGACTCAACAAGTTCAAATGCCTGGGTACGCGCAGTGTTCTCTGATGGCCGGATCAGTTATAGTGCTCCGGTTGGAGTGCCGATCATCTTGCAGAATCCTGGAATTTTCGCAGAGGAGGGGACTGACCCGCGAACAGGCATCATTACTCACTATTCAAGTTCGGCGACGGCGACGATCTCACTCGACGGCACAGCGAAAAAGGATGATGTTGCGACGGTGACAATTAACGGTCGCAGCTACTCCTATACGGTGCTCGAAAGTGACGTAGACGCAAATGATCCATCCAAGGCGAACTACACTCTGCGAGACAAGCTGGTAGAAACGATCAATAGTGGCAACGGAGATCCTGAAGTCGTTGCCTTCCCCAGTGGCTACTACACCCGTCTGCGATTGCAGTCGAAGAAGCTTGGGCCTGACGGTAATGGGACACCCCTCGAAGTCAAGACCAGCGATAGTTCAGGAATTATTCTAACTGCATTCAACAACGAGTTGTGTTGTGCAAATGTAGCGGGCTCTCGCGTGTCGGATGAAAATCCGGCAGTCCCTGGTGAGACGATTGTAATTCTTGCAACAGGGCTGGGTGCAATCTTTCCTGAGGCTGCCAATAATACCGTCTTTACGGGGCTGGGCTACAGTGGGCCGGAGATAAACGAGCCACTTGAGTTTGTGTCCTCGATTGCCGGTGGCAAGACAGCGAATGTTTTATTTGCAGGATTGAAGCTGGGCCTGATCGGTATTTACGAGGTTCATCTGGAACTGAATACAGACCTCGATACAGACCCGCGAGTTCAGTTGACGATTGCACAGAGCTTTCAGGTAAGCAACATCGTGACCTTCTCATTGAAGAATGCACGCAAGGACTCAGGAAGATAAGCGCTACATCTCGTGTGGCTTGAGTTTGAGGCTGCGAAGGACTTCCTTTGCGGCTTCAACTTTTTCCGGGAGCACGAAAAAAAAGGCACCGGTACGTTCTGTCTGGAAAATAAGCCCACCACGGTAGGTGTCAAGCTCAACAGCAAAATCGATTCCGGCACTACTGAGAGCCTCTTCGAGGGGTAGAGCTTCACGCAGCTTCTTCGCTATGTAGACGAGGTCCAATTCTGCCTCGCCGAAAAACTCTGGCTCCTGCCGCACTAAAATGTTCTCCTCTGTGCCTAGATTCCTAGGACATGCGCCCGATGATTGCGTCTTTTGCCCCAGGGCCCTTCTGGTCGTACCAGGAAAGCATCTCTTCCCCGACGACTTCAAGGTTCTTGAAGGCGTAAGGATACTTGTTTGCTTCTCTGATATGCGAGAGAACCGGGCGGATTCGCAAGTAGGTGAGGAGGAGTTCCCCACCGGACTGGAAGTAGAGTTCCTTGTTGAGAACGCCGGAATTGATGAAGCTGGCAACCATCTCGAAGTAGCTGACGACTTGGCGCATCTGCGCGTTTTCTGGAGTGCCTGGCGCGGCAATCTGATTCATTTCCTCGAAAGACTTGGGGCGAAAAGAACTGGCGAACCAGCTGCGGGCAGCGCGCATTTTGTCTTCGCGGCGGATTTCGTAAAGACGCAAAATGAGGTTTGCGTCGTCGTAAGTAGCTTGTGTGGCCATAAAACGAATATCGCATACAGGAAGACTCAAACGAGATTTCAATGAGAACTTCGTGGGGGCAAGACAACTACCCAGATGAATGACTCCCAGCCTTGCTCCCGCGCCCTCCCGGGCTCCGATTTCAGAACAGGAAGAACTATTGTGGCTGGCGCTGCGAATGACGCCACAACTGGGTGCCAAGCGATCTGTTGAAATCGTAGAAAAGTTCGGATCTCCGGCCGCGATTTTTCAGTTGGAGTCGAGGGAGTTGGAGGGAGCCGGATTATCGGCGAGCGTCGCACGGTCGATCGAGGCTGGTTCGGCGATGGACGATGCCCTTGAGCAGCAACGGCTTTTGCGGGCTAGTGGAACAACCATCATCACGATTTACGATGACCGCTACCCGACACTTTTAAGACAGATCTACGATCCCCCCTTGCTGATGTTTGCGAAGGGCAAGCTGGAGTTGCTTGGGGAGCCCGGAGTTGCGATTGTGGGGACGCGACGCCCTAGTCCTTACGGGAGCACCGTGGCAGAGCGTTTTGCCCGTGAACTCGCCTTGGCGGGGCTCACAATAGTCAGCGGGATGGCGCGGGGCATTGACACGGCGGCTCATGTGGCGGCTCTTGCTGCGGAGGGCAATACGATTGCCGTTTTAGGGTGCGGAGTGGATGTGATCTACCCTGTGGAAAACAAGAAGCTCGCGGCGCAGATCGGGCGTGACGGATTGATCTTGAGTGAGTATCCGATGCGGACTCCGGGATATCCACAGAACTTTCCGGTGCGCAACCGCATTGTGAGTGGATTGAGTAGTGGAGTTTTGATTGTTGAAGGAGCGCAATATTCAGGTTCGGCGATTACAGCGCGGCTTGCGCTCGACCAGGGAAGAGAAGTGTTTGCGATTCCGGGGAATATTACCTCAAAGCAGAGCTGGGGGCCGAATCTATTGATCCGGCAAGGGGCGAGACTCGTGCAGGAGCCTAGCGATGTGTTGTGCGATTTGCCGCTGGAAGTACGTCAAAAGCTGCAATCAAGGAGCAGGCAGCGGTTGTTGCCGACACTGAGTGCATCGGAATTCGAGCATCCCATGTGCCAACTTAGGGCGAAGGTGATTCAGGTTCTGCCTTACGACGCACCACTTTCGCTCGATGAGATGATCGAGAAATTGAACCAGAACGGGATGGTGAGCACGAGCGAACTGATTGCGATTCTGTTTGATCTTGAGTTGGAAGGGATCATTCGGCAACTGCCTGGAAAGGCCTACCTGCGCGTGTGGCATTAGACTGGGGACATGATTGTGCTGAGGCCATTGAGTTCTTCTGACGCAGGAGAACTATTTCGCCTGCTTTCAGGCAGCAACGTGGTGGACACGCTGGTTTATGACGAGCCGGAGTCAGAAGAAGAATTGCACGGCTCGCTTGAGACGCGGCTGGAAATGGCTGATGCAGGACTGCTGCGATCTTTTACGATCCTAGAGAAATCGACTGGGACGGTGATCGGTTCGATTCGACTGAAATATGATCTACGTCTTCAGCGCGGCGAGATCGGATTGTGGCTGGGTAAAGAGTTTCAAGGACGCGGCTACGGAAGTGAGGCAATTAGCCAGGTAACCGAGCAGGGTTTTGAGCAATTGGGGCTCAAGAGAATTGATGCCCAAATATTCGCAGGCAATGCCGCCAGCCGTAAAGCCTTTGAAAACAACGGCTTTACGCTGGAGCGAACCGAACAACAATCGATTCTCAAACAGGGTCGATACCAGGACGTCTGGTATCTTGCGGCTTACCGTTCCTCGAATTGCTAGGCTTCGACGGCGGCTGCGGCCTTCGATTTTTTTGCTGGAGCTTTTTTCTTTGTAGCTTTCTTGGCTTCCCGACGCCCCTTGCTGGCCTTCTTGGCGGCTTCAGGGCCACCTTGGTCAGCGATCTGCTGGACACGTGCTGCAAGCAGCTCGAAGGCTTGCTCTGGTGTGAGCTGCATCGGATCTGAGCCGCGCGTGACGGTGGCGTTGATTTCACCGTCTGAAACGTAGGCACCATAGCGGCCGCTGAGAAGGCTTACGGTCTTGCTCGTGGCTGGATTCACGCCAAAATCCTTCAAAGAAGTTTGCTGGCGAGCCATTCCGCCGCGACCACGGGTTTTTGGCTGGCGGATTAATTCCATGGCCTGATCGAGAGTCACATCGATAGGTGAGAGGTTCGCTGGAAGGCTGCGAGTCTCAGTGCCGGATTGCACATAGGGGCCAAAGCGGCCGTTGGCTGCAATGACTGACTCACCGGAATCCGGATTCGGGCCCAGATTTTTTGGCAGGCTCAGGAGCTTGGCGGCGTGGGCGAGATCGACATCCTTGAGGTCTGTGCCCTGGACGAGCGAAGCCATTTTTGGTTTTGCGCCATCGCGACCATCACCCAGTTGAACGTAGGGGCCGTAGCGGCCGACTTTGAGGTAGACGGGCATGCCCAAATCCGGGTGCAGGCCGAGGCTCTCCGGTTCCTTACTGGCGTTCTCGAGCATTTCGAGCGCCTTGGTAAGTGTGAGTTCATCGGGAGGCATCTCATCGGCTACGCTGGCACGACGTTCTCCATCGCTGATGAAAGGGCCGTAGCGGCCGATGCGGACTTCCACCTTCTTGCTTTCCCATTCACCGAGGGGAAGACCGTTAATGATACGCGGGTCGATTTCTTTTTCCCCATGGGCCACAAGATCTTTGAGGCCTGGAAGGGCGTCGCCAAAGTAGAATGCCTTGAGGTAAGTGGCGCTGGTCTCCTCGCCTCGGGAAATCGCATCGAGATCGTCTTCAAGGCGAGCGGTGTAGGTGTAGTCGAGGAAGTTGGCGAAGTGCTGCTCGAGCAGGCCGACGACTCCCATGGCGGTAAACGTGGGCACCAGCGCCGTACCTTTCTTGAAGGCGTAGCTGCGATTGAGCACCAATTCGACGATGGATGCCCATGTGCTTGGACGCCCGATGCCCAGCTTTTCGAGTTCCTTAATCAGCGAACCTTCTGTGAAGCGGTTTGGAGGTTGAGTGGATCTGTCGAGCGGGTCTGCGGCGAGACATTTGAGGCCGTCGCCGCCTGCCATTTGCGGCAGAACGCGATCCTGCTCGTTTCCGTTATCGTCGTCGGTCTCCTCGGCGTAAGCCTTAAGGAAGCCGGCAAAGGCGATGGTTTTGCCACTGGCTCGCATTGTGGCGTCGCCAGCTTCAACCAGGACGATGGTATTGGTCCCACGAGCATCGGCCATCTGACAGGCCACTGTGCGCTTGTAAATGAGGTCATAGAGGCGAAAGGCCTCCTGACCGAGAGAGGCCTGCACCACTTCAGGGGGAGTAAAGCTGTCCCCGGCCGGGCGAATTGCCTCGTGGGCCTCTTGGGCATTCTTTACTTTTGTCTCGTAGGTGCGAACACTGGGATACAAATATTCCTTACCGTATTCTGCCTCGATGAGGGATCTGGCGGCGCGGATTGCTTCCTGCGACAACGATGCGGAATCGGTACGCATGTAGGTGATGAAACCGTTTTCATAGAGCTGCTGAGCTACTTGCATTGTGCGTTTGGCAGAGAAGCGGAGCTTGGAGTTGGACTCCATCTGGAGGCTGCTGGTAAGAAAGGGCGCTGCGGGACGTTGAACGAAAGGCTTCTCTTCAACGCTCTTGACCGAAACCGGGCCAGCTTTGAGTATGGATACGACTCTGTCGGCCCCGGCCTTGTCGAGTAGCACAAGCGCGGAGGGATCGTCGAGCTTGCCGGATTCGGGATTGAAATCTTTACTGGTTGCGACACGTTTGCCGGCGAGTTGGAGCAATTCTGCGTCGAACGAAGGTTCGGAGCCGGGTTTGGACAGTTTCGCCTTTACCCCCCAATACGCGGCACTACGGAAGCGGATACGGGCTCGCTCACGCTCTACCAACAGACGGACGGCAACGCTTTGAACACGTCCCGCGCTGAGGCCAGGTGCCATTTTTTTCCAAAGCAGCGGGCTGACCTCATAGCCGAAGAGGCGGTCAATGATCCGGCGAGTCTCCTGAGCGCGAACCAGATCCTCGTCAATCTCGCGAGCGTTCGCCAAAGAGTGCAGAATCGCGTCCTTCGTGATTTCGTGAAAAACAAGGCGTTTCGTTGGAACTTTCGGTTTGAGTACCTCGCGCAAATGCCAGCTAATCGACTCTCCTTCGCGATCTTCGTCGGTTGCGAGGAAGAGTTGATCGGAGGTCTTGAGAAGGTCCTGAAGTTCTTTGACTTGGTCCTTTTTCCCTTTTGGGACGACATAGACGGGCTCGAATTCGTGATCGACGTTTACACCAAGTCTGGCCCAGGGTTCTTTCTTCAGCTTTGCCGGGACCTCTGAGGCGTTTTCCGGAAGATCGCGCACGTGTCCCATCGACGCCCGCACAATGTAATCCTTGCCAAGGAATTTCGTGATTGTTTTTGCTTTTGTTGGAGACTCGACGATTACCAGTGACTTCAATGCCATTACCTATAAAACCGTTCCTAAAGAAGTTGCCGCTCGGTTCACCCTCAAAGATTCCGCATCCGAGCGACTATCGAAAAGTGTACAACGGAATCTGAGCATGTCTTCCGAGCCTACCGCCTGCCCTCGCTGTTCCAGAGGGAAAATCGTTTTGAAACACTCCAGAGAGAGCAAGCAATTCTTTGGCTGTTCACAGTATCCACGGTGCACGTTTAGTTCCACCCACAAGCCAATTGAGGAGCGGTGCCCGGATTGTTCGAGTCCATATCTGATAGAAAAGCCGATTCGAAAGGTGCTTTGGGCCGTTTGTCCGAACAAGCACTGTAAATATGAGCGCCGACTGAGCCTTTTTTGAATCTTTGGGCGCGTTACTAGTATCTGCTAACTTAGCGAATGCTAGCTTATGGCTGTTTCAACCAGACTCAGTAGTCAAAATCGGCGTACCGCAATCCTGGCTGCCGCCATTCGGCTCTTTGCCGAAAGGGGGTTTCGCGGGGTGACAACCCGTGAGCTTGCAGCCAGCCTCGGAGTGAGCGAACCTGTTTTATATCAACACTTTCCGAGTAAGAGAGATCTCTATACCGCGATTATTGAAGAGTCGAAAGATTCGCATTACAACGACGCGCTTGAGGGGTTGAGCCGCAAAGCAGCCTCAGGCGGCGATGCTGAGTTTTTTACTCACCTTGCCAATGCCATGATCCGGTGGCACGAAACGAAACCGGAGTTGATCCGGTTGAAGTTATTTTCGAATTTGGAAGGCCACGAATTGATGGAAGAGTTTAGCGACAAACAGGCCAAACCTTTTATCGACGTCGTCGTTGGCTACATCGAAAAGCGCATGCTCGAAGGCGCTTTTTCAGAAGTTCATCCGCTCGGAGCTGCTTTAGCCTTCTGCGGGATGATCGGCCAATATTGTCAATCCACCATTCTCTTTCGATCTGCGATCTGCCAAGGCGTGGATCGTGAAGAGATGGTCAATTTGTCAGTTCAACTTTTTTTGAATGGGATCCGCAAAACACAATCATGAAACTGCTGTACATTATTTTCCCGGCACTAATATTTTTATCCTCCTGCGCAAAGAAGCAGGAAGCACCAAAGACAGAATTGGCAAAGGCGCCAGAGCAAATTCAAGTCCGCGTGCAAGCTGCTGTTTCCCGAACACTCGACAAATCGATCGATGTAACGGGTACGCTCGAAGCGGACGAGACAGTGAGCCTCAGCTTTGAAATTCCCGGACGTGTGTCGATCTTTCGTGTGGATTTTGGTCAACTGGTCAAAAAAGGGGACGTCATTGCGGAACTCGACCGTCGCGAACTTGAATGGCAACTGGAGCGCGCCAAGGCGAATGTCGGACAACTCTCTGCGCGACTTGGCATGAAGAGCCCGGATGAAGCCTACCCGAGTTCCAGCGCAAACATGCGACAGGCGCAGGCGAATTATGAGGATGCGAAATCGAAATATGAGTCTGCGGCAAAACTGGTGCAGAGCGGAGATATATCAAAGGAAAGAGCAGTGGAGTTACAAAGGACTTTGCAGGCGAGGCAAGCGTTAATTGATGCGACCAGAGACGAGATGAATGGCCTGGTTGCACAATTGCGGGCACAAAAGGCTGATCTTGAAATCGCAACAAAGCGACTATCGGATACAGTAATTCGGGCCCCGTTTGATGGGGGTATCAGCGCGAAGCTGATCAGCCCCGGACAGTACATTAAGGACAATACGCCAGTTGCGACTTTAGTGAAAACGAGCCCGTTACGGTTGCGGGTGGAAGTACCGGAGAGCTATTCGTCGTTGATCAAAGCGGGAAGCGTAGTCAGCTTTACGACTGATGCGGCTCCCGGAAAAGAATTCCAGGCGGTGATTCAGCAGCTGAATCCATCTTTTGATGCGAAGAATCGCACGCTTCTGGCGGAGTCGAAAATTCCAGCCAGTGATAGCCGCTTGCGTCCGGGAACATTTGTGCAGGTGAAGCTGGTAACGCGCCGTGCAGACGCAGTGGTTATGGTGCCGAAGAATGCAATTTATTCGGTGGCTGGGCTGAGCAAGGTTTATGTCATTCGAAACGGCAAGGCGGTGGAAGTCCGCATTGTGCCCGGTGCGGAACTGGATGGATGGGCTGAAGCGCCTGCTGGTGCGATACAGCCAGGCGAAGCGATTGCGGTGAGTAATCTGCTGAACCTCATCAACGGCGCTGCGGTGAAGACCCTCTAGGATTACCCCATGCAAAAACTCGCAGAAATTTGTATTAAACGTCCCGTCTTCGCGACCATGCTGATTATGGCTTTGGTGGTGCTCGGCATTGACTCCTATCGTCGACTCGGTGTCGATTTTTTTCCAAAGGTGGAATTTCCCTTCGTAACGATAACGACTGTATTACCGGGTGCTGCTCCTGAAGAAGTGGAAAGCCAGGTAACGAAGCGCATCGAAGAGGCGGTGAACACGATCTCCGGCATTGATGAACTGCGCTCTACATCGAGCGAGGGCAACTCGATTGTCGCAATCCAGTTCAGCCTCGAGAAAGACGGTGATTCCGCTGCGCAAGAAGTGCGCGACAAGGTGAATCAGGTCTTGAATCAATTGCCAAAGGACGCCAAACAGCCGGTGATCCAGAAGGTGGCGACCGATGCGTCGCCGGTGATCAGTATTGTTGTCAGTTCACCTCGCGAAATTCGCGAAACCACAAAACTGGTTGACGATCTGATCAAGAAAAATATCGAGAGTCTGAATGGTGTAGGAGAAGTACGTTTTGTCGGTGATCGTACGAGACAGATTCAGGTGGTGCTGGACGGAGAAAAGCTATACAGCTATGGCCTGAACATCGATCAGATTCGTGGCGCGCTTGCTACCCAGAATGTCGAAATTCCGGGTGGGCGTCTGGATCAGGGAGCACGTGAAGTGAGTTTGCGCACATTGGGCCGCCTTTTGCGGCCGGAGGATTTCGCAGACATCATTATCGGCAATCAGAACTCAGCCCCGATTCGAATTCGCGACGTTGGGCATGTGACTGATGGCGTGCAGGAGCCACGTTCGCTAGCGCGCATTAATGGTGTGGCAGCAGTGGTACTCGAAGTACGCAAGCAGGCTGGTACAAACACACTGGATGTCATTGCAATTCTTAAGGACCGCATCGAAACATTGCAGAAAGCTGGACTTGTGCCACCGGACCTGAGGATTGACTATTCGCGTGACCAGAGTTTCTTTATTCGAGGCGCGTTCGAGGCGGTGCAGGCGCATTTGGTAGAGGGCGGGATCTTTGCGTCGATCATCGTGTTGCTCTTCATTCGAAGTTGGCGAGCCACTTTGATTGCAGCTTTGGCGATTCCAACTTCGATCATTTCGACCTACACGCTCATGAACCTGATGGGATTTACGCTCAACCAGATCTCGATGCTGGCGCTGGTGCTGATGGTAGGCATCGTGATTGACGATGCGATTGTTGTGCTTGAAAATATTTTCCGATTCCAGGAAGAAAAGGGCATGGACCCAGTGCAGGCCGCTATTGAAGGAACTCGCGAAATTGGTCTTGCCGTACTTGCGACAACTTTAAGCCTTGCAGTTGTGTTCATGCCGGTTGCGCTGATGAGCGGCATCGTGGGGCGATTCATGTCGAGCTTCGGATTTACAGCAGCATTCGCCATCATGGTGAGTTTGCTGGTCAGTTTTACTCTCACCCCTGCGCTGTCGGCCAAGTTCCTTAAATTGGCACCGAAGAAGCAGGACGGTGGTACCAAGGACGGGCTTCTGTTTAAGGTCGTGTCGCAACCTTACATGTGGCTCCTTGAATGGAGCATGCGTCACCGATGGGTGATTGTTGTGATTTCGCTTGCGGTGGTTTATACAACTGGGCCTCTATTCAACAGCATGGGGAAAGACTTCCTGCCGGTGGATGACCAGAGCTACTTCGAAGTTACCGTTCGGACGCCGCCAGGTTCATCGCTCGAGGGGACGACACAGTCCATGGACACGGTAGAAGCTGAGTTGAAGAAACTGCCAGGGTTGAAGTATCTCCTTACGACGGTGGGTGCTGATGTTCAGAAGCGTGTGGATCGTGGCAGCATTATCGTGCAACTGGTACAGCCGGAAGAACGCAAGTTTTCTCAGCAGCAGTTGATGGAGCAGTCGCGGGAACTGTTTAAGAAATTGTCAAAGGATCTGATTGTCGGAGTGCAGTTGCCGGCCTTGATTTCCGGAGGTGCGAGTGATCGCGACTTTCAGTTCTATGTTCAGGGGCCGGACCTCAACCAACTGGAAAAATATTCGCGCGCCATTATGAAGCGACTTGAATCTGTGCCGGGCGTGGCCGATCTTGATATGTCCTACGAACCCGGCAAGCCGGAGTTGCGAGTTGAAATCAATCGGGACAAGGCATCCGATCTGAACGTGAGTGTCAATAGCATTGCTTCCGCATTGCGGACGCTTGTTGCCGGAGATGACCAGGCCACTACCTATCGCGAAGGTGATGACAGATATGATGTACAGCTTCGAGTAGACAAGGAATTTAGAACCTCACCGCAGGCATTGAATCGATTGTTCGTGCCCTCTACAACGCTCGGCAATGTGCCGGTTTCGAGTGTGGCGAGCTTGCGGGATGCGACTGGGCCATCCGCGATTGACCGCTACAACCGTCAACGACAGATCCTCATCCAGGCGAATATTGCCAAGGGCGGATCGCTGTCGCAGGCGATCGAGGAGACGCAGAAGATTGTTCAGGAACTGAACATGCCCCCGCAATATGCGACAGGCACAGTTGGGCGTTCCAAGGAATTTGGCAAAGCTGCGGTAAATTTTGTGTCGGCATTTATTCTCTGTTTCGCCTTCATGTATATGATTCTGGCGGCTCAGTTTGAAAGCTTTCTTGATCCGATCACGATTCTGCTGAGCCTGCCGCTCAGTGTTCCCTTTGCATTGTTGAGTCTCAAGATCGCAAATGAAAACTACAACATCATCTACACCTCGGTGGGTATTTTGGTTCTTTTCGGAATTGTGAAGAAGAATTCCATTCTGCAAATCGACCACATCAAACGCCTTCGCAAAGAGGGCGATGATCGAATGCACGCAATTCTAAAGGGCTGCGAGGATCGGCTACGACCAATCCTGATGACGACGGCGGCACTTGTGGCCGGCATGATTCCTCTGGCCCTTGGCGGAGGAGCTGGGTCTGGCTCCAGGCGTACAGTGGCGATTGTGGTAATCGGCGGCCAAACGATGTGTCTGTTGCTTAGCCTGCTTGTGACCCCGGTCGTCTATTCACTTTTTGACGATATGTCGAACTGGCATGTTTTTGCGCGGCTTGGTGGCGTCTTCAAACGCCGGAGTATCAAAGAAGCTTTTGCCGGTTTGCTTGGGCTGCTGCTGTTTGCCATGGTTGGCATGGCTGCTGATGGTCCCGCCCGAGTGGGTGTGGGTGCCACGCAAAAGCGGATGATGTTGAAGGACGCAATTGAACTTGCACTGCAGAACAATCTTGATATCCAGATTGAGAAAACCAACACCGTGTTGACGCAGAGCCAGTACAGACAGACTTTCGGAGTTTGGGACCCAGTGCTTGGGTACCGGCCGAACTTGAGTTACAACGTAACGCCAACTTCAAGCCCGCTCCAGGCTGCCGACGGGAAACTGGTCGACCGAAATCTGAGTAATAACTTTACGTTTTCCCAGAAGACGCCATGGCAAGGGACAAGACTCGAAGCAGCGTTCAACAATGGACGACTGAGTACTAGCAATCCGTTCAGTGGGCTGAATCCGTTTACACAGTCTGCACTGGTACTGAGCTTGACGCAACCACTGTTGCGCGGACGCAAGATTGACAATGACCGCAACCAGATCCGGTTGCGACGCAAGCAGATTGACATCAGCGAAGCGGACTATGAGCTCCGCGTGATCCAGGTGGTGACACTTGTGACGCAAGGCTACTGGAACCTGGTTGCGGCGCGTCAAGATATTGACGTGAAAAAGCAAAGTGTGGATCTTGCCAAAGACCAATTTGAACGCTCGAAGCGGCAGATCGACGCAGGGACTTTGGCCCCGGTGGAGTTGTCTGGAGCGCTGGCAGAACTAGAACGCCGCCAGGACAGTTACTACTCGAGCATCGGCTTGGTGACTGAAGTAGAGAACAATCTCAAGGGGCTACTCGCCGGAGGCCGTGACCAGGCCATTTGGGAAGACGAAGTGATTCCCGTCGAGACACGAAATTCGGCCCCCCCGGCGCTTGATGACCTTAAGGGGATTATCAAAGCAGCGGTCGAACGTCGTCCCGAGTTGAAGAACCTGCGACTACGCCTTGAAGCGAACGAATTTCAAAAAGATCTTGCCAAGAATCAGCTTCTGCCGGGAGCAAACTTGACGGCCGGTTATACGATGGCAGGATTAGCCGGCGACAGAAGCCAGGCAAAGAACCCGTTTTTTGGAGGGATTGCTGGCGCAAACGTGCCGCCGAGCTTTATTGGCGGTTATGGAACTACACTAAGCAGCTTGTTTGGGCAGAATTATTCCAGTTGGCAGGCCGGTTTGCAAATCGATTGGACTGTGCGAAATCGAGCTGCGCAGGAATCTCTTGCGCAGACCAAACTGTCTGAGCGCGCTCTTGGACTCCAACGCGCCAGAGCTGAGCAGTCAATTGAGGCTGAGGTCAGAAATGCACTGCAAGCTCTACGCACGGCCGAGCAACGGATTGTTGCCGCTGAGGCGAGTGTGAAGGCAGCGAAAGAAAAGCTGGACAGCGAACAGCGGCTCTTTGAGACGGGGGAGAGTACCAATTTCCTGGTGCTCACGCGGCAGAATGAGTACGCTGATTCTCAGCGGCGCAGCCTGGTTGGCAGGCTGGACTTCAACAAGGCGATTGCTCAATTGCAGCAGGCCCTTGGTGTTACGCTCGAGACCAACAATATCAGCCTGAAATAAGCACACGATAATCACAGCTTTTCCACAAGACCTTCACAGGTGGGAAGCGCAATACTAATGCTGTAAGCGATGAATGTTCAGGATATCGCCTTTCAAAAAGGCCTTCCCGCGAATTTAGAAGCTGAGCGGCTCACCCTTGGAGCTGTTCTGGTAGACCCTGAGGCATTTCCGCTTGTTGGCGGCGAACTGACTGCAGAAGAATTCAGTCTTGAATCGCATCGTCGTATCTTCAATCGGATGAGTTCCATTGCCGAGCGGGGTGAGCGGATTGACCGGGTTTCACTTGCGAATGAATTGATGCGCCATTCGGAACTTGAGAGCGCAGGCGGGCTGAGCTATCTGATGAGCCTCGACGAGGGTATTCCCCAGTCGCTCAACGTGTTTGGCTACGTCAAAATCGTCAAGGAAAAGGCGACGCTCCGCAAGGTGATTTTCACCGCGCAGAGCGTGATGGATAAGGCCTTTCTGGGTGTAGATGAGGCCGATCATATTCTCGCCGAGGCAGAAGAATCGTTTCTCAATATTGGGGCGTCGCGTGCGAAGAATACGCTATCGCGGCCACAGGAAATCATCGACGAAATTGGCCTGGATCAATTTCTTGATCCTTCGAGCCGTATCAAGGGTGTTTCGACAGGCTTTACCAAGTTTGATGAAATGACAGGCGGCTTTCGCGAGGGAGAGTTGATCATTATCGCGGCGCGTCCTGCCATGGGCAAGACTGCATTTGCACTGAACATCGCGCAGCACGTCAGTGGTCCGCGAGTTAAGAAGCCGGTGGCAGTATTTTCGCTCGAAATGTCGAAGGAGAGTCTGCTGACCCGCATGATTTGCGCTGCAGCTCGAGTGGACCAGCATAAGTTTCGCACAGGTTTTTTGAATGACGATGACCGTCGGCAATTGGCCGTTGCTGCAACGGACCTAATGGATGCTCCCCTTTATCTGGATGATTCGCCGGGCATTAACATGATGGATATTCATGCGAAGTTGCGTCGAGTGCAGGCCGAAAGAGGCCTGGGACTGGTGATCATCGATTACCTCCAACTGATGCAATCGCGAGGTGGTCAAGAAAATCGTACTCAAGAAGTGAGTTCGATTTCGCGTGGCATGAAGTTGTTGAGCAAGGAACTGCGTGTGCCGATTGTTGCTCTGAGCCAGTTGAGCCGGGGCCCGGAAACGCGGCCCGGGGATCATCGCCCGCAACTGAGCGACTTGCGCGAGTCGGGGTCCATCGAACAGGATGCCGACATGGTCTGCTTCTTGTTTCGTGAAGAGGTTTACAAGCCCGACCGCGAAGACTTGAAGGGTCGCGCTGAGCTGATCATCTCAAAGCAACGTAATGGCCCGATCGGTAAAGTGGATCTGGCGTTTATCCATAAGTTCACCAAGTTCGGAAATCTTGCCGAAGACGTGGGCAATTCCCCACCTGATGACTACGTATAAGCTGATCCGACTAGAGCCAAGGTTCAATCTTTGCGCTGAGCTTTTCCATGCTGAGCGAGCCCGGATTGTACATTCTCACAATTCCGGTTTTGTCGATCAGAACTAATGTTGGTGAAGTCGACGATCCGTATATGCGAAAATTTTCTTCGCTCAACGGCGCGGACATACCAGGGATTACAGCGTAGGATTTGCTGTAAATGGTGGCAATATAGGCCTTCTCTACTTCTGGCGTTGCGTCATCGCCTCCAGCTACGTATCCGTAGCGTTGTGTTGGTCCAATTATCATCAAGCCTTTCTTGCCGAACTTGGTGAGAAGATCTGAGATGATCGGTGCCTGTGCTTTGCAATCCGCACACCAGTGCGCCCAAAAAAACAGCAAAACAGGTTTGCCCTTGAGTTTCGAAAGCGATACTGCAACATTGGGTCCGATCATTTCTTTCAGTTCGAGGTCTGGAGCGCGCTTGCCCTCCAGCGAGAGAAGATTGATGTTTTTCTGAATTCTCGTGCGGATGGATGTAGACCAGTGAGCTTTTAATTCTTGGTTCAGAAATGTAATTGCCTCGCTCAATTGGCCCTTGCCCGCGAGGGCTTGACCTTCGACCTCGATCGACGCACCAAAGCCAATGGGAAGTCTTGCTTCGTCGTCCAGCTTGCGCGTCCTGAGTGCTTCGAGCGAGAGTTTTCGAGTTTGAGCTGCGTACACAAGTGCCTTGTCGTATTGTTTCGCGAACAACGCACCGCGGCCCAGCCAGGATTGCGCTTCGATCAATTCGGGAGTCCAGGGGCCACCAGAACGCAGAGATTCAATCAACTTCTCAGCCGCCAGAAAATCCTGCTTGTTGATGAGTACGCGGACATCAGGAACGATTGCTCCCTGGATGCTGAGCGCAAAGAGGAGTGCGATTGGACTTAGTTTCATGCGAGTAATTTCTTTGTGAAGTCAATGCTGACCTCGAGGTCTTGCCGTTCCCTTGTGATCGAAGCTTCTTGGTCGAGCTTTGGCGGATCCGATCTCACGGAACCTTTTTCAGCTAAAGCAAGGAAGCGGGCAAATTCCCAGGCTGGAGTGTTTCGGTAGGCGTCCCAAAACTTGGATTCAAAGACCTGGAATTTGCGAGAGCCCGTGACGATAATTTCCATTGACAAGGACTTGCCGGGGCAGAGCTCGCGGTAGCGCGCCACCCACCGCGAGATATTTACGTTGCCCTCTCCCATCCTGGTCCACTGCACTGCGATACCTTCCGGAGTCTTCCAGAGGTAGGAGTCGCGTACATGACTCGTTAGGATGTAGGGGGCGAGCGTTTCGAGTGTGAGGTGTGGGTCTTCGAGAGCCCAGACCGGATTGCCTGTATCGATGACGGCACCCACAAAGTCCTTGCCTGCCAACTCAATCAGCCCACGAAGTTCGCGAGCTTGCATGTCGCCAGCGTGATTTTCGACAGCAATTTTGATGTTGTGATCCTGAGCAAAGCTCTTACATGCGCGCAATGTCGCTGCCGTATTCTCGATGTGCGATTCGAGTGGAACATTGCCCTGCCGGTCGGCCATGGACCCAAGGAAACACCGGACGAGGCGCGAGTCAGACAGGTGTGCGGCGTGGATGATTTTTTTCAACTGCACCTCAGCTGTCCCTTGTTTCGGGTCGAACAGTGTTGATGTAGGACAAACGGATCGCATGCCAATCTCGAGCTCGATGCCCAGCTTCTTTGCATGAGCTGATACTTTTCTGACGTGGTCATCTTCGAGCGAACCAAGAAAACGGATTTCGGAGAAGTGAACCACCCTTGCGCCGAGCTTTGCGGCGTAGTCGAGGTGTTCGAATGCAGTCCAGCCCTGGCTCCGGACGCTGAACAAGTCGATGCCAAGTTTAATGTCGTTTGCTGCAGCTAGTGCAGTTGAAAGTAGCGGCATAGTGGTGAATTGACGACGCGTCATTTATTGAATCTTTCGGCGTGCAAGAAACTCAAAAATTTGCACATATATGTCGGCGAATTGCGCAGGAGTGAAGTTACCATGCCCACCCTGACGGATTGGAATCATCTCGGCATCATTTCCTGCATTGCGCAGTTCCTTTGTCAGATCGACTCCGTGTTCGTAAGGGACAGTCGGGTCGGCATCCCCGTGGATGGTGAGGACGGGCGGCATATGTTTCCCCACCCAGGAAACAGGCGAAATACGACGTGAGAGCTCCTGTCGGTCAGGGAGAGACTCGGGTACCCAGGTGACTGCGTAGTTGCGCATGTTTTGTCCCTCGAGTTGGTCCTGCACATCGGTGATGCCGTAAAAATTGATGACTGCCGCGATTCGTCCGGTTGGTCCGAGTTTTGCCTTCTTCGGCGTAAGCCCAACCATGAGTGCGAGATGTCCTCCGGCGGAGTCGCCCGTAACGATAATCCTTCTCTTGCTTACTCCAAACTTCGAAGCATTTTCCCTGAACCATTGGGCTGCCCGGAGAACGTCTTGAACTGCTGCAGGGGCTAAGGAGGCACCTGCAAGTCGATATTCCACATTGGCGACTACAAAGCCTTTTTCAAGGTAAGGGAGGCAAAGTCTTTCAAAGACATTCTCTTTCTTTCCGCCTACCCATCCACCTCCGTGGATTACCAGAACCCCAACACGTTTTCCGTCATTTGGAGGACTGCGTTTGGACCGATAAACATCAAGTACAGTTTCCGGGTGGTTCGCGTAAGGAATGTCGGATTGGACGCTTACCCAATCCGGCAGTTTGGGCTGCGCGAACAAGAGAGCGGGTAAGAAAGTCAAAAATAGCCGATGAACCATAGTCTTCAATTATATTGAGAGTGCATGCACAATCTTGGACTCGCCTTACTTCTAGCCATTCCCGTCGTAGCGGCCGACTACATGGAAGTTAAATTTGCCAACAAAGACGTCGTTTTGACAGCAGATCCGTCTTCGCAATTCTGGAGAAAAACAGCGCCTGTTCTCGCCACGAAGAGTAATCTCGGGGTGGAGCTGAAGAGCAACCGGACGGAAATTCGAGTTCGATGGACCAATAAGAACCTCTATGTGCTGATGAGCTGTCCATACGAAGAGCTTTATTTATTGCCAAATCCCAACGCCGCACAGGAAACCAACAAGCTCTGGGAGCATGATGTTGCAGAGATTTTCCTTGGTGCAGATTTCAACAACATTCACCAATATCGCGAATATCAGGTTAGCCCGCAGGGAGAGTGGGTGGATCTTGATATCGATACTAAGAAAGCACGTCCCGATGGTGGGTGGAAGTGGGACAGCAAAATGGCAGTGAAGGCGCGAATCGACGCCAAGGCAAAGATTTGGTACGGCGAGTTCCAGATTCCACTGGCTAGCGTGACGTCCGAACAGATCAAGCCGGGAACTTTGCTGCGCGGGAACTTCTATCGCTTTCAGGGGCCGCCACCGGATCGAAAGATGGTTGCATGGCTGCCGACGGGGCGCATCAGCAATCACACGCCAGAGGCTTTTGGCACGCTCAAGCTGGTTCAGTAGATCTCCATGGCCAATTCTCTTCGTATCAGTACTGTCGGTGTCAGAGGGATCGTGGGCCCTGGCCTTCGAGCCCATCACGCTCTTGAATTCGCAGCGGCGTTTAGTGTTTTTCTCAATCGAAGCGATCCGGTTTTGATTGCTCGTGACCCACGCGCTTCGAGCGTGATGCTGCGCGAAGGAATTGTTGCGTCCTTGCTCGCCAGTGGCCGGGATGTCATTGATCTGGGACTTGCTTCGACTCCAGTCTTGCAGCACGCCATCCAGCGCATGAATGCTGCCGGAGGCATCTCGATTGGCGCATCGCACAATAATGCAGAGTGGAATGCTCTCAAGTTTTTAGGATCGAACGGCACTTACTTATCCAACGGCGAAGCTTCAGAGCTGCTTGATATTTATCACCTGCGAAAGTTCGAATTCAAAGACTGGACCCAAGTGGGACGATTGCATTTCGATGATGAAGCGATCGAAGCGTACATCAATGATCTGGAGCGAGTATTCAATGTTCGTGACCTTGAGGGTCTAAAGATAGTTGCAGACTGTTCCTCAGGGCTTTCGAGTCTGATCCTGAAACGTCTCAAGGAACGTCACCCGATCGATATCACGATGATCAATGCGACCCTCGAGTCGAAAGCATTCGCGCATACTCCCAACACAAATGCACGTACAGTTGGTTTGCAGCTTTCACCCGTAGTGCAGGCCATAGGCGGTGATCTGGGAGTGCTTTTCGATATGGATAGCGACCGAATTGCCGTTTGCTGCGGTGATGGCGAAGTGGTGAGCGAAGAGATGATTCTGCCACTGCTAGCGGAATATCAATTGAAGCGACAGCCGGGAAGAATGGTGATCACAAATTTGTCGACAACTTCGGTTGTCGACGACGTGGCGGCAAAGTACAGCGCGAAGGTGCTTCGGGTTCCGGTGGGCAGGCAGCATGCGATGGATGCTCTATCTATGTATCCTGCTGAAGGGATTGCCATTGCTGGTGAGGGTACAGGTGCCGTGATGCTTCCTGAGTTCCGCTTTGTCTACGACGGGATTGCGAGTTTGTTCGCACTTGCCAGTCATCTGAAGAAAGAAAAGTCGAGCCTGAAGCGGGTGCTGGCGAAGATGCCGCACTACGACATGAGAAAAGTGGAAGTAAAGCTTGAGGCGAAACGCATCCCCGAATTGATGACGCATCTTGAGGATCACTGGAGTGGTTCTCGAATGGATACTCAGGACGGACTTCGTGTCGATATCGAAAACGGCTGGTTTCATGTGCGGGTTTCAAATACCGAACCGGTGGTCCGCGTAATCGCCGAGATGAGGGAAGGAAGTGTGGAGAATCTGATGGCAAAACTCCTCGATACGGTGCGCAGTTATGCGTGAGCACAATCTGAAGATTGGTGTTTCCGGAATACGTGGCGTAGTGGGTGAATTTCTTACGCCGTTGCTTGCGGCAGACTTCGCGCAGGCTTTTGGGGCCTACGTCGGCAGGGGACGGGTTGTGCTCGGTCGCGATACACGATTTACAGGACCAATGATTGAACATGCTGTCGCCTGTGGCTTGCTCGCAGCTGGATGTGAAGTGGTGCGCGTAGGCGTGCAGACTACGCCCACCATGCAAATTTACATCGCCGAAACTGGCGCTGTTGGGGGGATCGGGGTCACTGCTTCGCACAATCCAGCCGAATACAATGCATTAAAGCTTTTCAACGGTGAGGGGCTTTTCTTCAATCACTATGAACGCACGGAATTGCTCGACCTTTTTCACCAGGGCGACTTCCTAGAAGCGACGAATGAGGAAATGCTGGGGCTCACAGTGGATGAAGTTACTCCCTGGAATCGACACGTAAATCGGATCCTCAAACACATTGATTTAGATCGGATTCGAACCCGTCACTTCCGCGTTGGCCTCGACGGTGTAAATGGAGCGGGATCTCTGATGAGCGTCTGGTTCCTTCAGGAAGTTCTGGGTTGCGAACTTCATGCCATACACGTGGATCCTTCCAAGACCTTTCCACGAGAGGCTGAGCCGAAGCCGGAATCCCTTGGTGAGTTGATGGCGCTGGTCAAGGCGAAGGGTTGTGATATCGGATTTGGACAAGACCCTGATGGAGATCGTCTCGCTGTATGCAACGAAATGGGAGAGATGATCGACAACGACAATGTGCTGGCGCTTGCGGTTGAAGCAGCTCTGGCGCGGGCACCGGGGGACGTGGCTGTGAATCTGACAACATCTAACGTGGTTGACGAAGTTGCTGCCAAGTTTGGCCGAAGGGTTTACCGAACAGCAGTGGGCGAGGCGAATGTCGTCGAGCGAATGCGCGCTGTAAAGGCCTTGATTGGCGGAGAAGGATCCAGCGGAGGGGTTATTTTCTCAGGCACTCATCTTTGCCGGGACAGCTATACAGCGATGGCGTTACTGCTGGATCGTCTGGCAGCCGAAGGCAAGACCCTCAGCGAGGTAGATCGCGCCCTGCCACGCTTCTATCGCAGGAGCGGGAAAGTACAGTTCTCGCACGGGAAGCTGGGCGGGTTGATGCTTGCCATGGAGAAAAATCATCCAGCGGCGCAGTTGGAGCGAACCGATGGGCTCAAGCTGAATCTCTCCGATGGATGGATCCACTTGCGAGCTTCGAATACCGAGCCCATTTTGCGAGTGGCTGTAGAAAGCCGCAATGAGTCGCGAGCCGACCAAATGTTTGCTGAGGCGATGGAATTGCTTCGTTCCTGAAAATTTTGGGAACTAATTGATGTTGCCGCGTCCATTACAAGCAGTGGTGATCGCCCAAACTATCCCGGTTGAAGTTGCTCTGGATATCCGCAGCCTTTATGCCTCTTATCATCCGCGCCTTTTCCGGTTTGGATTGGCCTTTTCGGGCTCTGAATCCAAAGCGGCGGAGGCGGTACAAGATGCCTTTCTCGATTTGATCCGCAACCCCGGGCAGTTTGATCCGAGTCGGGGCACTGAGGTTGCTTTGCTTTTTGGCATGGTGCGGAACCGCTTGCGTTCTGCACGTAGATCCGAGCGTGAGGAGCCTCTTGACGAAGATGGCGCGACTGACGAAGAGCTACTCGTTCATCTGGAGCGGGAAGAGCGTATTGTTGCCGTCCGAGGAGCGATTTTGGGACTTCCGGAGCATTACAGAGAAGTTGTTGTTTTGTGTGAAATGGAAGAGTTCAGTTATGAGGATGCGGCGGCTGCACTCGGCATTCCTCTTGGTACAGTGCGATCTCGTCTGAATCGCGCGAAGCAGCAGTTGAAAATGCGACTCAAAGAATTTGAAGGGGGCAAGGTATGAAGCTCGACTCATTGCTGAAGGAGTATCGCGATCAGATTTCTCCCGCACCAGTCGTTGATTTTGAGGCACTGCTGAATCAAGATGCTGCCAGCACGCGCCAACGCAAAGTCATGACTTTTGTTGGATTGGCCATCGCGGCAAGCCTTGCTGGCTTCCTGTTCTTTCCCGCAACTTCGGCCACTCCATCAACTCCAATTGCCCAACTGGCGGCCAATGTTGGGACTCTCTATGATCCTCCAAAAGTTGTAACTCCAGCGCCTCTACGGGAGCGTCGCTTGCCCAAACGCAGAGTGCAGCAACGAGAAATGTTAACAGGTTTTGTCGCACTGGCAGAAACCAGAATGCTACCGGAACCGCGACTACTTCAATTGCTGAGGGTCAACGTGAGCGGGGATCGCCTTGCTGCACTTGGCGTGCTGGCACCCAACCAAGCAGTTAGTCCAAGGATGACGGCGGAAGTACTTGTGGGCGACGACGGTATGGCTCGGGCAGTTCGCGTAGTAGCGAACGAATGAGAAGCGATCAGAAAATACATTCCAAGAAATTTAAGGACAACGAAATGAAAACAATCTATACATTGGCTCTGGCCGCAGGTCTCGCCCTCGGCCAACAAGAAATCATGGTCTTCAATGAGCGGGTTCCACCTCCCGGACCCGCAGGTGCCAAGACTTTCACCTTCATCAATCGGGCTGGTGGTGAAGTGGTAAAGGGTGCGCCTTATTCAGCAGATTCTGTTACGGAGACAGTGCAGACACTCGTTGATGGTAACCGGATCGTCCGCACGAACAAGAGCAGCTTTGCTCGCGACAGCGAAGGGCGCAGCCGCCACGAGGCCACGATTCAGGGACTTGGCCCAGTGGGGCAGACAGAGAAACCGCTTGTTACGGTGTTTATCGATGATCCCGTTGCAAAGGTGCACTATTCACTCGACGCCGCAAGGAAAGTTGCGATGAAGTCAAAGTCGGACGCTTCGATGAATTTCAAGATTACAACTGGCGCGGCAACACGAGTGGAACACGACGTCGTCGTTGAGCGCAAACTCGTCGGTGAATCTGGACAAACGTCGAGAACCATTCACTCTGAGAAGGTCATCGTGATGAGCGGAGATGCCAATATGAAGAAGGAAGATCTCGGCACAAGAGACTTCGAAGGAGTTTCGGCGAAGGGCACCCGAATGAAGATGACCATCGCGGCCGGAGAGGCAGGAAACGAGCGCGCAATTGAGGTTGTTACAGAGACCTGGTACAGCGAACAGATCAAAGCAACCGTTTTGACGAAGCACTCGGATCCGAGAATGGGTGAAACCTCAACCCGCCTGTCCAGTATTCGTCTTGGAGAGCCAGCCAGTAGCCTCTTCGAGCCTCCTGTGGACTATAAGATCGAGGAAATTTCAAATATGCGAATGCCCATGACAATGGGGACGATTCATGTCAAGGAAGAGCGCTAGGGCTGCTTCTTCTTGAACAGGTCGAGTACCGAGTTCACGCTGTCCATCATCTGCTTCGGATCCTTGGGATTGAACGATTGCAATTTCATTTTTACGATCGCCTCGGGATCCGGAGCAATGATTGGCTTAGAAAAAGTTCCTGAGATTCGAGCAGGGATCAGGAGATTGCCAGCCGGGTTCGACAATGCCGCTGTCATGAATCCACCGATCTTATTGCTTCCCACTTGTTCTGAAAACTTCCTGTCGAGAATACTCATCAGCTTAAGATCGAGTGACTGATCGGCCAGGTTCATTTTCCCAGTGAGTGCCGCGCTTAGATTGGCTAAATCGAGCTTCAGATTTTGTGTGGATGCTGCACCGTTGATGATTGACAAATCTCCTGTGATTCCAAGGAATTGCGTGTATTGTTCACCGCCTGACTTGAATCCAAGAAACTTTGCAACGCTCGCCAGTTCGTTGGTTAAATTGAAAGTCGCGATCTTGCCCTGCTCAAACTTTAGCCCGACGCTCCCACTGAGGCTTTTCGCCAGCAGCAATGGATCGGCTGGTGAGAATTTCAAACTCAAAGTTGCAGAAAACGGGCCACTGATGATGCCTTTGAGAGATGTTGTGGCAGCGAGAAACTGGCTGGATTCAACCTTTTCCAGTTTTGAAGTCAGCGAGTAGATCGGTAGAGCTGGGCCCAAATCTATGTCCATCGATCCGGTATGGCGTCCTCCATAGAGCGAAGCATTCAACGGGTTCAGCAAAATGTGATTGTCACGATAAATTGCGTGGCTATTCAATGGACTCAGGGTCAGATCAGCCATTTTCAATGTGCCAATTTCGAGCGTGCCCTCTGCGCTCATCTTCATCGGGGCGGAGTTCTTCTTATCCTCAATTTGTTTTCGCAAGCTGCGCAATTCTTCAATCGATGCCTTGTCGAGAACAAGTGCGAAAGCCAAGGCAGGCCGCGAAAAATTATTCAACTGGATACTGCCCTTCAGATTTGTTTCAGCAATCTGGGCATCAATATTGCTCAACGAGGCAGAACTTGATTCAAATCGAAAGCCAGTAGTCCTAACGAGCAGCGGCTTGGTCAAGGACGGGAACTGTAAGTTGGCATCTTTCAGGGATCCAGAGCCGGAGACCTCAAAGGGGTCTTTGCCCTGCAACGGGCCGTGTATCCTGATCTGCAGATTGGCTTGTCCACTCGCCGTAATTCCGTCAAGCGAAGAAATTCCATATGCACTTGCGATAGACAAAAGTTCAGGCAGTTGAGCGTTTGGGGCTAGCAATGTAGCATCCAGCACGGGCTTTGTCGCATAGTGAGCGATTACTCCGAACGCTTGCACTTGAGTAGATCCACTCGTGATGCTCGCCGGTTCGAGAGTAATGCGTTCCGGGGTCAGCGCGAGGCCAAGTTTGACCGTTTTGACGGGTTGCTTAATTGCGGCACCGGACACCTCGAAGCCCGTCATATCGATCCTTCCATTCAATGTCGGGTTTTCCGAAGTGCCGGTCAGCTTGATGCTGGCGATCAGGTCTCCCTTTACGCTCGTGGCCTTTGGCAGGAAGAGGGGCGCCAGGTCGGCAACGGGTGACTTTGGGATTTCAATTTGCAGGTTGAGTGCCCCACTAGCGATATTGCCTTCGAAAGCCCCCTTCAACGAGGCAAGTGCGAAAGTTGCTTTGCTAAAGGCTGTCGATGTTCCGCTGTGAGTGATTGTGCCTTCAAAGGAAATTGCTTCGCCCTCTGGCATCATCGCGGAGAGCTTCAGCTGGAACGGTTTGCCCTCCGCGAAGTTTCTCAATTCCGCTGACAATCGGGAATATTCCTGCCTGGGTTTTGATGGTTGGCTGACACCCACGCGCGCAAGGTCGACAAACAGTTTGCCCAAGTGAAAAGCTTCTGCATCGTTCCCTTTTTGATTGCTGCCAATCGATTCGTAATTCCATTTGCCGGTGTCATTTTGTACCAACTCAACTCTTGGCTCCGACAGACGGATTGATTCAATATCAAGCTTGCCTGTGAAAAGCGGCAGAATCTTCGGAACAAGTTCTACAGATGTTGCCTCAACAAACGGAGCCTTTGAAAATGTCGGGTCATCACCAATCACGAGCCCGGTGGCGCTGAAATTTGGTGGGAAGAGATGAAAGCTCATCGACGCAACGCTAGCTGGCCGATGAAGGACCGCACTTATTTGTTGCTCAACGACGGGCCTCAATCTTTCGGGCTTCACAAGAATGTAAAGCGCAGCAGCCAAGAGTAGCGGTATACCCACGATCAGAGCTGCGGTACGTAGGCCAAGTTTGCTCATATCCCATGATTCTAAGCCGACGCTGGGCTTCCCGTCGCATCAAGAAGTTGTTGGCAGGTTGATTTGCCAAACACCGTGCTTTGAACAATGATGTTGAATCTGTGCCAAGGTGGAATTGAAATGCCAAGACCCGATGTAATCGATCTCGACGAGTTTCCAATTCGTCGCCCTGCAAAGACCTCAGGAGGTTTCGGCCTCGGTGCCTGGCTTCTGGGCCTCTTTCTGGTTGTTGTCAGTGCTCGCACTGTTGCTCGAACCTGGATTGATTTTGCGTGGTGGAAAGAAGTTGGTCAAACAGAGACTTGGGGTCAGCTGCTGCTTTATGGGTGGTTGCCTAGCTTGGCGGCCGGGCTGTTGTGTTTCCCTATTCTGTGGACACTTTATTCTCGCGCCAGCAGAAACTCGTTCGCCGTTTTTCGCTGGTGGAAGGTTCTTGTCGGATTTGTCGGATCCCTTTTACTCGGGGCAATGTTGATCGACAACTGGACTGTTGTCCGCTATTACGGTTCTACCGCAGCGTTGAGTGATGCATGGCGAGACCCGGTTTTCGGCCAGCCAATTGGTTTTTATTTTTTCCAACTGCCCTTTTACGAAATGCTTCTGAGCTACGTACAAGGGATCCTGGTGGTTGGTTTCATCGTCTATTGGGTCACGAACCGATTCGATAGTCTGCGCGACCGTTTGTCACGAATTCAAAATGAGGATGGCATTGATCTTCGCGGCATGGATTTCAAGGATGCCTTCAACGGAACCTCGATCCGTCTTGCTATTGCAATCTTCTTTTTGTTGCTGGCGGGCCGTGCCTATCTAAGCCGTTACGACGTGTTATTCGAAGACCATGGGTTTCTGGTGGGTGCTGATTATGTAGACGTAAACATCGTTCTGCCTATGCTCTGGGCTCTGGTTGCTGCTTGCGTTGGAGGGGCGTTGCTTGTTCTCTCTCGCCGTATTGGCTACGCCGTCGGTGTCATTGTGCTGGTCTATGTCTCAAGCGGCATTGTGCCTCGTGTCGTGAATGCACTGAGTGTTCGCCCTAACGAAATTTCTTTGCAGAAGCCCTATATCGAAAGACATATCAACGCTACCAGAACAGCTTTTGGCCTTTCGTCCGAACTCAAAGAGCGCGATTTCCCCGCACGTATCTCGGGAAACTTTGAGCCGGCAAAACATCAGGCTCTACTCGACAACGTGCGGCTCTGGGATTGGCAGGCCTTTCATGACACCGTCACTCAGATCCAGGCCCTGCGCCCGTATTATGTGTTCGCCGACACGGATGTGGACCGATACACCGGGCCGGATGGACAGCTTCGCCAGGTGATGCTGAGCCCAAGAGAACTGGACGTGCGTCAACTGCCCGATGCACGTAGTCGCTGGATCAATCCGCACTTTATATACACGCATGGATATGGCATGGTGATGGCAGAAGCGAACCGTATCACTTCCGATGGGTTGCCAGAGTTGATGATCAAGGATGCTCCGCTGATTGCCAAGGCGAATGCTCCCAAAGTGACGCGACCGGAACTCTACTACGGAGAAGCTGTTCATGAACCGGTCTTTGTGCGCACTGCGCAACCGGAGTTCAACTATCCTTCTGGAAACGAAAACGTTCATAACAAGTACGAAGGCCGTGGCGGAATTCCGATTGATGGATTCCTGATGCGCCTTGCTGCTGCGGTGGCAGAAGGAGACTGGAATATCCTGCTCACCGACTACCTCACCCCTGAGTCGCGCATGCTGATCCACCGGAATATCGCGAAGCGCGTGGATAAGCTCGCCGAATTTGTAGTGTGGGACGAAGATCCCTACATGGTGGTTGGCAAGGACGGGCGGCTCGTTTGGATGATCGATGGCTACACAGTGCATTCGATGCATCCTTACTCGCGTGCTGTCGCAACCGCATTTGGGCGGGTCAACTACATGCGCAACAGTGTGAAGGCAACCGTTGATGCCTATGATGGCGCTATTACGCTCTATGCCTGGGACGAGACCGATCCCATACTCGCCTCGTATCGGAAGATCTTCCCAAATCTTTTCCGTCCAAAGGCAGAAATGCCTGCGGATTTACGAGAGCATGCGCGCTACCCGGAGGCCATGTTCCGGGTGCAGGCAGAGATGTACCGCACTTATCACATGAAGAATCCAGAAGCCTTCTATAATCGCGAGGACCCATGGGATCTGGCTAAGACTTCTGACGGCATGGATGGCCAGCCCGGCTCAGTCCGCCCCACTTATCTGATGGCAACGCTGCCTGGCGAGACGAAGCCGGAATTTCTGCTGCTCACGACTTTTACTCCACGAAACAAGCAGAACTTGATTGGCCTGATGGCGGCCCGTTGCGACGGAACCCGCCTCGGGGAAATCGAAGTGCTTCGTCTCTCAAAGCAGGAACTCATTTATGGCCCCATGCAAATTGGTGCTCGCATTAATCAGGATCAGACTATTTCAAAGGATTTGACTCTCTGGAACCAACAAGGCAGTAAGGTAATCAAAGGGCAAATGCTGGTGCTCCCGATGGGCGACCAGTTTCTCTATGTCGAGCCCATCTATATTCAGGCGAGCAACGCGCCAATGCCGGAACTGAAAAAGGTGGCAGTCGGGTTGGGCAGCATGATCGGCTACGGGGACACCTATGCAGAGGCCTTAGCGCAACTTGGATCAAAGCCAACTACCGAAGTAGCGACAACTCAAGGCGTATCGAATGTTTCAACAGCTCGGCCTGAGGCAGCGCCCATAAGACTATCTTCGGATCCTCGCGTCGAAAAGGTCCGTGGACGACTGCGCCGCTACCGGGAATTGATGGGACAGGGCAAGTTTGTCGACGCAGCGAAAGAGCTGGAAGCGATTGAGGTCGAGATCAAGCCGTAGCGCGTTGTCGACGGCCGCGATCTGAAGATGCGGATTTACGGGAGTTGCGCGTTTCCGCCATGTTTTCTGACGCGATCGAAAGTGCCTCTGCGAGGGGCTGATTTAGAGCTTCGGATGCGCCCCACGAAAATACTACCGAGTACGTTCCTAGTGTCTGAAGCTGATAATCCCAGAGTTGTTCCGAGATTTCACTCAGACGCTGTTGCGCCGAAGGACCGTTCAATTCAGGGAAGATCAGGACAAACTCGTCGTCACTTCTCCGCGAACAGAAGCCATTCGACGCGGCAACGGACTCCATCAGGTTTTCGACAGAATTTAGCAGCATCTCGGCAGTCGAATGTCCAAGCATTTCGTCGAGCTTCAAGTAATCGTTGATACCGATAGCGACAACCAAACCTCTGAGTAGCTCTTTTCGCTCCAGAAGCTGGTTGAGTGCAGCCGGAGGATGATTGCCCTCTGGAATTGGCAAATTTGGCGCGATTTCTTGCTCTGTTGGATTCTTGGCTTCCACCATTAGAGCCAGCGCTTCAATAGAGGTCGCATGCTCATCCAAAACAGGTGAAGATTCAAATTCCGTGACAAGCTGCTCCATGAACCCGTCAAAGTCTGGTTCTGCGGAGCTATTCTCCTCAAGCTCAGCGGGAGATACCGGCAGCGATTCGAGCGCACCTCGGGATTCTATATTTTCTTCCTGGGTTGGAATCGGCAAGTTTGGCTCAGGTGTCAAACGGAAGCGGATTACATTGGGCGGCATTTGTTTCTCAACAGGTTGCAGCGCAGTGACTGCTTCTTCGGTTTGCGGTAATTTCGAATCTGCGACTGTAGCGAAGGAAGGAACTTGTGCTTCAAGTCCCGCTGCTGCCATGTCGGCCATTGGCGCTACTTCGGCAATTGTCTTTCTTGCGATTGCTTCCCTGTGCGGTGCGATCGCAATCTGGGCAATCGGTTGTTGCGAATTCTCCAGAGCGCGGTCCTGTTTCGGAAAATTACTAACGATAATCTGCCGCTTTGTCATGTCACGGAACGCCTTGGATTGCTCGGCCAGTGCACGCAACAGTCTCGCATTATCGTCTTCAATCCGATTTACCGCTGTCTCGTGGCGAGCAAGCAGATCCACGTGCCGCTCGCGCAACTTTTCGTTCATCCCCTTCAGGTAGTCAACGACAAGCGCGACCGAAAGCAGGCCCAGAAGTATGAGCACGCAGAACATGATTTGGATTTCGAAACCACTGAGATTCATAGCTAAGCCTGTTATCGTCCAATCGTACGAGTCGGAGGCGCAAGTACCAATAGGACCAATGGCCCAAACTTCCTCAGTATTGGCCGCCTAGTCACTGAGGTAAATCACTTAGCACTGCTGTCGGTCAAACACCCTACGCTATGGCTCAAGGAGAAGCTTCAAAACGCCTGGCTCCTGCGCCCGCCCGAAGGCATCTGCTGCTTCGCTCAACTGCGCCTTGTGCTCGATCATTGGATCCAGAATCAACTGCCCTGTTTTCAAAAGCTTTATCGCAGGCCCGAAGAGCCCGCAACGTGAGCCCACCAAAGTAATTTCATTCACGATCAGCGGCGCAGTATCGAAGACAAGCGGCTCAGAAACGGTAGACTTCATCACCAAGGTCCCGCGCGGTTGAATCATCCGCATTGCCGACGCAAACCCTAGCGCTGATCCTGTTGCGTCTACAACGTATGGGTATTCAGCCACCGGCAAGCTAGGGTTTTCCCTCGTTACCAAATGGGTTTTGATACCTAGTGGTTTTACGATCTCGAGCTTTCCGGCATTGCGGCCAAACAGATTCACGGGTAAACCGTGCAGCGCGAGCACCTGCGCGATCAGTAACCCCAATTTCCCGTCGCCGAGCACCGCGATGGATGCCGCCTCCGAGAAACGGACTTGTTCCAGAATTTCGCAAGCTGCCGCTATCGGCTCGGTGAAGACAGCATGTTCGTCGGGAATGGAACTTGGCAGCAAATGCAGATTCTCCTCCGGCAGGGTGAGATATTCCGCAAAAGCGCCGGGATGCCGAACGATGCCCAGAACAGTGCGGTTTGGGCAATGCCTGCCAAGGCCCTTGCGGCAATATTTGCAGCGTCCGCAAGCAAGGTTAATGTCACCAACGACTCTTTTGCCAATGAGCTGCGGATTGCCTGATTGAACAACATCTGCCACGAATTCATGCCCTGGGATACCGCTAAATCTGTAGTAGCCTCGAAGCAATTCGACATCGGTATTGCAGATGCCAGCAAGGCGCAAACGCAGCAGGGCATGACCTATTTTCGGCCTGGGCTTCGGGACTTCAACCACATCGATTTTTCCGGAATCAATCTGAACGGCAAGCATCGTTTCTATAATGGGGAATCTAACATGCGCGCGTACCTAGCTTGTTTCAATTCTTCCTGTGGCGCCGAATATCCGGTCACTG
>JANXLY010000324.1 GCA_025354885.1 Acidobacteriota bacterium | reverse complement strand
GTCGAACAACGGTCGGGGAACTAGCTGGAGAATCTGACTGAAAATGCTGGATACTTGTGCCATGGGTGGTTTCCGTTCGGGTGAAGTTGAACTCTTGCAAGAACTTCTTTACCCTATCAGGAGGCTGCCCTAACCTGTTTTCAAAAGCTAATTTGGACACGAGTGTTAGAACTCAGAATAGTTCCGAATGAACTCGTTTGCTAGCTCTCCGCGAATGGTGCGGCCATTCCACATTCTCCGCACCATTCTGCCTCACTTTTGAATTCTTCATTCAGCGCAAGAATCCCCGAACCTCATTCGTTCCACCGCACACACGAGTTTCCAAAACGTTGAGTCGGCTTCCATCAGCGACTCAATCGCGGCCCCCGAAACCGTTCCTTTTCTCATCTCACCTAAGTACTACGAATTTCAATTCTCCCTACTGGTACCTTTCGGGAAAAGTCCCAGATTGAGGAGAATAGTCCTAGGACAATATTCCAACTAGTTGAAAATAAACAACTTCTATGATTGTCCCTCTTTTGCAACTCAGCGAATTCTATGGCAACATTCGTTCAGACACTTCTTCGCTGAGTTCAAACTTAATGAAAAAACTGATTATTTCAACCTGCCTCATCGCAGCCATCTTTCTTACAACTACTGACAAGCTGAACGCAACTATCATCACGGCAAATGACGGACTTGGCAGAATTGCCGAAGCAAATTTTTCCGTCACTGGTACAGTCCTGACAGTGACACTCACAAACAAAGCAACTGCAGACGTATTGATCCCAACCTTCATTCTGTCGGGGCTCCTCTGGAACCTCGTCGATGGGGTTGGTTTGGCTCCCGTTTCCGCTGCGATTACGCCTACCAGTTCTTTCGTCTACACTGCCGGTAACGGATTGGTTGCTGGCACTGGCACTGCAGGGGATATCGCCGGTGAATGGGCTTACCGCAATTCGGCCAATTTCGCCACTTTTTCCTCCAGTGCCTTCAGTTATGGGCTCGGCACGGCAGGCTTCAGCCCGAGCAATCTCTTTGGAAATGGGGATCTCATCAGCGCCAACGACAGAAATAATAAGCAAGGTCCAAACGGAATCGATTTCGCGATCGTCTCCAGTTCGGACAATCTTACAACAGGCAACGGTGGCGTAATTGGAGCAGTGCTGATCCAGGGTGCTGCAGTTTTTGTTTTCAACTTGCCGGTCAATTACGTCTGGTCAGACGCTAATATTGCCTCAGTAAGCTTCCTTTACGGAACGGGCACGGGGACTGCGGATCCTCAAAACCCACTGCTCCCTCCCAACGAGACGGGTGTCCCAGAACCGGGAACCTTCGGCATGATGGGACTGGCCGGGCTGCTTATACTCGCAAAAAAGCTGCGCGGCTAAGACCAGTCAACACTCAGTAATCAAATTTGTACAGAGCGCGTTTCGGTGAGCGGCCATATTCAGCTGCTTAAAGCCTGACTCGCAACGTTCCACTGAAATAGGAACTTAACCGGGCCAGCTTGCCGACCAAGGTCTCCTCGCCAAACTTTGAGCGCATCCGACTCGACAGATTCCAACATTTCCGTCGATTGCTTCCTCCTCGTCTCCCGAACGAAGAAGTAACAGTTTCTTCTCGCGAAATATTGATTCGCCCACGCTTTCTTTCCTTGTCTGGACCGCTTTTCGTCCCTCGGCCTGGAAATCATCGCGCACCCCACCAGTCAATCCTGACAATTCGCGGGCATCGGCAGCTCTCTACGGGTCTCCTCCACGAAATTGGAGCACCAGATTTGCTATGCCATGCGCAACAAACCACCGGGAATGCCCGGTAGATCGTAGAAAGTAGCGACTTTCAAGCTCCAAGCCTGATGGGCCCGGAGCAATTTTTCGTTGCCGGAAAAAAGGGGAGAGCCGCAGATGAAAACCCGTTGCGTATAACGGGTGCTGCCAATGGCCGAGATGGTTGGCTGGCTCCACAAAGGGGTCGAGGAACTGGTTCGCCAGGCCGGAGTCCAGGTAATCCAGATATTGATGGAAGAGAAGGTGAACCAACTGTGAGCGAGCGCAGCGAGTCGCGACCGGAATGAACAGCCAACCGATGGGGCAGCGAACGGGGATACTGCGTGGTGATGGTGCCAGAAGGATGCCGAGAGGCAACCACGATTACGCTCCACCGAAAACTGCGAGATTCGCCTCGGCAGCCACGAATGTTTCATTGCGACGAGCCGTTGACGGAGACCGTATGGAAAAGCTCATGGGGGGCTAACCACCAGAAAGTACTGCCAGACGGTGCGCCCGTTCACCAAAGCCTGCGGGCTGGAGAAGAGCGCGTTGAGCGAACACTTCTTCGAAGCCAGCCGCGTGAGCTGAAACAATGGTTGGAACGCCGACTGGAAAAGAAGAAGTTCTGGGGGCTGCTGGTGGATGCGACACCGTTTCAAGGTCAGCAGATCGTCGCTGCGTTGGGCATTGACCACGACGGGACGAAGGCGAACTGCTCGGCGAACTGATGAATCGGGGATTGGATTTTACAGTGCTCACGCGCCGCAGCAACTGAGAATGAACCTGACCAGCACCAACGGAATTGAGTCGGCCTTCTCCATCGTCGAAACCGTTTGACGTTACGGCAAACGATGGCATGGTGGGGATCAGCGCGAACGCTGGATCGGTTCGGGCCTCCTGGTAGCAGAGAAGCACTTTCGCCGCGTCAGAGGGCATAAACAGATTCCCGTCCTCATCCGAGTTCTGGAAGCGTTGAAGCCTTCAAAAAGGAAGTTATATCCAGGAGAAAGGAATCGTGGACTGAGGTATTCGAGAAACGCTACTTTCAACGAAAAGTCGGGCAATCTCCCAATTTCGGCGGGAGGATTGCGAACAGGAGCTGTGGCGACTCGTGTTCGTCCCCCAGTAATCCCGCGATCGTGCGGTTCCCTCACAAATTCAGGAACTGCAAAAAAAAGCCCCGTGAGAGAACTCGCTCACGGGGCCAAAACATTGCTGATGATTTTAAGTACTACTTGCGCTTGCGCAGAATCTGAAGAGCTAGAATGGATCCACCGATTAGAGCGTAGGTTGCAGGCTCAGGAACTTGCTCTTGAGGTGGAATCGCCGTATTTACCAGGAAGAGATTCTCTCTACCATCATTGACTCCTTCCATTTTCAAGTAGAATTTTACGGAATCCGTGGATTGAAATCCATTCAGGTCGAAGCCGAGGAAGTTTACGTCCGATTGGCCTGTACCGTTGTTCGTCGACTTGTAAGCGAACCCGTTGGCGCTCGACCAGGATTGCTCTTTGATATTGCCCACATACATCGCGACTTCGAAGAGCGTCTGAGCGTTTTTGGTATCGTTCAGATCGAGTCCTAAAGCAAATGTGAGGCTACTGAGGAGTGTATTGATCTGTCCAACTGTGTAATCGGGAGAAAAGACATCGTAAACATCGTTAACAGGATTCACAGGCAGCACAGTATAGTTGAACCCCACCGGAGCCTTGCAGGAAGGATCTCCGATCACACATGGGCTTTGGGTCGTTTGTTTATATGCTACAAAACCAGCGTCGTTTTCCGGGTAGGAAATAGTAATCGTGGCTGCTGTTGCCGTCATAACTGCCACGCATAGCAGCAATGGGGCCATCTTTGAGTACATCATGATCGTAATTATCAGGTCAGGGCACTTAGAAAACCAATGGCCCATTATGCGATTAGTACTAGTGACCAGGGCGCAAACCGGGAGGATGGTTGACAGAACAGACCGGGAGGATGGTTGACAGAACAGACCGGGAGGATGGGTGACACATGGATAGTCCGGCAGCCGATAGTAGGGAATGCCTTGGAAAGAGAGAAACCGGACAATGGAAAAGATCGAATTTGTAATGGCGGCGGGGAAGAAGGAAGACAACATCGCGGAGTTGTGCAGGCGATTTGAGATCTCGCGGCAGACGGGATACGAGGTGCTGGCGCGGCACGATAAGGACGGCTATGAAGGATTGAGAGAGCGAAGCCACGCGCCGCGCAACAAGCCGCATGCGATGAGTGAGGCGGTGAGGGAGAAGGTGTTGGAGCTGAGGCGAGCGAGGCCGAGATGGGGCCCGAAGAAGCTGAAGGCCTATCTGGAGAAGCTGGAGGGACCCAAGCCGGAACAGGAACGAATACGGATGCCAGCGGCGAGCAGCATTGGGGATTTGCTGAAACAGGAAGGGTTGATTGTCAAGAGGCGGAAGAGACCTGGAGGACAGGTGCCATCGAGCGAGCCGCTGGGACATGCCGATGAGCCGAACCGGGTGTGGAGCATCGACTTCAAAGGGCACTTCAAGACTGGGGATGGCAAGCGCTGCGAGCCGTTGACGGTGACGGATAACCAGAGCCGCTACCTGCTGAGGCTGGTGGCGATGATAGGGATCGAAAGCGAGCGTGTGCGAGCGGTGATGGAGGCGGCGTTCCGGGAACATGGACTGCCGGAGGCGATCCGGTCGGACAACGGAGCGCCCTTTGCCAGCAATGCTCCTGGTGGTGTGACGGAGCTGTCGCTATGGTGGGAGCGGCTGGGGATACGCCATGAGCGGATCGAGCCTGGCAAGCCGCAACAGAACGGGCGGCATGAGCGATTCCATCTGTCGTTGTTGCGAGACCGTCTGGACGCAGGCGTGGCCTGGGACTTGAGGGCGCAACAGCGTGTGTTTGAACGCTACCGGACCGAGTTCAATCCAGAGAGGCCGCACGAAGCGCTGGAGATGCGGACCCCGGCGGAAGACTATCGGGCCAGTGCGAGACGCTACGGCGGTCAGAATCCGGATTTTGAATATGGAAAAGGCTTTCTGACGCGTAGAGTCTATGAGCAGGGGACTTTTCTGTGGGCGGCTGAACGGATCCCGCTTTCGCCGGTGCTGGCTGGCGAGAACATTGGATTGCGCGAGGAAGAAGAGGATCTGTTTGCGGTCTATTGCGGGCGGATTTTTCTGGGCTGGCTGGAGAACCGGACCGGCACCTTTATACGCGAAGATCGGGCCGAGCGCTGGGCCAAGAGTAAGACTGCGGCATGAAGATCGCATGGAAATGACGGACGGTGGAAGCCGTGGAAAAGCAAACATCGCTTTCCCCCCGCTCCCACCGTCCTTGGAAATCGCCACGGCGATTCCCACATTCCCACGCGACGGCGGATATTCCTCTGGCCTCTCCCGCCCAAAGCCAAAACTCAGTGCGCTATCTTCTGTCTAAGC
>JANXLY010000201.1 GCA_025354885.1 Acidobacteriota bacterium | reverse complement strand
CATGACGCTACGCAACTTCTCGCCGGAGACACAACGTAGTTATACCCATTATTTGGCGGCATTTGCAAAGTACTTCAACTCGAGCCCGGAAGACTTGGGTTTGGAGTCGATCCGCGAGAAGTTGCGTAGCGTCATGTCTTCCAGCATTCGTTTGCGTAAGGGTGTCATGGGGTCAAGCTCCTGTTTTTGAAGTCGGCTGCTTGGGGCAGCCGTCTTCAATTAGACACTTACTTCTCGCCGGAGTCATACACCTGTTCCGCGCGCTGCAGGCGCGCCTGCCGCTACGCGGCTTAGTTCAATAGTCGCCTTGAGTCAAGTGGTTCTTCAACTGAGAATTGGCTACTCATAGACTTCCCGGCGATGAGCGATACGTGTGATGCTTACCAGCATCTGGTCGTCGTCGATGATGTACACGACTCTGAAATCGCCGACACGGATGCGCCAAAGATCTTTGTAGCCGTGCAATTTCCTGGCTCCGATCAGTCTTGGATCTCCTGATCAGCATTCGATCTTTGGCATTAGCCGCACGATTAAGCTGTCGCTTAGTTTCTCTAATTCCTTCCGAGCGGATGGCTTGAGGTAGACGGCGTATCTAGCCAACCTGGCGCCCGCGCTTGATCAGATCAGCTTTGATCGCTTCAAGCGGGAGCCCTTTCGCTTTGCGACGTTGCTCAGAGATTAATCCGTCATAGAAATCTTCCCAGAGCGCCCCGTGCTTGCGAAGGTCAATCTGCACGGCTACCTTGAGGCTTTTTTCGTCGGTTAGAAATTGAATACCAGACATCAGGTTCCTCTCTTGTCGTCCCAAACTTTAAGCTAGCAGCTACTTCGTGAAATAGCACTGTATCACTCTGACGGTCGTGTCTCGGTAGGCGTGTCTCGGTAAGCGTGACAGAATCGCGCGCGTCAGCAATCGGTCCCGAGCAATGTGGTTCGTGAAACATTGTTCACTCCCTGACGGTCGTGTCTCGGATGTCGTGTCTCGGATGTCGTGACAGATTCGAGCGCGTCAGCAATCGGTCCCAAACAGTATGGTGCGTGAAGTTGTGCAATCAGGTGCTAGTCGTCTTCGGATAACTGGATGTGTTTGGCGGCGGCGATGATCTTTTCGGCCTGGGGCAGCGGGACGAAGTCGTAATGGTCGAATTCCATGGAGAAGGTTGCCCGGCCCTGCGTCATCGCTGTTAAGTCGTTCTGGTAACTTAACATCTCGGACATCGGGACGATCGCCCGGATCATCTGTGATCCAGCGTTGACTTCCATGCCTCCTACACGGCCTCTTCGACTGTTGAAATCACCCAACAGATCGCCTGCATATTCCACCGGTGTTTGTACTTCTACTTTCATCACCGGTTCGAGGAGTGCGGGCTTGGCAATCGCCATTGCCGCCTTGAAGGCCTTGCGCCCAGCCATCTTGAAGCTCATTTCGTTGGAATCGACATCATGATAACTGCCGTCGTACAGAGTTACTTTGAAATCGACCATCGGGAAGCCGGCGAGCCAGCCATGGGCGGCGGCTTCCTGGATTCCTTTTTCGACGGCTGGTACATACTGCTTGGGAACCGAGCCCCCGAAGGTGGCGTTGACGAAGGCAAAAGTTTCGCCCCGAGTGAGCGGTTCGATCTTGACCTTGCAATCTCCAAATTGGCCGTGGCCGCCGCTTTGCTTTTTGTGTTTTCCCTGGACGTCGGCGAAGCCGCGAATTGTTTCACGATAGGCAATTTTTGGAGCCTGGACTTCGACGTCCACATGGTAACGCTTGCGCAGCCGGGCTACCACCGCTTCAACGTGCTGCTGGCCGTTGCCTGCCAGTAGAAATTCTTTGGTTTGAGGGTCGCGGTAGAAGCGGAGGCTGGGGTCTTCTTCCAGCACCTTGTGCATGCCTGTGGCAAGACGGTCTTCATCATTGCGCGTTTTGGCATGGATGGCGTAGGCGATAGAGGGTTCCGCGACAGTCACCGGTTCCCAGTGCTTCGGTTTGGATTTGTCTGAGAGGGAATCGCCTGTTAGCGTTTCTTTGAGCTTCTGCATGACACCGATGTCACCGGTTGCAAGTTCAGTTACTTCATTGATCTGCTTGCCGAAGGGAGTGGCGAGATGGGCGAAGCGCTCGTCGTGGTGGGTGCGTTCGTTGATCAGATGTCCGTCGCTTCTCAGCGTGCCGGCCATGACTTTGAAGTAGCTGACGCGGCCGGCGAAGGCATCGGAGAGTGTTTTGAATACGAAGATGCTGGGCGCGGATTTTGTATCGAGGGGGAGGCGGTCGGTGGGGCAGGGTAGATATTCGGCGATGAAATTGAGCAGGTCGCGGATGCCCTGATCCTGGAGGGCACTTACGCCGAGGATGGGGAAGACTTTGCGGTGAGTGATCTCATTTTTGAGCCCTTTGGTGAGGTGCTCGGGGGAGAGAGAGCCCTGCTCGAAGAACTCCTGCATGAGTTCGTCGTCATCTTCGGCGATCATTTCGATGAGCTCGTCGCGGGATTCGACGCTGCAGCAGCGGCGCCCGAAGCGTTCGCGGATTTCAGAGACGACGTTGGTGAAACTGGCCCGTTCGTGGTCGAGTTTGGTGACGACAAAGACGACGGGCAAGTTGAATTCTGCGGCGTAATTCCAGGCCCGCTCGGTCTGGACCTGAACCCCGCAGGAACCATCGACGACCAGCAGCATGGTGTCTACCGCAGGCAGGCAGAGGCGCGCATCGTGAATGAAAGTATTTAGACCAGGCGTATCGAGGAGGTTGATTTTCTTTTTCGAAAATTCAAGGGCAGCGATGCCCGTGGTGATGCTGTGCTTGCGGAGCACCTCTTCTTCGTCGAAGTCGGTGATGGTGGTTCCTTCTTCGACCCGCAGCAGGCGGCTGGTTGCGCCGCTGGCAAAAATCATGGCACTGGCGAGCATTGTTTTGCCGGAATGGGCATGCCCTGCGAGTGCCAGGTTCCGGATATCGACTGTGGCGTAAAGGCGCATAGTCAGGTCCCCTCCTTGAGGGACTGTCCATCGAAATATCACAGTTGAATGACGAAAGGAAGCCCCAATTTGAAACTTGTCGTTAAGAAGTGAGTTATCGGATCTAAGGAAGAGAGGACGTGGGAGAAAAGATGGCAGGTTGAGAAAGGGCGGTCGAGTGCGGGGTGGGGGTAAATAGGTTAGGGGCGGCAGGCAGGAATTGGATCGGCTGGGGTCGCGCTCTTTGTGATGCGCCATCAGGTGAACGTATCAGCCACCTTCAGTAAATTGACCCTTTTCGCACCGAAAACAAATTGCGCCTTCGCCCCTTTGCTTGTCCGGTTCTATTGCAAACACCTCCCATGCCTGGTTGGCCCTTGACTGAAGTACAGCGCCGTCCTACGTCTTCACCGGCGAACACAATATCCGGACCGATGGTGGCAATCCCGGGAGGACCGCGGGAGCCAACTTGACGGCATTTAGTGCGTCAATTTTTAGTTCCGCCTGAAGTTTGGCTCCAAAAATGGCCGCTGTCAAGTGAAAAATTACAGCCCTGAAAGTGAAACAATCCGGATTCAGGGAATTCTACAAGATGAAGAGGAAGATGAAATGAAAAACGTAATGATGATCTTTTGTCTGGCGGCTGCGGGCATGGCACAAGGGATACCGGCGAATACGACGATTGAAGTGCGGTTGATTGAGGGGATCGATTCCTCGAAGGCGGAGGAGGGGCAGCGCTATCGTGCGAGCGTTGCGACAGCGGTGGTCTTGAATGGCAAAACGGTGGTGGCGCGCGGATCGAGTGCGACCGTGAAGCTGGTGGATCTGGATCAGGGAGGCAAGTTCAAGGGGAGTACGCAGTTGGCGGTGACTTTGACGAGTTTGATAGTGGATGGCCAACGAGTGAATGTGTCAGCTGGCGAAGTGGTGCGAGCCAGTGGGGGGCAGGGGAAAGATACGGCGATGAAGACGGGAGTTGGGGCCGGGATTGGAGCGGCCATTGGTGCGATTGCTGGAGGAGGCAGAGGTGCGGCGATCGGGGCGGGTGTTGGAGGGGCGGCGGGGGCCGGTAGCCAGCTTTTTACTCATGGAAAGAAAGTGCAGATTCCAAGTGAAACGATATTGTACTTTCAGTTGAAGCGGGCGGCTGTTGCGCCGGCGAAGAAGCCCTGAGAGCATTTTCTAATCCAAGAATGAGCCTGAAGGGGTGAAGTTGGGCTGGCTGTGATTTTTGGGCTCCTTTCGATGGTTTTTGAGTTGGTTTTTTCGGTAGCAAGGGGGGCATCGTCGTCGGCGCGGTGGGAATGTGGAAAT
>JANXLY010000166.1 GCA_025354885.1 Acidobacteriota bacterium | reverse complement strand
TTGGCAGGTTGTGAGTGGCCGCAAGAGCCATCATCATAGCTGGCAGGCCCTTGTCGCAAGTGGCAACACCGAGGACCCCCTGCCGATTGGGCAGGCTTCGAATCAGCCGGCGAAATACCTGCGACGCATCGTTGCGGTAAGTCAGACTGTCGAACATGCCGGTAGTGCCCTGAGTGCGACCATCGCAGGGGTCGGTTACAAATGCGGCAAAAGGAACGGCGCGGTGTTTCTTCAATTCCTCTGCAGCCGCAGTCATGAGCAAGTTCACTTCCCAGTGGCCCGTATGATAGCCGAGGGCGACCGGGCTGCCATCGGTAGCGCGGATGCCGCCGTGAGTAGAAAGTAGCAGAATCTCTTTACCGCCGAGCAGACGAGGGTCAAACCCCATTCCGGCGTTCTGCGTCCAACCGAAAAGATCACCCGAAGGCCGGTGCAGCAGCATGTCTGCTGTGATCGGCAAAGACCCTTCCGGCCCCTTGGCTTTGGAGACAACATCGAGGATGGATCGGTCACCGGAATCCACGATCGAAAGCAGAGAATTTGAAACAGACATAAATTGTCATCGTATCGCGAGGCTGGAAACTTGATACGATTTTCGCAATGCTCTTAAACAGACGTACCTTTGCCACGGCCCTGACGGCCGCGAGTTATTCACGTATTCTCGGCGCCAATGATCGCCTTCAGGTAGGATTTGTCGGCTACGGCCTGATCGGTGCGCAACACGTTTTTGATTTCAAGAATCAACGCGATGTCGATCTTGCGGCGATGAGCGATGTTTATCAGCCCCGCATGGAACAAGGCATTCAAGCATGTGGTGGTAAGGCGAAAGGCTACAAAGACTTCCGGCGTCTGCTCGATGACAAGGATATTCAGGCCGTTGTCGTTTCGACGCCCGACCATTGGCACGCGATGATGACCATCCTCGCCTGCTCGGCTGGCAAGGACGTCTACGTTGAGAAGCCGATGACGCTCTTTGTGAAAGAGGGGCGCTGGATGATCAACGCCGCGCGCAAATACAAACGCGTCGTGCAGGTGGGAACACAGCAGCGCAGCGGCAGGCATTATCAAGCGGCCAAGCAGTTGATTGCCGACGGCGTGATTGGCAAAGTGCATAGTGTGCGCATGGCTTCCTTCCGCAATATCGTGCCCGGCTTTGGAAAGCCTGCCGCCGCTGATATCCCAACCGAAATGGACTATGAAATGTGGCTTGGGCCAGCTGTGAAGAAGCCCTATAGCCCACATCGGGCGCTGTATCACTTCCGCTGGTTCTGGGATTTTTCGGGCGGACAGATGACGAATCTGGGCGCGCACCAGATCGACATTCTGCAATGGTATTTAGGATTCAAGGGCCCGCAAACAGTGTATTCCAATGGTGGCCGATTTGTACTCGAAGACGACGGAGAAACGCCGGACACGCAGGATGCCGCCTACACGTATCCCGGCATGACGGCTCTCTGGAGCCACCGCGAAGGCAGTCAGGGCGATGGCGCGGGCTCAGGCCTTGTATTCTACGGATCCAAGGGCAGCCTGAAGATCGGCCGTGGCGGCTATCAGATTCTCGGCGACGCGAAGTCGCCGCCGGAGAATGCAATTCCAACCTTTCAGGGACACCCTACCGGCGGTGCCGTCCGCACAGAGGTCAAACCTGAGAAATGGGCTGCGGATCGAAGCGAAAAGGGTTCTAGCCCCGAGCAATTTGACTTGCACGTGCGCAACTTTCTCGACTGTGTGAAGACACGCCAGCGGACGATTGCTGACGTTGAGGATGGGCATCAGACGGCGCTCTCCTGTCACCTCGCCAATCTCTCTCTGCGGCTCGGTCGTGCATTGAAGTGGGACGCCGTAAAAGAAGAGATCATCGGAGATCGCGAAGCTAGTGCGATGCTCGAGCGGCCCTATCGCGAGCCTTGGGCCAAAGCCCTGAAGAGCCTGAATCTGTAGGGCCACCATTCTTGTTTCGCCCTCTGCTGCCCTAACGACATAGCGCCTGACGCTACAATAATGGTTTACAGGCGCGTGCTTACAGCAATCTATCCGGGGTCTTTCGACCCCATCACCAATGGTCACCTCGACGTGATCGGCAGGGCAGCACGCCTTGCCGATCGCCTCGTTGTTGGTGTTCTTTCCAACGCGAACAAGAACCCGACCTTTCCGCTCGAAGAACGCGTCGAGATGACACGTGAAGCCGTCCGGAAGTATCCGAACATTGAGGTGACGCACTTTGATGGCTTGCTGGTCGAGTTTGCTGAAAGAGAAAAGGCGAAGATCATCGTTCGCGGCATTCGGGCAATTTCAGACTACGAGTTTGAATTACAGATGGCGCTGATGAACCGCCGTCTCAGACCGGATCTTGAAACCGTTTTTCTGATGGCTAGCGAGCAGTATTCATTTGTCAGCTCTCGCATTATCAAGGAAGTCGCCCGTCTGGGCGGAGAGATTGGCGGCCTGGTGCCGCCCCATGTTGAGGCCCGTCTCAAGGCCCAATTTCAAAGGAGTTAAGCACTTAATACAATGCCTGTTGCGCCGCCAGCCGAACTAGCCGAAAGAATCTCACGCATTAGCGTGAGCGCCACAATGAAGGTGGCTGCAGACGCGGATCGTCTGCGCCGTGAGGGCCACGATGTGGTCGACTTCAGTGTCGGAGAACCCGACTTCCCAACTCCTGCCAACGTGAAGCAGGCAGCGATTGATGCGATCCACAATAATTTCACCAAGTACACTCCAGCAGGCGGTATCGCCGAGTTGAAGACAGCTATCTGCAAGCGTCATAAAACCGATTACGGCACGGATTATTCACCAGCCGAATGCGCAGTGACGGTGGGTGGCAAGTTCGGCATTTTTGCCGTGATTCAGGCGTTGATCAATGAAGGTGACGAGGTCATCGTCCCAGTACCTTATTGGGTGAGCTTTGCCGACATTGTAAACTTCGCCGGCGGCAAGACGGTGTTTGTTGAATCCTCAGAGGCCGATGGTTTCGCTGTTTCAGCTGCTGCCATCGAGAAGAGCATCACCAGCCGCACCAAGGCCATCATCATCAATTCGCCCTCAAATCCGAGTGGCGCTGTCATACCGACTTCCGAGCTCAAGAAGATTTACGATCTGGCTCAGCGGCATGGAATCTGGATTCTCGCCGATGAATGCTATTGCCGCTTTCTCTATGAAGGAGAGCCCTTCAGCATGGCGTCGCTACCTGGTGGCAAAGACACCGTCATCGTTATGGGTTCGCTCTCAAAGACTTACGCAATGACTGGTTGGCGCATTGGTTTCCTGCTTGGACCAAAGTTCGTAATCGACGCCTGTGGCAAGCTTTTGACCCACTCCACATCAAACCCGAACTCGATTGCACAAAAGGCTGCTCTTGAGGCGGTCTCTGGCCCGCAGGATTCCATCACGATCATGCTGGCTGAGTTTCTCAAACGCCGCGACTATACTCTCGCGCGATTGCGTGCAATCCCTGGCATTACTGCGCAGACGCCTCAAGGTGCCTTTTATGCCTACCCGAACATCAGCGGGTTGCTGGGCAAAAGTGGAATCCACACGCCGATGGAATTTGCCGCACGCCTGCTGGCAGAAGCAATGGTGACGGTGGTTCCCGGTGAAGCTTTTGGAACAAACGAACACTTCCGCCTGTCCTATGCGACTTCCATGGAAGACCTGAAAAAGGGTCTCGACCGGATTGAGGAATTCGCAAAGAAGCTGGGATGAATATCGGACCCGGCGCTCGCCGCCTGAGGGCAACCCGCTACGAGAAAATCTGGGGGACAACGAACTTGTCCCCCATTTTCGGCCCCAGTGGAGACAAGATCGGCGAAGTATGGTTTGAAGACGAAGAGCGCTTGCCCCTGCTTTTCAAATTTCTCTTCACCTCCGAACGACTCTCGATTCAGGTGCACCCGAATGATGAATATGCTTTCGAGCATGAGCACTCTCTTGGCAAGACGGAAATGTGGCATATCCTGAGGGCCGATGAGGGCGGTGAAATCGGACTGGGCTTTGAGAACTCGTACAGCGCCGATGAAGTGGAAGCAGGGGCAATTAGCGGCGAGATTGAGCAGATGCTCAGTTGGCGCAAGGTGAAGGCCGGCGAAAGCTATTTTGTGCCAGCAGGAGAAGTACATGCGATTGGCGCCGGGGTTGCGATCTGCGAAATCCAGCAGAATTCTGACATCACTTACCGGCTCTATGATTACGGCCGCCCGCGCGAGTTGCATCTCAAGCCAGGCATGGCGGTGAGCAATACCGGCCCGTACAACGGCCTTACGGCTGGCGTCGTAGAGTGCCCTTACTTTCGGGTGGAGAAGCTGCGTCTCGATGCTGCTCTCTCGTTGAGCGGGCCACGAACGGTAGTGATGATTCTCGATGGCAAAGGCAAGATCGCCGGTGAAGCTTATGAGAAGGGCGAGGGTTGGCGGCTCTTGCGTAACGTCACCATTGAGCCGGGCAAAGCGACAACACTTCTCTACGTTACCTGGCCGGAATAGCACCGTGAAGGTCATCTACACAGCCGCGCACGCTGGGGCTGCCCTGAATGTCCCCATTGGTGGAGGTGGTGCAATCGCGCGGATGCTCGAGCAGGAGTGGCGCGGCTCGAAGCCTTTTGAATTCGAAGTGGTGCGGCCACAAGAGGCTGCTGAAGATCTTGTGCGTTACACGCAGCGCCAGTACACGCAGTTCTGCTATCGCTTCAAAAGCGAGATGACAAATCGGATTTTGCGGGAAGACCCGGCACAGTGTGTAGTACTTTCTAACGACATCAGCGAAGGCCCGGACTTTGAACTGCTGGCGCGGCATGGCTATCGCGTTTTCACGATCTGGCATGTGGATGTGCTGGCCTTTGTAGCTCGCATGTACATGCGCGGCTGGGTGCGTCCCGAGCAGGCAGCAAGATGGATGCGGCCACTTGAGCGCTGGTTGCCGGGGCCGCTGCGGCTGGTGTTTACAAACCAGCATCATTGCGTACGCCACTCGGTGGGCCACTTCGTGATGACCGAGGCGATGAAGCAGACAATTCTCACTTGTTACCCCGAGACGGATGCGTCCAAGGTCCATGTCATCCCCTGGGGTGCACCGTCAATCGCAAGCCCCGGGGTCCGGCGCGAAGCCGGGTTGCCAGCGCTATTGACTTTAAGCAGAATTTCACCCGAGAAGGGATTGGACCAGCTACTGATGATGCTGCGAAACTGGCCGGGCCGGGCGCAACTCAAACTTTGCGGTGCCGCTGCTTATATGGGCGGTGCGGCCCACTTTGCAAAACTCCAGTGGCTGGCAAAGCAGCTTCGCGGTGTTGAAGTAATCTTTGCGGGACACCTCAGCGGACAAGACAAAGCCGATGCCTTTGCTTCGGCTGATATTTTCATTTTCCCGTCAGTGTTTGAAAGCTATGGCCTCACCCTGATGGAGGCACTGTCGCACGGCTTGCCTGTAATTGCTTTTAATCACGATGGCGCACGGGCTATTGTGCAGCCCGAGTTTGGAGTGCTCGTGAAGAATGAACAGGAACTGCATGCTGCTCTCGATGACTTGCTTTCGAACCCCGAGAAGCGCAAGCGAATGGGAGAGGCAGCGCGAGTTTATGCTGCAGCGAGACCTTTTGCTAGAGCAGCGGCGGAGCTGGCTTCTCTTTTAACTGCCAACTCTCGTTGAAGAAGTCTGCCCACAGGATTTTTCCGGGGCGCACAGGTCCAGGTGCCTCACTGAGATCAACAAGTGCAAGATCGGGTAGCCGCGGAGTCTGCAGCGAGTTGGTGCCATTGGAGTCTTCGCGCATCGTAGGCCCGCTATTCAGGACGATGTAACGTTTGGGGTTGAGAGGGTTCGGATAGATCATCACAGGCATGCAACTTCGGGAGTCGCAAGATTCCTTGCCGATTCTGAGTCTGCTTGTATTCCACTCAAGCGGAAGCTTGTTGAGCACTCGGGCCAGCAGGCTGTTGCTCTGGGGATCGCCCCATAGAATCAGATTGGAAGAAGCAATATCGGCATCCGTAATTTCAGTGTCTTTTTTGACGCGAGCTTCACCTCGAAATAGGGAGCGCCAGCGGGAAATGGCGCGGGCGCTTTCTGCATTAGCCCAGCGGCCGCCGGCTTCGCTCATCGCTTTGCCGCTCGGGAGCACCATCGTAAAGCTGGAAAGAAAAGCGTCGTCGATGGGGCCCTGGAGGCCGTGCCGCTTTTGCAAGCCTTCCGCCGGGGCGCTTACGAGTTGCCAGTTGCCATTCTTTTTGATGAAGCTGCCGTCGAGGCTGTGATCCGTGAGCGGCTGCAATACTCCCGCACGCTGCCCATCGATTCGAATGCCCGGCGAGCGGTCTGGCGGGTGCTTCCATCCGCCGGGCCCGAAGTGGATGCTCATGGCGGATACGTTCGAGGTTTCGATCTGAATGTCACCACTATCAAGAATTTGCGCATTGGCGCGGGCCCGCTCCCAATGCTCTTCAAGCCCATCGAGCACGATCCAGCGCATGCGATTGTAGCGGAGAGTAAATGTAGTAAAACGCAGATTATCGGGATAGGCATTTCGCCCAGATTTGGCGATTGCTGCCAGTCGGCCTTCGATCTCGGGCTTAGCATCGGGATGGTATTTGTGTTCCGTGTTGGGACCGATGACGTGGGCAAGGGCGAGACCTTCCTTGGCAAGGTAACGCTGCATGATTTGAGCAGCCTGAATTTGTTTGTCTTTTTCTCCCGAATAGGCGACGAGAGGCAGGTTGAAAAAGTTGCCTGCATACTCCGTTGCGTCATACCAGCGCCACAGCTTCTGCTCATACCAGGGACGTTGGTCGCCTTTTTTTTCGAGGTTTTGGTATTCGCGTGTCTCTGCAAATCCCGCACCAGGAGCAGCCCCTGCCCACTGATCGGCGAAGTGCGCGGCAATTTGCCAGGTGGATGCACCACCCATCGAGAAGCCTCGCACAAAGATCCGGTCACGGTCGATGGTGTATTGCTTCTTGACGGAATCGAGAGCTTCGAAGAGATCCACTTCTCCTGCAAACTTTGTGGCATTGCAGTAGCGGCCGTAGAGATGGAGCATGATTGCATCCGGGGGGGTAAATTCACCAGGACGGCTCATGCGTTCGCTCAGAAAATTGACTTCGCTACGTGTGTCGCCCCGCCCTGCAAACCAGGTATCGAGACGCCAGGGGGCAGCATCAGAAGGTCTCCAACCAGCGGGGATTACGAGACCGTATGGCTGGACGCTGCCATCAATCTTTGAAACGTAACCACGCACGATGAGGCCAGTCGCTGTGGCCCAGGGGGCTTGGCCATTCGTCAGTTGTCTTGCTCTCAACAGCCCTTCATCGAGCAGCTTGATCGCCTTCAGGCCTTCGTCTTCTTTAAAAAATTCATTGTAGGTCAGGGCGATGCGGGCCGCTTCACGGAAGATCAGCACGTCGGGTATGAGTACGTGTTTGGCAATGGGCTCGATGTGCTGGTTTAACTCCTTGAGCTTTGCTTCGAGCGTAGCTCGCACTTCAGGCGGGATAGCAACTCCGGGAGGTGGCAGAGGCTTTGGTGGCTGTGCCTGAACGGCGAACACGGCAAGGGCAAATAGGGCGAGAGGTCTCATGGTTTCTTCTTTTCGTGTTGTTCGCGCAGAAAGACCGGGTCATCCATGCGCGGGCCGGGAATTGGATCGCGGGGCTCTTTGGCTCGCGCAGGATCAAAGATTTCCGGGTTGGCCGGCTTCAGTTGATAAGGCGTGAGGTTGGGTGTGAGCGCGAAGCAATCGGATAGATCCTGAGCGGCGTGATCGTAGAGATTCAGTGAGGGAATCTGCAGCAGGCGGAAGACTGTCTTGAGCATGCCAGGAAAACTGCTGTTCACTCTTGAGACATAGTTTTGCCTTGCGTAAGGGCCCATTACCATCATTACCGTGCGGTGCGTGTCGATGTGATCAACACCACCTTGTGAGTCGTCTTCAGTGACGAAAACGGCCATGTTTTCCCAGTATTTGGTATGCGAGAGAAAATCTATGATACGACCAAGCGCGTAGTCGTTATCCGCCATGAAGCTGGCTTCAACCGGATAGCCGTCTTCGCGGCGGGGCTTGGCACCGTGATCGTTGGGCAGGTGTATGAAGACCAGTTGGGGCAGCGCCTCGCTCCCATCGACGAAACGCTGTTTTACGTCCTTGATGAACTGGTCGGCACGAAACTGATCGGGGATGTTGGTGTTGTAGTTCGGGTAGTCTCTAGCCGTATTTCGATAAAGCGGATCGGGCATTGGGATGTTTGTGAGAAAGCGGGCTCCGGTGGGTTTGAGGCCGGTCCCTTCATCAGCGCCTGCGAGTTCAAAGCCTTCGCCGTAATTGCGGAAGCTGATCTTGTTTCGTTCGAGGTGATGCCAAAGGGCACCACCTTCGAGCTGCTCTTCGGGATGAACGCTTGAGTTGCTGCCGGGATAGAGAAGGCGGCCCGGCGCGGTGGTGGGCAGGCGAAAATCCTTCTGGCCCCCGTAGGCCGCCATCAAGGTAGATTCCGTGAAGGCGTTGGGATAACTGCCGACCACCCAGTGATGGCCGTCAACACTCACCTCGCTATCGGCATAAAAGTTGTCGCTGATTGAGAAGCGCTGCGCGAGGGCGATATGGTTGGGACTGATCAGTTGCCCCTTCTGGCTGATGCGCGGTTTGAGCGCAGAGCGATCCGTCTGCACGATGCCATAGCGGCCATAACGGGCAAGCAGCCATGCCCCGCGGATTTCTGCATTGTCTGCTTTTTCGAGATCACCAAATACTTCATCGAAGCTGCGGTTTTCTTTGACGATGATGACGACGTGTTTGACCCCGGCAGGCAAAGGGCCGGGGGTATTTGCCGTTTGGATGAAGCCGTTATTTTTGTAGACTGTCTGCGTCATGGCGGCGAGTTCAGAGTCTGCAGGAAGTTCAAAGATCTGGATCGCACCGCGACGGAGCTCGGCCTGGAAGCTGCGCTCGTAGGCAAGAGTGCTGGTGGCGTTGGGCCCCGTGCCAAAGCCCTTGGCGGCAACAGCGTAGACCTTGTTGCCGCTGACAGTGAGGTCGGTCGGGAACCAGGCGCTGGGGATGTGACCAACAACCCGGTGGGCTTGCGGGTCGATCACCCCAATTGCGTTGATGCCGGCCTCGGCTATCAGCAATCGATGTGAGGCTTCGTGCCAGGCGAGTCCGATCGGCAGGACACCCCGCAGGCCTTCTAGTTTGGGAATGCGAATGGGAATGTCTTCGATTCGCTGCAGCTTGCGTGAATCGATTACGGTGATGGAATCGTTGTGGCCGTTAGCAACATACACGCGATCATTTGCCGCGACAACGCCACTGGGAGAACTGCCCCCGAGGCTTTGTGCACCGAAGGGCAGACCGGTGCGGATGAACTTCACCAGCCTTGCCTGTCCGGGTATCGAAACGTCGAGGATGGCGAGCGAGTTTGACTCTTCACGGTTGGGATCTCCGAGTGGGGCGACTTTTACTTTTCCTTCAGCAGTTTCTCGTTCGACACCCTCGGCTGATTCCTTCGAGGGAAATCCGAAGGCTGGAAACTCAAGGCCTGTTTCAATCGGGCGCTTGCGATTGGCTCCCGGAATCGCACTGTACTCAAACATGCCGAGATTGGTGACGTACACGCGGCGCTGATCGGGCGAAAATGCAATCGCGAAAGGGAGACGGCCAACACGTACGCTTTGCACGAGTCGATGTTTGATGGTGTCGAAGATGGCGATGCGGAAGTTTGCCTGATCGACCACATAGAGCAAGTGGCGTTTTATGTCAAAGGCAAGATCCCCGCTATAACTGTCGCGGAATTCCCCCTGGTTCAGTTCCAGTTTGTATTGCGTCCTGCCGTTGTCGGTATCCAGTCGCCGCACAACACCAGAATTTCCCTCAGAGACGAACAGGCTTGAGTCACCTTCGAAAGCCATTCCCTGAAAGACACTGTGAAAACCCTCTTCTTCTTCATCCTCGTCCGGATCGCGACGTGCTCTCTTTCCTTTGATGGTTCTGGTGCGCCAGAACTGTCCGTCACGCTTCACAACGGTGAGGGAGTAGCGATTGGGACCACCGTCGGCAGACACAATAGTGTCGCCTTTGGGATTGACGATAATGCCGAATGGACCTGGCCCGGTCTGGTGTGTCTGGCCGAAAGGAGTGACATATCGACCGCCCGGTAGGATAGTGAGCGCTCCCGGTCTTCGTGCTGCAGTTTCGGTACCTGCGGGCGTGCGAAAGTCGGCTGCGTGCATTAGAAAACCGCAGATTACCAAACAGATCAAACGAAGGGGCATCAAAGGTACTCTAACTAGTAGCCAGCCTGCGGCGCAAATGGAAAACACAATTGAGCGACGCGAATTTTTGGAAAGTTGGGGAGGAATCAGCACTTTGATCGGAATCAATGCTCTTTATGAGGCAGGACCTATCTTCGTTCTGCACCAATTTTTACTGGACAACGGCGAGCAATTGGGCCGCCTGCATCTTTATTTGAGGGACGCTCTTCTGCCTGCTCTGGCGAGGGAGGCGGGTGGAGCGCAAATCGTGCTCGAAGCCACCGTCGCCGCCCACCAGCCCCAGGTGATCCTGCTGCAGGAGTTTAGCGAGCTTGCCGCCTGGCGGGAGACAATGCTCAAGCTGAAGCGTGACCAAGTGCTTGCCGCGGCCAATTCTACCTGGGATCGTCAGGGGCCTTATCTGTCGCATTCAGTCAGCTTATTGGCAGCAACAGATTACTGCCCGCCTGTAATTGCGAGCAGCGAAACACAGCGCCTTTTTGAAATGCGTGTGTATCAGGCACCGAGCGAATGGCAAATGAACGGGGTGCATGAGCGCTTTGCGGGGCCCGAGATCCCGATCTTTCATCGTTGTGGCATTGAGCCAATTCTTTACGCGAGCACCATCGCAGGGCCACAGATGCCGAACCTCACTTACCTGATTCCGTTTGAGAGTCTGGCGGCACGCGAGGCGGCGTGGACCAAATTTCAAGCGGATCCGGACTGGCATCGCGCGCGGCAAAAATCGATTGAAGATCACGGCTACACACCGCGGGTCATCACGATTTCATTGTTCAAGGCTGCTGCTTATTCGCCGGTGAAGTGAAAGCGGGCTTGGAACCAGGGATCAGAGCCTTGGCGATCGCGAGTTCGTAGGCCGCATAGGCGCGGAAGTAATCAGCGAGGGCATTTGCTTCGCGGATGGCCGCTTCGGCTGTGGCTTGTTCGCGCTGATTTAGAACAAATAGCGTGCTGTCGCCGAGTTCGAAGCGAAGCCGTTCTGCGTCCTCCACACGACGCGTCACATCAAGTTCTTCTGAGACAACCGTGGAGCGTTCAAAGGCCGCGCGTACCGCCGACGCAGCGTCGCGGACGTCGGCAGTGACTTGATCCTTCTGGAAGCTTTCTCGTTGTTCGATCTGGCCGAGGCGCGCATCGGCTGTGCGCAGGCGACTGGTGGCCTGGCGTCGCTGCAGAGGCAGTTCGAAGATTAGGCCGACTCGAAGATCGTTTGGACCGCGCTTGACGCTGCCATCTCCCGCTTCGCGAAGGTACTCCGTAAAAAGATCAATGTTCGGCAGCCGCTGGTTCTCAGCCAGTTTCTTGTCAAGCTGCACCTGGTTGCGCTGGAAAATGAAGCGCAACACTTCGGGGCGCCGGGCGAGTGCATCGTTCATGTCGTCGAGCACCTGTTTTTCGGAGATCTCGGCGGGATCGGGAAAGCCCGGCAACAATTGTTCGACCGGCGCGAGCTGGGGTTGCCCTTTGTCATCGCGTAGAAAGAGGCTGAGCTCTATCGAAGAATTCTCAACACTGCGGCGTGCTTCAACGACGTTGCTTCGCCTTTGCAGAACGATGCGCTGGTTGTCGACCTGCTCGAATTGCGGCAGAGCTCCAATTCGAACTGCTTCCTGAAGGATGGCGTCACGCCCCATCGCGACTTCCAGCAGTGTGTTGGCGATAAGCAGTCGACGGCCTGCAGCTACCCAATCCCAATAGCGGCGGGTTGCGGTCTGAAGGATACTGAGCCGTTGCTGATCAATGGATAGATCTGCCAGCCTCAAGCCTATGCGGGCCTTGCCGAGATCGGCGCGGCGGCTATCGATTTCGCGATCACGAGCGAGGGGGAGGCGCACGCCAGCGCGGTACTGGCCAGCTTCGTTAGTGGTAGCTTTGCCGTCGTAGTCGGGATAGCGACCGCGACTGATTCCGTAGCCACTATAAAGGGTAGCGCCCCAGACTGTGGTGGGCTGCTCAAGCGCGATCTCGAAGCGCTCGTTCTGGTAGAAACCGAAATTTTGAGTTTCGAGGCGTGGGCGAAGCGAAAGATCAAAGCGTCCTTCCTGATTGAGGAGCTCTGCCTCAGCGAGCGGCCGTTCTAGCAATGCGGCCCGGAGAGGAGGAAAATTCTTGTTGACGCTCGCGAGCAGGAATTCGAGTGTAAGGACCTCTTTGGTAAGCGGGGTCTGGCTGGTCGAAAGTCGATTTGAAAGTGGCTTGGGCTGAGGAAGCCGGAACTGTTGCTGAGCTTGAAGCAGGCAACAGATGATGAGCAATGCAATTGGGAGCAACCTCATTTCTTGTCCCCTTTGTCCAGTTGTGGCGTAACAGTTGGCGGGAAGCCGTTGAATTGCCGCCAGAGCTCATAGCCGAGACTGACTTTGTTCAGGAGCACCCAGCCATTGGTTCGCACGCCTTGACGTAAATAGCGGTTTGAGGGCCAGGCATCGTCTTTGGGATCAGGCTGGACGAGGATGCGGAATTTGCCTTGACCGTTGTCTGTCGCATCAACAAGAAGGACCCTGCCACCAAAAGTGCCGACGGCGACAGAAGGCCAGCCAGTGAATTGAACAGCCGGCCATCCTTCAAACTGCAAACGTACCGGGTCTCCGGCATGAATGAGCGGAATGTCATTGCCATCCATGGAGAGCTCAACGACGAGATTGGCCGTGTCGGGCACAAAGGCGGCAATGGAATCACCCGACTTCAGCATTTCGCCACCAGGCTGGGCTAGCAGTCGCAGCACGGTGCCGCTGCGCGGGGCGCGGATTGTTTGTGTGGCTTGTCTGGCGACACGCACTTCCACGCGTTGCATTTCAGCAGCGGAGTTTGCCGTATCAGACTTGCCCGCGGCGAGTGTTGCGCCTGCCGTTGCAATGGAATTCTGAAAGTCGGTTTCGATTTTCTGATAGTCGGCATCGCGGGCCAGCTTTTCGTTCATGGAGGCCTGCAGGCTGGCCTTGGCGCGGTCTACATCTGCAACGGAACTTGCATTCGCCTGCACCTGTTGTTCGTATTGGCGTTGAGAAAACAGTCCGCTGGCGAGGCCGATTTTTGTGCGGTCGAGGTTGAGCTTGTTGGCGACAAGAACTGCCTCTGCCGAGATCAATGAGTTTTGGGCGGCCTTGATGTTGTCTTCAGCAACCTTGATGCGGCTTCGTGCACTTTCGAGCGCATTGCGGCGAGAGAGTTCGATCTGATGCAGTGCAACTTCCTGAGCTGTTACGCGGCTCTTTGCCTGATCGACGCGCATGGAGATCAGGTTGCGCTCTTCCTTCAGTCGTTCGAGAAGCATCGGGTCATTGTCGGAGATCTCGGCGATCAGGTCGCCCTCTTTGACCTTGGAGCCCTCGATTACGTACCACTTCGTAACGCGCCCTTCGACAGCGGTATCAATCGTTTGCTGGCGCTCGAAAGGAGTCGTTCCGACCACTTTGCCAACTCCGGAAACATTTTGCACCCAGGGAGCAAATATCAGGGTCGGCACACCGATCAGAAATATGGCAAGCAACGCAGTGGCGAGCAAGCGCGGGCCCCCCGAGCGGCCCACTTCGGAAAGTGCGGACAATTGAAAGTTTAGATCAGGCTTCATGGTGATCAATGGGTCCCCAGTTCGATGGTGTGGAGGCAGTGTTTTAGGACGTTTTGAGACCGGCTGACAACGACGAGCGTCCAGGAATTGTCGGGATGAATCAGGGCTTCGAGCAGGTTATCAAGTTCCGGGCCGTCTTCCATGCGGTCCAGAATCTCATCGAGGATGAGGACTCTTGGCCTGAGAGCCAACGCACGGGCCAGCATGAGACGGTAGGATTGGCCTGGAGTGAGCGGTCGTCCTCCTGTAGTGAGCTCGGTCTGCAAGCCCTCCGGCAGGCTTTCGGCTGTGGCAAGGAGGCCAACGGTGCCAAGGATCTTTCGCAGCTCGGCAGAGTCGAGGTCTGTGATTCCAAGCCGAATGTTTTCTTCGACAGTGCCATGGAAGATTTCGATGCCGCGAACTAATGCGATTTGGCCGCGAAGATCATAGAGCTTCAGGTTTCGATAGTCGCTTTGATCAAAAAGAAGCGTGCCGCTGGAGGGTTCGCGAAAACCGTAGATCAAGTCGACTAGAGTGCTCTTGCC
>JANXLY010000158.1 GCA_025354885.1 Acidobacteriota bacterium | reverse complement strand
AATTTCCCAATGTCATCCCAGGCAAAACAAGAAGCAAATCGGGCGAATGCCCAACACTCAACCGGCCCCACTTCACCAGAAGGCAAGGCAACCTCTTCCCGCAACGCCGTAGGTCACGGCCTCAGCGCACAACCCAACACTCTCTTCGCTTCCGACACAGAAGCGCAAAACAACTTCGCCCAGCACATCCAGAAGTTGCGCAAAGACTGTCTCCCGGAAGGCGCTCTCGAAGAAGAAACTTTCCGCCGTTACGCCTTCGCCACTTTCCAGATCACTCGCGCTCAGGCCCTCGAACTCCAGGCGCAAGACCGTTGGATAAACGAACCCAGTGACCAAATCTGGTTCTCCCAAATGGAACGCTTCATCAAACTCGGCGCCCTCCAGGAACGCCGAGCCGACAAATCACTCAACGAACTCCGCAAACTCCAGCGCGACCGTTTCGCCGCTCTCGAAGTCGAGGGCGAGATCTACGCCTACGGTAAAGAAGTGACTTTCTCGAAAGTCCTGCCCATAGCCGACCTCCGAACCCAAAACCTCTACAAGACCAGCGCCGGCCTCATCGCAATCTCTTTGCTGGCAACAACCGAAGAAGCAAAAGTGATCGCCAAAACGAAGCCAGCCCCACTCGGCGAAGGTGAAGATTACATCAAACTCTCCCACGAAGACCTAATCCGTCTCGGTGTAGAAGCAGGCCATCTCAAGCTCTAACCAAACGAAGCCACTCCATCCCAGGCCGTATCTTCAACACCCAGAATGGACGACACCCCAACTGCGTCTGCACACTGCAAAAATTTATTAGCAGCGAAATCAAATCCATTCCAGTCGCAGCTGCGTATCCACTTCACGAAAGGAGTACTAACAAACGCAAATGCGTAACGTACAATCAGTAATCGCCGCCGGCTTAGCCCTCGTCTTGGGCTTCCCTGCAATCCAGATGCCCCTCCAGGCCGCCAATCATCGGGAGGCGCCCATCACAGCCCTCGACCACAAGGCCGACATCACAGACTTTTTTTCATTCGTGAGTTATTCAGGCTCCCAGGCCGCCAATCAGAAACCGAGCAAGGTCACGTTCATCCTCTGCGTGGACCCCTTCCTCGAACCTGCCAATGGCCCTACTTACTTCCCATTCGATCCCGGTATTCTCTATGAAATCAAGATCGACAACGATCACGACGCCGTCGAGGATATCGTTTTCCAGATCCAGTTCAATACCGAACAACGTCTCCCCAGCCTATTCACGGTTATGGCAGGCGCAGGTGACGGTATCAAAACTCCCGCCAATTCACCAGCTCCCATCGCCCCCGGCACTCTCATCGTCCCCCCGCAGATCAAGGATTTTGATAGCCCCGGTCTCGGCCAGCGTCAGAACTATCGCGTCACGATGATCAAGAATGGCAACGCTCAAACCTTCACTAACATCGGTGGTAAGCCGCTCTACGCCGTCCCTGCCAACGCCGGGCCGCGTACTCTCGATTACGGTGCCCTCTTCAAAGCCGGCACTTACTCACTCCCCAACGGCATCAATGTGTTCGCCGGAACTGTTGACGATCCTTTCTGGATCGACCTCGGCGCAACCTTTGATTCCCTCAACATGCGTACCCTCGGCTCCGGAATCCCCGCCGTCCTTACAGACGACGAAGACAAGGCCCCGATGAACTTCGCCTCTGACACAGTCTCCGGTTACGCGGTCAATGCCATCGCCATCGAAGTTCCCATCGAGATGCTGACCAAAACCGGCAAAGTGGAAGCGGCGAATGTTCCCGCCGCCACCATCGGATCCTGGGGTGTCACTTCGCGTCCCCGTCTCACCATCCGTCGCTCTCCCAATCCGCTCACCACAGGTGGCGATATCCGCCAGGTGCAGCGCATGGGTCAGCCCCTCTTCAATGAGTTACTCATCGGAGTTGGATCGAAGGACAAATTCTCCATGTCCCAACCCAAGGATGACGCCCAGTTCGCCAACTTCGCCCTCGACCCTGTGCTCGCCCGCATCGTCAACGCGATCTACGGCGGTGTTGTCGCCATTCCCAATGCTCCGCGTGTCGATCTCGTCCCGCTTGTTACCTACGCTCCTCCAATTGCTGCCGCTGGCACGCCTGCCGGACCAATCGCCGATATCCTGCGATTGAATACCGGCGTCCCTGCCACGCCTCCTGCCCAGGCCAATCGACTCGGCCTCATCGCTGGCGACCCCGCTGGCTATCCGAACGGTCGCCGCCTCATGGATGACGTCACCGACATCGCACTCCGCGTGGTCGTCGGCGGTGTCCTTGTTCAGGGCTTCAACAAGTTCCCGAACAACAAACTCGGCGATGGCGTCAACGTCAACGATGCCGCTTATCGCACTGAGTTCCCTTACCTCGCCGATTGCCCCGACGGTCGTAACCGTCGCCACATCGATCCAGGCGAACCCGGCGGCGGGCCGATCAAGTAAAGGAAGCCACCCATGAGACTCCTTCTTCTGGTCTCCATTCTGAGCGCAAACCTTTGCGCTCAGGATGCTCTGGGTTACGACACCCAGAAAATCAAAGCCAACCTCGCCCTCCGCGAGGGCAAGCTCGACGAAGTCCTCAAGATCGCCGAACCCCTGGCGAAAAATGCGCCCGACGACATCGACGTCTGGTACACCCTTGCTCAGGCCTACCGCCGCCTCGGCAAGATCGATCAGGCTGAAAAAGCCACACAATGGATGCTGGATCTACGCCCGGAAAATCTCGGCGGCCTCCACGAAGCAGGCCTCCTCCGTGAAGTTTTTAATGACCTCCCCGGCGCGTTAGACTTATTGAACACCGTCTTTCGGGCCACTCCAGTCTCCCAGTACACAGATCGCGCCACCACTCTCATTGACATCGCCCGCATCTTCGAGAAACAAAATCTCAAAACAGACGCCGCCCAGTTGCGTAAAGAAGCCGACAGATTGAAAGGACTAGAAATCAGCAATGCGAAAGCTACTGCCACTCCTGATCATAAGTAGCCTCTATGGTCATGACCTCTATTTGATGCCGCAAAAATTCCGCCCCGCTGCAGGCGAGACGATCCTCCTCTCAATCCATACTGGCGACAGCTTCCCGATCTCGGAGCAGCCTGTGGATCCAGCTCGTATCACCGCCTTCCCTGCCCTGCCGGAATCCGCCTGGCGAATGCTAAATAAAGCCACCCACGCCACCGTCACAGTGCAGAACGGGAGTCAGTTCTTTGCGGTTCAGACCAAGTCGCGCTTTCTTGAAATGGAGCCCGCCAAGTTCGAAGATTATCTCAAGGAAGAAGGTCTCACCGTTCAACTCGCCCTGCGCAAAGAAAAGAACGAAGCCACTGTCAAAAGCCGCGAGGTATATGCCAAGTTTGCCAAAACTTACGTCGTCGCCGGCACTTCCAGCGATAACTTTTCTAAGCCTCTCGGTCTCAAGATCGAAATCGTCCCCCTGGCCGATCCAGCAAGCCTGGAGCCCGGCGCAAATCTCCCTGTCCAGTTGCTGTATAAGGGACAGCCTTTAGTCGATGTTCAGATGGAAATCGCCACCAGTTCGGACCCGAGAAAGAAAACCGTGATGCAGATCGCAGGTCGCACCAATAGCTCCGGCAAACTCAACATCAAGATCCCGAGTTCTGGCAAGATCCGCCTCCACGCCCTCAGCATGGAGCGTGTAAACGAAGCCACCCACGATTGGGAATCGAATTGGGCCAGCCTCACCTTTGAAGTTTCGAGCGCACCAGTCCCCCAATCCACTACCCTATCGAACAGGTGATTGCTTTTTTTGTAACTCTGTTTTTGATCCCCGGCTCTCAGGAATTGAGCGCCCCCGGCCCGGTCAGCATTCCGCTCACCGGGCCGAGTTATTTGCACTTGCGCTGGAAGTCTCTCAAGGCTTCCGGCTATTGGAATCCACCCTCGCTCATCCTTCCCACAACAGGTACTTACTGGGTGAGCGCAGCCACCAAGCCCCAAGTCCGCACCTTCACGGCAGCGGCATTCAATCAATTGATCGAGCAGGACGGCATCACCATGGTTCAGGATTACCGGCGTAAGTTCAAACTCACCAATCAACCCGCAAAAGCTCTCAGCTCTGATTACGCCAAAACGATGATCACGGTTGGCCCACCAGAACCCATCGCCCCTGTCGAGCTCAATCTGCCCATTGAGTTCATACTCCGCTACCCACAACTGGTCCAGCTCAACTTTCGCGGCAAGCCCATCCCCGACATACAGATCAGCCTCAATGGCAAACCCATCGGGCGCACCAATGGTGCAGGGCAACTTCCCTTGCCAAGTCTCACATCGGCAACCAAATTGAGCGCAACCGTTGTCCGCGCCTACCCCGATCCCACTACTGCTCCCTGGGAATTCTTCAACGCTACCCTCACCCTTCCCCCGCTAAGCCAGCGTCAAGCCACCATCGACAATCGTCAACTGCCCGGTCACGAATTGCGTCGCCGTCAGGTAATAGACAACCGCGTCAGCGATCTCATCGCCAGTACCGAAACGCCCCGCTGGAGTCTTCTTGAGCAACTCCTGCAAAGGCGCGCTGCCAGCTTCTTCAAAGGGAATCGCTCCCGGAGCAACACTGTTCACGCTGATCTTTGGCGCCCAGGCCCGAGCCATCGCCCGCGACATATGGATCACCCCGGCCTTCGAGGCGCAGTAGTGAACATACATCGGCCAGGCCTCAATGCCGCCGATCGAGCTGATGTTCACAATCCTTCCGCCCCCGGGCTGCTGCAGCATCTGACGGGCCGCTTGCTGGGCGCAAAAGAAGTAAGCCTTCAGGTTCGTCGAATGGATGAAATCCCAATCTGCCTCGGTCACGAGCAGCGGGTCGATCCTCGTGAAGCGAGCTGCATTGTTCACCAGCGCATCGATCGGACCCACCTCGCTAAAGAGTCTTTCGATCTCGCTCACCTTCGACAGATCCGCACTGAAGATCGGGGCCCCGCCGCACAGAGCGCTTACCTCCTCAGCCTCGGTTCGCGAGTTGCCGTAATGGATCAACACCCGAGCTCCTTCATTGTGCAGGCGCGTTGCAATCGCTCTGCCAATCCGCCTCGCCGCCCCGGTCACCAATACGGTCTTTCCTGTTAAAGGACTAAATGCCATATGCCCATCAATAGCATGCTCGACTGCCACGAACTTCGCCGCCACCAACTTCACCGCTGCCAACTTCACCGCTGCCAACTTCACCGCTGCCAACTTCACCGCCACCAACTTCACTTTACGCTTCGGAGGCTATAGGATTAAGACATGACCCGCCGCTCTATTTTTAGCCTCGCCGCCGCACCGCTTTTTGCGCAGCAAGCCGTCGAACATGCCGGGCACGGTTGCACTCCCCCTCCCACTGCCGGAGCTCCGAGTTTGCCTGCGCGCCTCATGGGCGGCATGGGTCAGATCAACTTCCCCATCACCATCGGCCAGCATGTTGGCCTGCTCTACTTTCAGCAGGGAGTCGCCCAGTTGCACAGCTTCTGGGCTCGCGAAGCCGAACGCAGCTTTCGCATGGCTGCCTCGCTCGATCCCGAATCGCCCATGCCCTGGTGGGGTGTCGCGATGTCTGCCGCCGGCGACTTCCGCCCCAAGTTCCAGCAGGAAGGTCTCGACGACAACTTCGGCAAACAACCCCGCACCACCGCCCGTGCCTGGGATGCCGCTCAACGTGCGCTCGCCCTTGCCAACAAGCGCAAGGACCTCCCCGTCATCGAGCGACTCTACATCGAATCGGTCCAGGGCAAATGCGATCCCAAAAATCCCAATCCCGATCAGGCTTACCTCGATGGCCTTCGCAAACTGCTGGCTGTTTTCCCCAATGAGATCGAGGCCAAACTCTACCTCGCACTTGCCACCATGCGCGGCTTCAATCTGCCAGACCACAAACCGCGCGAAGGCACGATGGAATCGGTTGGCATCTTGCGCAGTCTTCTCGCCGAAGTCCCTGAGCACCCTGGCCTGCACCACTACATCATCCATGGCTTTGAAGGCTCCAGCTTCGCCGCCGAAGCCTGGCCCAGTTGTGAAGCCTATGCACGCCTCGTGACAATGATTCCTCATGCCCTCCACATGCCCGGCCATATCTATGCCCAAACCGGCAAGCTCAAAGAGGCCCAGCAGTCCTTCCTGAATTGCATGCGCCTGGAACTTCAGTACATGGCCGACGACAAGGAATACGGCAATGGCCATCACGGCCACAATGTTCACTTCCTTTCGATGGTCTACTCGATGGACGGCAACCCCACCAAGGCTCTCGAAGGTGCCCGCCACTTGCTCGCTTTTGGCGACACCGCAGCAGACGCCGCCAAAGCGGACGCGATGCAGGGTGCCTACCGCCAGGGCTTCTTCGCCGCCCAAAGAACCATCGTCCAACATGAACTTTGGGATCTCGCAACCGACGACAAGCTGCTCCCCAATATTCAACAGCCCCGCTACCAGGCTTGGCGTCACTGGGTACGCGGTCTCGCTGCGGTTCACAAATCGAAAGACGCGACGCTCGCCAAGACCCACATGACAGGCATGGACAAGGCCATGGGCGAATTCCTCCGCCTGACGAATTTCCCTCTCCCCGAGGAGTTGTCCGTCGCCCGCAGAGAGCTCGACGGCCATTACCTCTGGCTCACCGGCGAACCTACTCGCGCCATCGAAGCACTGCAGGAAGCGCAAGTACGCGAGCAACAGCTCCGCTACACGGAACCAACCTGGTATCCCCGTCCTGTGGCAGAGGTGCTCAAGCGCCTGACGGGTGAAAACCCACACTCTGGCAATGCCTGACATCATCGGTGCCAGCCTCGCAGGCTGCGCCGCTGCGCTCGAGCTTCTGAAGCAGGGTCATCCCGTCACCCTCTTTGAAAAATCTCGCTTTCCTCGCCACAAAGTCTGTGGCGAGTTTCTCGATCCACAAGTAGTCCGGCTGCTTTCGGGATTGCAACTCGAGGGTACTCGGATCACGGAGACTGCGTTAATCTGGCCCAAGGCCGAGAAGAGATTTGCTCTGCCTGAGCCCGCGCTCGGCATCAGCCGCTATCGCCTCGATCAGGTCTTGCTCGAAGCTGCCCTTGCAGGTGGCGCGAGCCTTATTCAGGACACTGGCAAGGTACACGCCCAGGCAATCGTCGCGCACGGCCGCAAACCAGTCAGCCAGCGCGGCCAGCGCCTCTTTGGGTACAAAGCTCATTTTTCAGGGCCAACCAATCAGGCCGTCGAATTGTACTTTGAAGGCATCGGCTACACCGGCGTCAACCCGGTTGAGGATGGCCTCACCAATGTTTGCGGTGTCGCCCGTGAAGAAGACCTCAAAGCTGTTGGTTTTGATGGTGATCGCTGGCTGGCCCGACAGCCGAAACTCGCCGCGCGCCTCGATGGCCGCAAACGCGAGATGGAATGGCTCTTCACTGGCCCGCTCTTCTATGGAGCAACCGAAGAAAGCCTGGGCTATGTGTGTGGTGATGCGCTGAGCTTTGTCGATCCCTTCACCGGTTCCGGCATGCTGTGCGCGATCGCAACCGGACAGTTGGCTGCCCGTTCGGTGATGGAAGGCCTGAGCCCCGCCGAACATTTGGAGCGATGCCGCAAGCTGCTGCTGCCAGCCTTCCGTTGGTCGAGTCTGATGCGGCGTGCGCTGGCCTGGTCCATCGTTCCTCGTCTCGCTCAACTCTTGCCCGGCCCGCTACTCTATCGTTACAGCCGCCCGAACCCGAAATGAATACTCTGATTTTCTTCTCGCTCGTCCTCGCCGCCGAGCACTACCAACATGTTCCCAGTGTGGAATGCAAAGAATTTCGCGATTGTATGGAGGCATTGCCCAAAGGCAAGTTTGTTGCGACTACCGTTTTTCTCGCGGATATCGCCGACTACGCAGCGATGAACAAGGTCTACGAAGGCTACTTCCCTACCCTGAAACCAGCCCGCAACACAGTTGCCGTCAAACTGCCGCAAGGCATCCGCATGGCGATCAACGCGGTTCTCTATCAGGGCGACTCTGAACTCAGGGGACTCACTCCGCCCGGTGTCACGAACCTGGTTCCGATCACGCCAGGAATCCTGACGCCGGATCGGCTTTTCATCGCCGGGATTCTCGGCCGGGATTCAAACTCGGGCACCGTTCCAACTGCTCCCCAGGAGCAAATCGATATGTGCCTAGCTCGGCTGACGAAAGTGTTGGCTACGGCTCAACTGAAGCCGGGAGATCTGGTGCAGGCGACGGTCTATCATTCAGCACTTGTGCCGCGCGAACTCGTCGAAACCAGCTTGGCCCGCTTTTTGGGGCCAGAGCCGACGATTGCAGTCACGATTCTTGAGGTACCCGCACTCGCACTCGGGGCGAATGTCGGCTTAAATGGCGTTGCAAGGCGCAATTGACGCACTAGTGTGTTGCGACGATACAACGAGGGCGCGAGCAGACTAGTCGAGTTCTTTTTCTTTGGGCGAGCCCGAAAGCATTGCAAAGAAAAGGCCTACGATGATCAACCCACAAAGAAAAGCAGCGAATGTCATAACCAACCTCCTGTCAGATATGCGTCTTATCGGCACGTAAAGGGCCAACTTGAATACAAATATGGTACGGTTCGCTTATGAAAGTGGATTTAGCCTTTGGTAAGGCAGGGTTAGAGGCAACTTTGCCAACAGGTTTTGAATATCGCTTGCTGGAGGCCAAATCGGCCTCTCCGCTGGCGGACGAGCGGGCTGCGCTTGAAGACGCGCTCGAGCATCCAATTGGTTGTGTTTCCTTGCGGGAAATGGCCGCTGGCAAGAAGACTGCGGCCATTTCGGTTTGCGACATTACGCGTCCTGTGCCAAACCGGCGGACGCTCCCGGTGCTGCTCAAGGTGTTGCACGAAGCCGGAATTCCAGTCGACGGAGTGACGATCTGCATCGCGACTGGCTTGCACCGGATTGCCACTCCGGCAGAGCTGGACGAGATCCTGAGCCCTGAGATTGCGGCGCAATATCGTATTTTCAATCACGACGCAAAGATCCTTGCCGACCATCGCTATCTCGGTCAGACCACAAGCGGCATCCCGGTCCATGTAGCTGAAGCCTTTGTGGGGGCCGACCTTCGAATTACGCTGGGCTTCATTGAACCGCACCTGATGCTGGGCTATTCAGGTGGCCGCAAGCTGGTTGCACCGGGCCTTGCAGCACAAGAGACGATCAAGGTGATTCACAGCCCTCGCTTCATGAGAAACAAGCTGTCGGTGGAGGGTTCGATCCACGACAACCCGCTGCACAAAGAGCTGCAGGAGATTGCCCGCATGGCAGGCCACAGCTTCATGCTGGACGTCTCACTCACGCGAAAGAGAGAGATCGCTGCGGTGTTCGCCGGACATCCCGAGAAGGCACATGCTGCAGGTGTTGCCTTTGTCAGCGAAGTGATGCTGGAGAAGCTGAGTGAGCCCGTAGACGCAGTAGTGACTACCTGTGCGGGATATCCGCTGGATCTGACCTTTTACCAGGCGGTGAAGGGCGTTACGGCAGCATCGCACATCGTTCGTGATGGCGGCAAGATCCTAATCTGCTCCGAGTGCACCGAGGGGGCCGGAGCGCCCGAGTTCTGCGAGATGGTGAAACGGTTTTCGTCTCCGAAGGCGTTTCTTGATGCCGTCCAAGCGGCACCGGTCGAAGTGGACCAGTGGCAGCTTGAGAAGCTGGCGCTAGTGCTCGAGAGCAAGCAGGTGGTGTTTCTGACTCCGGGCGTCCCGGTCGAGTATCACCAAGCAATGTGGGGACCGGTGTTCTCAGACTTCGACGCAGCGATGTCGAAGCTGGTTGAAGGTCTGGCGCCAGGGTCGAGGATCGCAGTGATCCCTGAGGGCCCTTACGTATTGGCTCAGGTCAGCTAGGAACTGGCGAAAGCGAACGGCCAACGAGCAGGATCTCTTCGGCTGCACCTTGGCGCATGCGGCAGGCAGCCGTGATGTGTAGAGGCATGGGCTCTCCATCGGCCATCTTGAAGAGGAGGACGGCGTTGTTCGAGATCCCTCTCAAGAGAGCTTCAGGCAGTTTGTGCATTTTGTCATGGGACTCACTCAGGACAAGGTCTTCGAAACAAATTACATTTCGTTGCACGTCTGGCAGGCCCAGGTAGCGGCGGGTTGTTTCATTGGCGCTCAGCAGGCGGCCGGCAAGATTGATCGTCATGTACACCTCTGAGCCCTGCTCAAGCAGAGTCTCCAGCACGCGCTCTCTGGACTCAAGTTCTGCCTGTACCTTGAACTGTTCGTCCAGCCGATCATTCGCCTTTGCCAGGCTGTAGAAAAGCAATACGGAAATGATGAGAAGTGTCGACATCACATGCAGTGCAAGCAGCAAATTTGAGTTGACAGGGAAGGCCAATTCGAGCTGAAGCTGAGCATAGCCGACGAGTAGTGGAATGACGAAAGCTGCCAGCAGGAGCCGGACTGGAATCATGCCGGTTTTGGTGTCGGCGAGGCCAATCGCGAGAGTCAGAAGCAGCAACAAAAGTGCCGAGGCTGGATCGGCCGTCAGCTCATGGCTGATGCGCCCATGAACCGCATAGATGTTGGTCAGAATCAGCCAGGTGCTCGTAATCAACGAGGAGATCAGCAATACACGCCGGGGCAGCAAGAAGCGGCCGTAAGCTTGCAAAATAATTGTAGAGGCGAGCATGCATTGTCCCACTGCGAGTAGCACTGGGGTGTGTGTATCGAGCAGCGAAAGAAGCGCAACAAGACCTGCAAGGGCACGAGAGAACTTCGCCCGGCTGGCAGAGCGGAGATCAAGCCGTTCCCATCGGGACAAATGATTGCTCAAGGCGAGCATCAGGAAGGCAAGTGCAGTTGCAGGATAGATACGGAACAGGACGGGAACATCGGCCCGAAACGCTTCAGGCACAGCCATATTAAAGGGCAGGCTGAACAGCGAAACGATCAGAATGCTCAAACCGAGGACACGAGGGAGGTTATAGATCCCGCGAGACCAAAGCCAAAGCGATTTAGTATAGGACGATTTCAAGAACAGGACCCCTTGGGACAGAAGGAGTTAAACACTTTCCAATTAAGAATGAAGTTGAAGACTTATCCAATGGGACGGAGGTACCGAATAAGCTAGGTAGAATAAGGGTTGGCTTCCTCGATTCCCTTCTGTTTCACCTTAGCTTCCACGTTCACCGCTGAACCGATTGCGAGCAGCATCGAGTTTTGGAAAGAGCCATTGCAATCGGAGTTTTTTTGCCGTTTTGCGCCATTTGGCCAGATTCTACAGACGGTGCTCGACGAGCAGAGCGTATTCGCCAGCAATCAGCACGGGCTCAATGTACTGCTTCTAAGGTGGTGCGATCTGGGTGAGCCGACGAGACGGCTCGAAAATGCGCAGGCTCTGGTAGGGGCCATTGAAGCACGCGTTGGAGCATGGGCAGTACCGATGCTTGTAGTTTGCGATCACGAAGCTGGCGATTGGTGGCGTGAGATTCCGGGGGCCTATTTCTTGTCCGTCGAGAGGATTGATGCCTGGTATCCGGTTGATCACAAATTGAGCACGGAGGGCGAGAAACTCGGTGGAATCCCTTATACCGAGGAGTATTTTGTAGCTCTGGGTAGCGCGGTAGTCCGGGCAGCGCACAGTATCCTGCAAGCTCCGTATAAGGTGTTGGCGCTCGATTGTGATCATACTTTGTGGCAAGGAATCTGTGGCGAGGATGGACCGGACGGGGTCAAGCTCGGGGCGGGACATGAGGCTTTGCAGCGCTTCGCCCTTGAGCAGCGCGAAGCAGGGATGCTGCTGGCGTTGAGCAGCAAGAACAATGCGACGGATGTGCGGGAGACCTTTGAGCAGCATCCGGAGTTTCCACTCCAGTGGAGCGAGATCAGCGCGACGAAGATTGACTGGAGCCCGAAGCCGCTTGGACTGGCGGCCCTTGCAGCAGAGCTATCGCTGGGGCTCGACAGCTTCATATTCCTTGATGACAATCCGAAAGAGATTTCGGAGATGGATGAGCAGTTGCCGCAGGTGCTTGGGCTGACGCTGCCTGAGGACCCGAATGACTTTGAGCAGTTTCTCAAGCATGTCTGGGCCTTTGACCGGCTGAAGGTGACTAGCGCGGATGCGGGGCGGGCTGAGAGCTATGAGAGGGTGCAGGAGTTTGGGAAGGCGCTGCACGAGGCAGGATCGCTCGAGCACTTCTACTCAACTCTTGAGCTTGAGGTTGAGGTGCGAGCTATCAGTGAATCGGAAGTACCGAGGGCGGCACAGTTGACGCAGCGGACCAATCAGTTCAACCTAACAACGATTCGCAGGAGCGAGTCGGGGTTGTTGAGTTTGATGCAATCGGGGATTGAAGTTTTTGGGGTTCATGTGCGAGACCGGTTTGGGAATTACGGGTTCACCGGGCTGTTGGTTGGACGGGCGTGGAATGGCGAATACAAGGTCGAGAACTTCCTTTTGAGCTGCAGGGTATTGGGCCGTGGGGTAGAGCATCAGGTGTTTGCCTGGATCGGGAACCATGCCTGTGATCTGAAGTGCGCGGAAGTGTTTGTGCCGTTTGCTTCGAGCACGAAGAATGCACCGGCCAAGGACTTTCTGGCCGGGCTGGGGATGGAAGTGTTTCCTGCGCGAGCGAAGGCGGAGCGAGTGGCGGAGCTTCGTTATGAGGCTCGGAAGGCGGAGCGGAGCATTGTGGAAGTGAAGCGGAGCGTAGCGGCCGAGCACACGGTGGATTACGGAAGGATTGCCCAGGAGCTGACGAGCGTTGCAGCGATCCGGAGGCGGATGAGGAAGAGCAACACTGTTAGCCTTGAGACCGGGACTGAGACCAGGCTGGGAACGATCTGGCAGGACCTGCTCGAAGTGGAAGGGGTTGCGGGGGAGAGCAACTTTTTTGACCTGGGAGGCCATTCGTTGAAGGTGGTGTTGCTGCTGATGCGGGTGCGTGAGGAGTTCGGTGTCGGGTTAGGGATTGAAGATGTCTATGCTTCGGATGTGACGCTCGAGCGGATGGCGCGGCGTATTGATGAGCTGGTGCACTTTGGAGGCATGGGGCATGCGGAGTACACTCGAATTTTGGGTGGCATCGAAGCAATGACGGAAGAAGAAGCAGAAGCGGCGTTGAGGGAGGAATCCGGGCAGAATGCGGATCCTGTTAGCCGCTAGCGCGTCGTATGATCCGCCAAAGGGCGGGTCGACGCGCAGCAATTTAGTATGGTTGCGCGCGATGGCAGCCAATGGGCATAAGTGCCTTGTGATCAGTGGCGGGGATGCGGATCAAGAGACGCTTCGAGACGGAGTGCGGATCCGGAGTGTGGCGCAGTTTGGACGCAATGGACATCGAGTTGGCGAGGCAGTGGCGGAGTTTGATCCTGACTTTGTACTGGTGTCGAGTGAAGATCTGTCGCATGCGTTGTTGCGGGAAGCGCATCGGGCGGCAAAGGACCGACTGATCTATCTGGCGCATACGCCGCAATGGTTCCCGTTTGGGCCGGAGGCGTGGCATGCGGATGCAGCGGCGACGGCATTGTTGCAGGATGCGTTGGCCATTGTCTCGATCGGGGAACACATGGCAAACTACATTGAAAGGCACCTGGGGCGCAAGACAGAAATCGTGCACCCAGCGCTGTATGGGGAAGCGCCATGGCCTGAGTACGACAACTTTAACAAGCAATCGGTGCTGATGATCAACCCTTCGGTTGTGAAGGGACTGCCCATTTTTCTTGAACTGGCGCGGCGATTTGCGGACAAAGAGTTTTTGGCGCTGAAGGGCTGGGCAACGACTAAGGCAGATGAGGTGGCGATGCGTGCTCTGCCGAATGTGAGGGTGCTTGAAACCGTTGCGGGTATCGACGAAGTGTTCGCGGAGAGTACGGTGTTTGTTGCGCCTTCGCTCTGGTACGAAGGCTTTGGTCTAGTGGTGACGGAAGCCCTGCTACGGGGGATTCCAGTGCTCGCTAGTGCGCATGGAGGGCTGAACGAGGCGGCGGCCTCTTCGCGGTATCGATTGCCGGTAAAGCCGATTACGAATTGGCTGCCGCAACAGGATGAGACGGGGATGCCGATCGGGGTAATCGAGGCGCAAGATATTGAGATGTGGGAGCGCGCGCTGCGGGAGCTATTGGGAAGCGAAGCGGTGTATCGGGAAGAACGGGCGCGCGGGATGGAAGCGGCCAGAGTTTTTGCCTCCGCGGTGAGCGCGGATGACCTTGAGACCTTGCTGAGTCGATTAGTAGTCAAACGGCAGCGCATTTATCTGATTCACAACTCGACTTACTATCCTGGTTCCGGCGGCGGCGACAAATCGAACCGTTTGCTGGTGGAGGCACTGGCTGTCGAGGGGCATCTGGTGCGCGTATTCACGAGGCTGGAGCGGTTTGGCGAGGCAGAACACGAAGCTTATGTTAGTGAGTTAGAGATGCGAGGGATTTTGTGGCGGGCCTGGGGCGATGTTGGAGTTCGTTTTGAACTGGCAGGAGAGGAAGTCTGCGTAGTTACTCGAGACGCGAGGCTGCGGCAGGTTCTCGATGAAGATTTGAGGCAGTTCAGGCCTGATGTGATTTTGTGTTCGACGGACGACCCGGCGCATCTGTTCTTTGAGACAGCGTTGCAGCAGGAAGGGGCGCGGGTTGTGTATCTGGTACGGGCGACAATTGCCCTGCCCTTTGGCCCGGATGCTTCTAGCTTAAGTCCAGAGAGGACGGAGCGATTGCGGCTGGCTGACGCGGTTGTGGGAGTGAGTGAATATGTGGCCCGATATTGCAGGGAAGAAGGCGGGCTGGAGGCAGTGCATGTGCCGATTTCGCTTGCGGATCACGCGAATCCACCGGAGCTGGGACGCTTTGAGAACCCTTATGTAACGCTGGTGAACCCGAGCGCGGTTAAGGGATTGCCGATCTTTTTGGGGCTGGCGGATGCGATTCCGGAAGTGCAGTTTGCAGCAGTGCCGGGCTGGGGGACGACAGCGAGTGACCTTGCGGCTATGGCGTTGCGGCCGAATATCACGTTACTGGATGCAGTGGAAGACATTAGCGAAATCCTGATGTTGACACGAGTAACATTGGTGCCGAGCTTGTGGGCTGAGGCACGGAGCCGGATGGTGGTGGAGAGTCTCTCGCGGGGAGTGCCGGTGATGGCGTCGGATGTGGGCGGATTGCGTGAGGCGATGTGCGGAGTGGAGCATGTTTTGCCTGTGAATCCAATCGTGCGCTACCAGAGCAGTTTGAGTGACCAGATGGTGCCTGAGGCGGAAGTGCCTGAGCAGGACTTGGGGCCGTGGATTCGGGTGTTGCGCGAGGTATTGGGGAATGAGGCGCAGTGGGAGGAGTTGGCGGCACGTGGAAGAGGGGCGGCGCTCGCGTATCTGAGTGGACTGACGGTGAAGCCGTTGGAGGGAGTTTTCCGGAAGGCGATTGCGAGGCCGGAACGGAAGTTGGGGGCGGAGCGTAGTCATTTGAGCGCCACGAAGCGGAGGTTGCTGGCATTGCGGCTTGAGCGTTATCGGAGTGAAAAGATCAGGCGATTTTTCCCAGTTCGTTGGGGTCAGGGGAAGCGAGTTTTTCTGTTTCCGTGGGCGGAGGCTGGAACGCAGGCGTGGAAGTTTCTTGAGGCGGCTACGGGGGGTGAGTTTGCGCTGATTCCTGCTTTGCTGCCGGGGAGGGAAGACCGAGCGGGGGAAGCGCTGGCCCAAAGTTTTGGCGAATTGATTGGGCCGATTTGCGATGAGTTAGTAGGGATGGTTGGGCCTGGGGAGCCGTATTTACTGGCTGGTCATTCGATGGGCGGGGGGCTGGCGTTTGAGGTGGCGCGTGAGCTACGGCGGCGGGGTGGGCCGATGCCGGCGGGATTGATTGTGAGCAGTTGCCGGTCTCCTGAGGGACGAAGGACTGCGACGCGGGTTGAATCGATTGCGGATGAGGGTAGCGAGATTTTGAAGGCGGATCGAGAGATGTTTGGTGCGCATCGGTATGCGACTGAAGAGCCGCTCGAGATCCCGATTACGGCGATGATGGAGAGCGAAGAGCTGGGTCGCGGGTGGGAGCTTGAGGCTGGCGGGCAGTTCCGATTTGTGGCTGTTGAGGGGGGGCATTTCTGGCTGCTTGGGCAGGCGGAGTTGCTGGCTGCGGAAATGAAATTATTGTTTAGTTAAAGTCGACGGCGAGATGCTAAGACGCGACAGTAAGGCAGAGGTGTTCGCCAGCTAGATTCTGGCAATTGAGCGGGAGCAAAAGTAGGCAAAGCCCGCCTCCATCAGTGGGTGGCCTGAAGGAGGCGGACTTTAAGAATGCGGCAACTCTATAACGCGAACCCGCTTGGATAAGTTGCTACCAGCTTAAGGAACATATCGCAGTTGCCGATACTGTTCGTCCAACTTCACAAACTGCTGCATTTCATGTGCGTTACGCGTTTGTCCTCTATATTCGACTTCACGGGTAAATCGCTCACTTGGACTGACGTGATCAAAACCAGCGGGGATTTCGAAAACCTCTTTGGGTGGTGTTTGAAGCTTTATCTCAACAGCCAATAGATCACTTGTCTCGGTAAAGGCTCCATTCGCGTCAGCAAACTCCGCGATTCGGCGGATTTCCAGGCAACCAAGTTGTGGCGCTACCCATTTAGTTATTTTTGCCGATTTACTCTCGCTTTGGAAAACGATAGTCTCGTATCCGAGTAATGATTCCCTGCGAAGAAAAGGAGGCTGTTTAGCTATGCCATTGTAAGCGCTTGCGCAGGCATCGGAAGGATTCCAGCGATCCAAAGCTCTTCGTCTGTCCTCAGCCCCTGGCTCTTTCGCGCGGTAGGCTGTCACGCTTTTTGTATTGTCGATAATATCTGCTGAAATTCCTCCCTTCAATTTCAAGTGCCGATGCGTTAGATAGAGATTTCCGTCATTGGTATATTGATTGTCAATGATCGACGAAGAACCATCGGAAGAAATCGACATCAGCCTGCGAGTGGAAATCCGCTTTTGAGGAAACGAGGCGCCTGCAAAAGTTTCTTCAAACTTAATCTGCATGGCCGGCAAGTTTGGAGGGTTAGGCCGACTGGCGATTTGCATAAGCATGCTCTGATCCAAAGCGGTTGAATTGCGTTTTTTCATCGCTTGTGCAGCAATAAAGGAGAAAGCTCCAATCAAGCATAAAAAGAGACAAAATCGAAGTTTCTTCATGGTTTTTCCTCTTTAACACGACGTCGTGCAAGACATATTGTCGCAACCGCAGTTTGCCCCGGATGAAACACAACTATCGGCATAGTGGTCATAACAAGGCGGATTAGGGGGATCACTGGCTTGACATGTCGCAGTGACAATGCAGCTACCAAAATTTCCGGGGCGATAACAAAATTTTGTTGCCGAGCAATCTCGCCAATAACAAGGTGTGTATCCAGAGCCAAATGAGCAATTGCCAGATCGCGTTCCAGAAGAACTCGTTGCACCATCTCCACAAGATTTGGAGCAGGCAGGAGGTTGAGCTTGTAGTGTCGTTATTATTGGACCAATGGTGAGAGCCAAGGTCATGAGCAAGAGATCGTGAAGTTTGAACTTGTTCATACAAGAATTCTGCGCTCTCATTTTTAAGTTGTCAAGTGATTAATGTTTTTTTCATCATGAGCCTATTTTTGCGACAACTAGTATCAGTTTTTAACTACGTTATTGATATGGTTGTAAGTTTATTTGAACAGATACTCGAGCGTCCGAAAGCTTGCTCCTTATGCTCGGCAACCATGATCTGGCTACTTGCAGCATTGAAATCAGAATTCTTTGCCTTCAACATTGTTCGAGGATTCTGAGCAGGATAGACACCCGAGATGGGGTAGGGCATTGTGAAGAGTGAGAATCCGCTTAGATTTGAAATCACTAGTGTCCGGCTATAAGGCGAATAGGATCAGCTGGTTACCGAAATCTACTAAATCGGGTTGGGAGTCGATGCCTTGAATCGCCTGTAAAAGCGGTGTTTTTACAAAAATCGTCACGCTCAAAATCTGTAGAATTTGGTAAAGGGTGGCCTCCAGTCCGAGGCGTTTCCGAATGATGGCAACCAGAACGTAGACTGAGACTGCGATCCAGATCTGGGTCTTCACGGTGTTCTCGCTTGTGCCATAGAACGACTTGATGCGCAGGTGTTGCTTGATCCATTTGAAGAACAATTCGATCTGCCAGCGGCATTTGTATATCTGGGCAATTGTAAGTGCGGGCAAAGCGAAATTATTGGTGAGAAACTTCAGCCTTCTTTCCGTCTTCTGGTCGTAGTCTGTCACGTGGCGAAGGACTTCGGGATATGCCGTAGCCGATCCAATCGCCGTCAAGATGACCGTGTGGTCGGATCGTAAACCAGTGGTTTTATCCACTTCGTGTGAGTAGCGACGCTTCAGCAGCACGTTGGATTTGGTGCGGACGACGAAGAAGGCAGAACTCAAGGAGAACCTGTAAAGTCGTTCGAAATCGACATACCCTCGGTCCATGACGTAGAAGGCTCCAACTTCGGGAAAGATCTCGTCCAGGATCTTCGCGTCATGCACTTTCCCGTTGCTAATGCTGATAAAAGTGGGGATATTGCCGTGCAGGTCCAAGATCGTGTGCATCTTGACGGCGGCCTTGTGCTTGCGAAACTTCGCCCACGGAAACACCGAAAGACACAAGTCGATTGTGGTCGAATCGAGCGCGTAGAGACTGTGATTCAAATCGATTCCAATGGGGTCTTCGACATACATTGGTCGAGCGATACCGATCAGCACCTGAACAAAATCAGAATAGATGCGCCAGTCGTGACTCTCGTTGGCATCGGCCAAGGTGGTGCGCGAAACCTTGCCGCGAAATCCCATGTGGAACAACTTGCCCGGCATAGAGCGAAGGCAAGCCTCAATGTCGCGCAGGCTTTCTCTATAAGTGAATTGCGCGAACACCATTGCCAAATACTGATCCCAGCAAGAGAAGCCTCGTGGGTTAGCATCGCCGCGATATCGTGCCACGCACTTCTGAAAGTCCTTGCTTGGAGCATGCTCGATGAGTTGCGAGAAAATGGTGCGGCCAGCGTTCATCCCTCATTGTTTCGCAAGCAAAAAGGCAATTTTGGGCTAGGGGGTAAATTTTGGAATTTCAAATCGTTCCCGGCTGGATTGGCTGTATATTATTGACCTGGAATGACTTGCACGTCTTCTCGAAAAAATAGCCGGACACTAGTGATTTGAGGTAAGCATCTGTCGCTTATAGCGCCCGTTAGTATTGATGGGTAAGTTAAGACTGGCTGGTCGATTGCTGTGATCGGAGTCAGCTTGGTTACCGTTTAACGCAGAATTTTGAGGCCGTTGGCTGTGGCTTTGCGGAATTCTTTCTGGTCTCGAGTGATTCGTTTGGCGTACTTGTGGGCGAGGTCGATCAGGGGTTTGTGCCAGTTGGTGTCTGCGCCGAAGGCGATTAGTTCGTCTGCAATGCAAGAGCCGTTGCGGCCACTCGAACGGAGTTGCGACCAGGCCATCACGCTCGCTTCCGTCGTAAGAATCTGCTGGAGTACGGCAGGGTGATCGAGGAAAGTGGCGAGCCGAATGCGGTCTTCACGGGGAACTAATTCGCGAAGTATGTAGGATTCGTTTGCCAGCCTGACCGGATAGAGAAAAGCGGGTGAGATCGCTTGCATCCGCTGCTGGATCGAAACAATGCGATGCGCTTCTGAGGGCCATTGGGGTTGAGGGATATGAGCGGCGATTACGCTGGGGCGGGACTGCTTGAGGTCGAGGAGATAGTTGTTGTTGGGAGAGCCTTTGCCTTCGACGAGGAGAATGTAGCGGCTGACGCCGAGGCTGCCGTTGCCGGCGATGCGGCGGCCAGCGCTGAGGAGCGTAAAGAAATCAGGGCGCCCAGCTTGATCAGCGAATAGTTGCAGGAATTCGCGGAGAGTTTCCCATTCGCCTGGCAAGAGGGGCAGAGCGAATTCGCCATCGGTGCGGATTGCGCGGCTGTCGCCGTCGAGCAGAGTGCGGCGCTTGAGAAGCTGTTTGCGGGAGCGGCCTTTGAGTGCGTAAACCAGATCGCGAACTCCGTCGCGGGCGGTGGCGCGTTCTACCCAGCGGGACTTGCCTTTCCATAGTTCGATCGCATATTCAGCGAGGAAGGCCTCTGTGAGGAGATGGGATTGTTCGGGGTCGGGAATCGAGAGGGCAATGCTGGTGAGCATGCGGATGAGTTCCCACATTGCGGGGGCGAGGGCGGCTTCGTCGAAATCGTTGAAGTCGAAATAGACAAGACGGTTGTCGCCCTTGTAGACTCCGAAATTCTCCATGTGGGCGTCGCCACAAACCCAGACCTTTGGGGAGGCAGGGAGTTGGCTCGCTTCTTTCGCGAAGTCTTCGTAGAAGAGATGAGCAGTGCCTCGGAAGAAAGCAAAAGGAGACTCGGAGAGGATCTGGTATTTGAGCGCAAGCCGCTCTGGATCGCGACCGTCGTGGAAAGCGAGGATGCGCTCGAGTATCGCCATTTACGCGGACTTAATCGTATTGCGGAGGAGGCCGATGCCTTCAATTTCCACTTCGACGGTATCGCCCGGAGACATTTTTTTAGTGGCTCCGGGAGTGCCTGTGTAGATTATGTCTCCGGGTGTGAGAGTGACGTATTTAGAAATGTAGCTGACGATGGTTGGGCAATCGAAGAGAAGGTCGCTGGTGAACTGCTTCTGGACGACTTCGCCATTGAGGCGGGTCTGCAGGAGAGCTTTGGCGTAGTCAGCGCCGGTGATGAGCATGGGGCCGAGAGGGCCGAAGGTATCGCTGCCTTTGGCACGCCACCACTGCAGGTCTTTTTGGGGGCCGTTTTGCCAGTCGCGCTCGGAGACGTCGTTACCGCAGGTAACACCAAAGATGGCGGACCTGGCTTGTTCCATTGTGAGGTTTCTGCCACCGGTGCCGATGACGATGACGAGTTCGCCCTCGTAGTGGACATTCTTTGCTCCGGCGGGAATGAGGATTGCTTCGCCTGGAGGAAGGAGACAAGTTGTGGGCTTGTAGAAGATTTCTGGCTCTTTGGGAGCGACACGGGTGCCGATGTGGCTCTTGTAGTTGAGGCCTACGGCGAGGATCTTTGGCGGGTCTGCGGGAGGGAGAAGAGTGAGGCTCTTGAGAGATTTTTTACCACCGAGAGGGCGGCCGTTGAGATAAGGCGCGGCGCTGAGCGGGATGACTTGTTCGCCATCGACGCGCCCCCAGGAGACTCGGCTTCCGTTCTGGAAACGGACGTATTTTTGGATGGAAGAGGCGGCCGGAGCTGCTGCTACGGCGGCCAGGGAACTGAGGGTTTGTCTGCGTGTCAATGAAGTTTCTCCGCGAAGTTTCTCCGCACTTGGGATCTTAGCAAATGATGGACACCGGATTGGAGGTGCCAAAGGGTTGGGCAAATGCACAACATAGAAGCGATAATGATATAAACGATGGCAAGCTTGAAGCGCTTTCGAGTGGGACTGATCCAGACCTCCTGCTCCACCGACCCCCAAGAGAATTTAGAAAAAGCGATTGTGAAGATTCGCGAAACGGCTGCGGCCGGCGGGCAGATTATCTGCCTGCAGGAGCTGTTTCGCAGTCAATACTTCTGCCGTGAAGAGAAGGCGGATCTGTTCGATCTGGCCGAAGAAATCCCTGGACCTTCGACGGCTGCGATTGGCAAGATTGCGAAGGAACTTGGGGTTGTTGTGGTAGCGAGTCTGTTTGAGAAGCGGGCGACTGGTTTGTATCACAACACTGCGGCAATTATTGGCGCGGATGGTGAGTTACAGGGGATTTTCCGGAAGATGCATATCCCGGATGATCCGCTCTTTTACGAGAAGTTTTACTTTACGCCAGGCGATCTTGGCTTTCTGAATTTCGATACTGCGTTTGGACGGATTGGCGTGCTGGTTTGCTGGGATCAGTGGTATCCGGAAGCGGCGCGACTGACGGCGATGCAGGGGGCTAATGTGTTGTTCTACCCGACGGCGATTGGCTGGCATCCGCATGAGAAGGAGCAGTATGGGCCTTCGCAACTGGATGCGTGGCAGACGATACAACGGTCTCATGCGATTGCGAACGGGATCTATGTTTGCGCGGTAAACCGCGTGGGATTTGAAGGGACTGCCGATGCAGGGTTGGAGTTTTGGGGCAACTCGTTTGTGGCGGATCCGTTTGGCGTTGTGGTGGGGCAGGCTTCACAGGATCGCGAGCAGAATCTGGTAGTGGAGTGTGACCCGGCGCGGATGGAAGAAGTTCGACGGAACTGGCCGTTCTTTCGGGATCGTCGCATTGATCACTATGGCGGCATTACAAAGCGGTGGGCACAGTAATGGCGCTGCGTATGCCGGCGGAGTGGGCGCCGCATGAAGCGACGTGGATTGCATGGCCGCATGAGAAGACGGATTGGCCGGGGAAATTTGGACCGATTCCGTGGTTGTATGGCGACATTGTGCGGCATCTGGCGCAGGCGGAGCGAGTAAGGATTCTGGTTCAGGATGAGGATGCTTGCGAGGCGGCGCGTCGGGTGTTGAAGAAGTGTCATGTGGAGATGGCGGCAGTGGATTTTTATGTGTGTGCGACGGACCGGAGCTGGGTGCGAGATACGATGGCGATCTTTGCACATAACGGGCTGGGGAAGGTGGAGGCGCTGGACTGGAGCTTCAATGCCTGGGCGAAGTATGAGAATTTTTTGCTCGATGATCAAGTGCCGACACATGTTGCGGAAGCGCTAGAGATGAAGCGGCATGAGCCGGTGTGGAAGAAGCGGCGGGTTGTGCTGGAGGGCGGTTCAATTGAAGTGAATGGGGCGGGGCTGATGCTGACGACGGAAGAGTGTTTGTTGAGCGAGGTGCAGGCGCGGAATATGGGGATGGATCGAGATGAGATTGAAGCGGTGTTTGCGAAGTATCTGGGCATTGAGCAGACGCTATGGCTGAAGCATGGCATTGCGGGGGATGATACTCACGGGCATGTGGACGACCTGGCGAGATTTACGGATGAGCGGACGATTGTGATTGTGCAGGAGGCAGAGCGGGGGGATGCGAACCATGAGCCGCTGGCGGAGAATCTGGCGCTGCTGAAGCGGATTGCGCGGGGGATACGAGTTGTGACGCTGCCGATGCCGGAGCCGGTGTGGTTTGGGGGGCAGAGACTGCCGGCGAGTTATGCGAATTTCTATGTGGCAAATGGGATCGTGCTGGTGCCGGTCTTCCACGATGCGCGGGATCGAGAGGCGTTGAATACGCTGGCGAAACTGTTTCCATCGCGGAGGATTGTGCCGATTTATTGCCGCGATCTCGTGCTGGGGCTGGGTACGCTGCACTGCATGACACAACAGGAACCCCGTAGAATGAAGGCTTAGCCACAGGAAGTTCGGAAGTTGTACCAGAAGAAACTCAGAGACGAGCAGGCCGCGATGCAGAAGTTGATCCGACAGATCGACGGGATCGAAGCGGATAAGAACAAGGTGGGCCGTACTGTGTTGACTGTGTCCGCGATTGTGTTTCTGGCAGCGGCTACGCTGCTGGTGGTGGTGTTGTTGAATGCGCAGGGGCGATAGAGGGAAGAGTTGGACCTCGTGCTTGTTTGCCTCATTAGAATTTTTCACTCCCTGATGGTCGTGGCTCAGTTCTACACGTGAAGTTTGGCAATTAGACAGTAGCTAAGCTCAAGCGTGGCCAAGCAGACGGAGGCGCCTGATTTCTTCTTTGTTGTTTGGCTCGATGCCGGGGTGTTGTCGTCCACTGTGGACGGCGAATGTGGAGATGCCGAGTATGGCAATGTCGAGTGTGATGGCAAGCCAGTGCTGGCCTGCGCCAGCCATCGGCCTCGCCCGATGAGGTACGTAAATTTCTGCAATCCGGCACCAAAGCTTTCGGGTGGGGAAGAGGTGTTGGCGGTATTTGAGGTGCAGGGTAGTTGTTGCGTGGCCAACGATTTTGTTTGCCAGCGTTTGTGCTTAGAGATGGAAAAAGAAATTGACGATAAAAGATCGTGTCAGGCGGAGGGTTTCCGGTGGGTGATTTTGTCTTCGAGGAAGCGGAGGCTTTCTTCGAGTATGGCGCGGTAGCGGGGGTTGCAGGCGACCTGGAGGTCGTGGAGAACGCGGGTGCGCTGGAGATGGAGATCCTCGAGTTCACGTTGCTGTTCGAGTTGGGCTGGGGTCTTTGGAGCCTGTTGGGCGAGGCGTTTGCGTTCGTCCTGCAAGTCCTGCGGGTCGTCGGAATCTTTGGATGCCCAGCCTCGTGCCATTTTTCTTTTAGTACCTAGGGATAGTGTTGTCGATTTCCATTGACCAACGCTCGATGCCGCCGGTGAGGCTGACGGCATTTTCAAGACCTTGACGACGGAGCCAGACGACCGTGTTGAGACTTCTGACGCCGTGGTGGCAATAGACGATGAGCTGTTTGCCTTCTGCCAAGCCTTCGATGCGATTGAGGTTGGAGGGGATGGTGTTCATGGGGATCAGCTCCGAGGGGATAATGCGGGCGATCTGGTGTTCGTAATCTTCGCGGCAATCGAGGAGAAGGATAGGGGCCTTGTCGGCGAGGAGTCTGGCGAGTTCGCTCGCTTGAATTTCGAGGGGTAAGTCTGTGGTGGGCATCCACTCACAGGATAATGGAAGGATGAAGCCGTGTGTTGTTGCTGTATGGATGAGTGTGTGCCTGTTGAGCGGGCAGCAGGTAGAGAGCTTTGATGCAGTGTGGGGGACGATTGCGGCAAAGCACTGGAACCCGAAGCAACTGGAAGCGTTGCCGGGAGGCGGGAGCTGGGAGAGCTTGCGTCCGGAGTATCGAAAACGTGTGGAGGAGGCGCTGGGGCAGGCTGAAGTGAGAACGATCCTGCGGGAGATGATCGGGAAGATCGGGAAGAGCCACTATGCGATTGCGGGGTTTGAAGTGAAAGCATCGAAGGCGTTACGTTCTGGTGGCGGGACGTCACCGGGGTTTCGGGTTGGATTGGTGGAGGGGAAGGTTGTTGTGACCGGGGTGGGTGGGCTGGTGACTGACGTGAAATTGGGGTGGGAAGTTGTGGCAGTGGAAGGTGTGGCGTTGCGGCCCGCTGTTTTAGAAATACAGAAGCAGGCAGGGGAGACGATGCAGGCTGGATTGCGAATGCACCAGATGTTGCAGAACCAGATTGGTGGCTATGCGGGGGAGACGCTGACTTATGAATTTTTGGTAGACGGGAAGGTGGCGAAGAGTGTGTCGTTGAAGCTGCCGCAGGGGGATGGGTCGGCGGGTTTTGGGTTTGTGCAGGGGATGAGTGTGGGGCGGGAGTTTGCATTGCTGGGGGCGGGTAAGGATGTTGGATACTTTCGGCTGGACATGTTTCTCGATTTGGTGAGGGTGTTGCCGCAGTTTGAGAAGGCGATTCAAAGTTGTGTGAAGTGCCGGGGGTTTGTGATTGATTTGAGGGGGAATCCGGGTGGAGTGGCGGTGATGGCAAATGCGATGGCGGGGTGGTTTGTGAAGGAGAGCGGGGTGAAGTTAGGGACGATGTATCAGCGTGGGGTGGACCTGAAGTTTATTGTGATTCCGAGGCTGAACGGGTTTGGGGGTCCGCTGGCGATTCTGGTGGATGGGGCTTCAGCATCGACCAGCGAGATTCTTGCGGGCGGGATGCAGGACTTGAAGCGGGCGCGGATTTTTGGGAGCAGGACGGCGGGTGCAGCGTTGCCCAGTGTGATCGAGAGCCTTCCGAATGGGGATCTGTTTCAGTTTGCGGTGGCGAATTATGTGTCGGAGAGTGGAGCGGAACTGGAGGGACACGGGGTGAAGCCGGATGTTGAAATTGCGCATAGTATTGCGGCATTGCGTGCGGGCAAGGACCGCGCGCTGGGGGCTGCGCTAGATTGGATTTATGCGAACCCTTCTCATACTGCTCAGCGTTAGTTTTGCCTATGCGCAGAAAGCTGTTGTGCTGCCTACGGCGGCACAGGTACTGGACCGTTACGTTGAAGTGACTGGCGGCAAGGAGGCTTACGCAAAAGTGAAGAGCGTGAGCATGCTGGGGACGATGGAGATCAAGGGCCAGAATGTTCGTGGCGATATGAGGATGTATCGCGTGGATGGCGGGAAGTATTACACGGTTGTGGACCTGCCGGGGATTGGAAAACAGGAGGATGGCAGTAATGGCAGTGTGGTTTGGGACAAGACGGTGTTGGGGCCGCGATTGAAGACCGGGGTTGAAAAGTTTTTGTCGATTTGTGCGTCAGGAGCGATGGCGGAGTATGGGAGGGGAGCGCTGGAGACGGACAGCTGCTATCAGAAGTCGGAGATGTTGGGGGAGGAGCAGATGGGCGGGAAGACGGTTTACAAGCTGAAGATGACGCCGAAAGAGGGGAAGGCGGAAGAGCAGTTTTACGATAAGGCGACGGGATTGCTGGTACGGACGAATATGATTATGCCGTCACCGATGGGGGAGGTGCCGATTGCGGCGATTGTGGATGAGTACCGGATTGTGGACGGGATCAAGACTCCGGTGAAGATGACGAACGAAATGGGACCGGTGGCGATGGTGATGACGTTTACAACGGTTAAATTTAACGAGAAGATGCCGGATATTTTGTTTGCACTGCCGCCAGAAATACAGGCGCTGGTGGATGCCGAGAAGGCAACGAAGAAGTAGTCAGCTTTTGCGCCAGGAGTCTTCGAAAGACTTCCAGAAGTCGGCGTCGTTTTTCATCCAGTGATCCGGATCTGCACCGGAGAGGTGGACTTCATCCTGGATCATGGTGCCATGACCGTAGGGGCAAATCCATTCGAGTTGAGGATGGCCGAAGAGCGTTGCGTGGGACCAACTGCCTTTGGCGAGTGGCATGCGGAGACGGCTGAGACATTTGCGGCAGCGGTACTTCTGGTCGAGCCAGAGTGCGTAACCGATGACGAAGAGGAAGAGGTCTGCACCGAAGACAGCAAAGCTGTACCCGAGGTGAAGGCCGACGACGGCTTTGGGGAAAAATCCGTTGATCCAGAGGATCAGGCCGAGATGAAGGGCGGCAAGTAAAGCGAGCTTCGCCGCGAGGAGAGACCACCATTTCATGATTTGTTAGACGATTTAGTTTTTGAAAAAGTTTCTTATCAGGAAAAGTACATTTGCAGGGCGTTCGGCAAGGCGGCGCATGAAGTAGGGGTACCAGGCTTCGCCGTAGGGGATGTAGAGGCGGATTCGATAGCCCTGGGCGAGGAGTTTGCGCTGGAGATCGCGACGGACGCCGTAGAGCATCTGGAATTCGAATTTGTCTTTGGGGAAGGGCGTGGCGGCGGCGACCATGCGGTTGTCGTGAGTGGCAATTGCGGGGTAGCTGCCGTGTTCGAGGAGGAGGCGAGTGAGCTGGATGTAGTTTTGGTCGACTTCGGCTTTGCTTTCGAAAGCGACGGTGCCGGGCTCGTCGTAAGCACCTTTGCAGATGCGGACAGGAAGGGCTAGCTGGTTGAGGTTGAGGATGTCTGCTTCAGTGCGGAAGAGATAGGCCTGGAGGACGGCGCGGACGCAGCCGAACTCGGCGTGGAGACGCTGAACGATGGAGAGAGTGCGGTCGGTGTAGGCGCTGGATTCCATGTCGAACTCGACCCGGGAGGCGGTATGGGCGGCGAGGGCGACGAGCTGACGGGCGTTGTCGTAGCAGAGTGATTCGTCGATATCGAGGCCCATCTGGGTGAGTTTGATAGAGATGGTGGAATCGATTTTACGCTCGTGGATGAGCTGGAGAGCGTGCAGGCAATGGTCGCGGCTGAGATTGGCTTCTTCGATGAGTGAGACGCTCTCACCGAGGTGATCGAGAGTGGTGAGGATGCCTTCGCGGTTCATTTTCTGGCAAACGGCGAGAGCTTCTTCGAGGGTGTTGCCGGCGATGAAACGACGGGTAAGCGGTTTGGCGAAAGAGGAATGTTCCATCCAGCGGCGGAGGCTTTTCTGCTGGCTGAGGTAGATAAAAAAAGAACGAAGCATGAGCTGAGTACTGCGCTCTTATTGTCTCAGTTTGTTAGTTGAGAAGAGCAAAGGCCAAGTAGCCGAGTAGAGTACCTGCGGCAGCACCGACGATGACATCACTGAGAAAGTGCATGCCGAGGATGATGCGGCTGGAGGCGATGGAGAGGCCGATGAAGGAAAATTCAATGTTGTATTCCGGGTAGAGAAGCATGAGCGGGGTGAGGATGGAGAAGGCTGTGATGGTGTGGCCGGAGGGGAAACTGAAGCGATCGGGCGGGAGGAGTTTGGACCAGCAGTGAGGCTGGAAATCGCAGGGGCGGCGGCGACCGGTGAGGCGTTTGGCCCAGAGGAAGAAGGCGATGCCGACGCCAGCGGCGAGGAAAGAACTGGAGACGGCGAGGTAGCGTTCTGGACCACCGAAGATCAGGATTACAACTGCAAGGGCGTACCAGAGCCAGCCATCACCACCGCGAGTGGCACAGATCATCCACATGCGAACCCACTGGGGAGCACTCCAGCGGTGAACACGATTCATGATCCGATGGTCGCGGGATTCGATGAAGTCGCGGACGAGAGGGAAGACGCTCATTCGGAAGACTCCACCACGTAACGCCTGGTAAGGCTTGAGCACATCTTTAGCCTTGAGTATACCAAGCGCTGCTGTTTCAGGCGTTGCATGAGACCTTTATGGCCCTGTGAAATTACAGTGGGGTGACGAATGCAAAAAACATTTGTGAATGTTTTTGTTTTTGCGCCGGAAAGTTGTAGTTTGGCGAATTGGCGCTTACGATGAGGGTGCAAGATGCCGAAACTTGACTTTATCTACTTTGATGCGGGAGGCGGCCACCGGGCTGCGGCGAACGCGCTGAAACAGGCCTGTGCGGAGCGGTATCCAGGCTGGGAAGTGCGGCTGATGAACTTGCAGCATGAGCTGGATTCGCTGGATATTTTCAGACAGATTACAGGGATCCGGATGGAGGATGTTTACAATCTGGTGTTGCGGAAAGGTTGGACGCTGGGTTCGCCGCAGTTGCTGGTGGCGATGCATTTGCTGATCCGGATGTATCACCCGCTGCAAGTGAAGAAGTTGAAAGAGTACTGGAGCAAGGATGCACCGGATTTAGCAGTGTCGCTGATTCCGAACTTTAACCGCGCGATTCATGAGGCGCTGACGGCAGTGAGTCCGAAGACGAAGATGGTTTCTGTGCTGACAGACCTGGCAGATTATCCGCCGAATTTCTGGATTGAGCGGGGGCAGAAGCAGTATTTTGTTTGCGGGACGGAGAAGGCGGAGCGGCAGGCACTGGAGTTGGGGCATGCGCGGGAGATGGTGTATCGGGTGAGTGGGATGGTGTTGCATCCGCGCTTTTATCAGCCGGTGGAGGTGGATGTGGCGGCGGAGCGGAAGCGGCTGGGACTGGACCCGGATTTGCCGACGGCGATGCTACTGTTTGGCGGGTATGGGTCTGCGGTTATGGAGCGGATTGCGAGGCAGCTGGATGAGAGTGGGTTGAAGCTGCAACTGATTTTTGTTTGCGGCAAGAGCGTGAAGCTGAAGGAGAAGATTGCGCGGATGAAGTTGAAGATGCCGCATTTTGTGGAAGGGTTTACGTCGGAGATTCCCTATTACATGAAGGTGTCGGATTTCTTTATTGGCAAGCCGGGGCCGGGGTCGATTTCTGAGGCGATTCATTTGGGGTTGCCGGTGATTGTGACGCGCAATGCGCTGACGCTGCCGCAGGAGAGGTACAACGCGGACTGGGTGACGGAGAATGAACTGGGGCTGGTGCTGGGGAGCTTTGGCGGGATTGTGAAGGGTGTCGAGACGATGCTGGAAGCGGGGACGCTGGAGAGATTTCAGACGAATGCGCGGAGGATGAATAACCGTGCGATTTTTGAGATTCCGGAGATCATTGATAAGCTTCTGCAATGAAGCTTTGCTTCGATTTTTGGGGCCGCACTTTTGAGTGTCAGGCAGGCGGATGGCGGAATCGCGATGGCCAGTCGGCTTCTTTATGGGTGATGCTTGATTGTTGATGAAGCGTTCGCCTTAGAAAGCTGAGATCGCCGCTTGTGAAAATGGGCGGAGGATGGCAACAAAGTAGGGGTTTTGATGCAGTCCATTTTGGTGCTTTTTTTGCTTCTCCCAGTTTGGTTCAATGACTCCGAGGAATCAACACATAGGCGAGGAGCAGGAGGCGGTAGAGTGCCCAAGTGAGAGTGAGCCGCGCTGGTAGCTTTGCACGGACGATCAGAGCGTGATGGATGATAAAAATGACTCCCACCACGGCGAAAAACCAAGCGATTGCCATGATGGGAGGAACTGCAAATGCTCGATCCATCAGGATGAGCGGCACAAGAAGAACGGACCCGATCATGGATACGCTGAGGGCAAGAATTGCGTAGGTCCACCGCTCGGCCCAAGCCGATTTTGGCATAAAAAGCCATTGGAATGCCACCTGCCCGACTACTATGAACATCTCGGTTTGGTAGTCGTAACGGATGGCGAGATAAGCTTGGATGATTCTTGCAAAGGAACTGAGTGCGAATGCCGAGATGACGATGCAAAAGGCAAGGTAGAGGAGGATGAGCGGTTTGTTGGCCGTTGGCATTTCAAGCCCCTGCTTTCCAGCGGTCGCAAAGGTTTTGAGCTGCTTGGGGCCAGTTCGAGAACTCGAACTTGAACCCTGCATCCAAGAGCCGCCCTGGGATCACTCGCCTACTTTTCATGACGAGTTCACTTTCCGTCTGCAGAAAGAGTGCACCGATTTCGAGCATCCACTCCTGCACAGGCAGGGCGAAGCGCCGACCCCAGACTTTTCGGAGGGCCTCCATAAATTCGGCGTTTGGTAGAGGGTTGGGCGATGCGAGATTTACGGGGCCGGAGAGGCTTTCGTTTTCAAGGAGGAATTCGATTGCACGGATGAAGTCCACGTCGTGAATCCACGAGATGTATTGTTTACCCGATCCTGCTGCACCACCCAGACCCACGCGGACCAGCCAGAGTAGATAGTCAAAAACACCCCCGCGATCGGGGCTCATCGTCATCGCTGAGCGGAGTATGACCTTACGTGTTTTCGGTACTTCGATGAGTTGAAACTCCCCTTCCCAGGCCCGAGCTACATCGATACTGAAGCGCCATTTGTCTGGGGAGTTATCTTCGGTGCCGCCGATGATGCCTGTGAATTCATCGTTGGGCGCATCAAATCGGTGTTCGTAAATCGTCGCGGTTCCGGCTTGCAACCAGACGCGTGGTGGCAGGGCAAGTTGCTCCAAGGCTTTGCCTAAAATGCGGACCGACCGGGAGCGGGAGGCCCAGATTTCGCAACGATTTTTATAGTTGTAGCGGCAGTTTACGATCCGGCCGGCAAGATTGATGAGGACTTCGGCTCCTTCTAATTCTTTTGCCCAGGGTCCAAGCGACTGCCCGTCCCATTGCAGAACCCGCCAAGGTGCGGAATGCACACGCCGACTGACGACGATTACTTGATGTCCGGCAGCATGAAAGTGTCTTGCGAGCACCGTCCCCACCTGCCCCGAAGCTCCTGGAATGATAATTTTCATGATATGCGGCGGGGGGCTATCTCGGCGGGTAGCACTTTCGTGCGTTTTAGGAACAGAAGTGGGATGTGATTGGTCGTCATGTGAAATCCGATCCGGCACATTTTTTAGCTGGAAGTTGAGGCGTTGCAGGTCTTTCGAGAATTCGGGCAGTGGTTACTGGGGCCAACTGATTTTTCAGGTGTCGCGGACCAGATTTCACAAAGGAAGACGCTTGGTAATTGGTTTGCATCGGAGCTGGGTTGACCGAGATGCCTCCAAGAAGTTTTGCACTGTTCCGAGGACGGTAGGCTTGGTATTTGCAGTGACAGTAATCCACATAATCGCATGTTCCGGACGACGGAAAGCTCGTAATGAGCGAGGGGCCTGGCAGCTCAAAGCAAACACAGAGTGGATGTGGCGGCGGTGCGAATGAGGCTGGGACTGGACGCGAAATTGCCTTTGGCGATGCCGCTTTTTGGCGGGTATTGGGGCTGGTGCTGGGGAGCTTTGCGGGATTGTGAAGGGTGTTGAGACGATGCTGGAGGTGGGGACTCTGGGGCGATTTCAGACGAATGCGCGGCGGATGAATTACTGTGCGATTTTTGAGATTCTGGAGATCATTGATAAGCTTCTGCAATGAAGCTGTGCTTAGTTTTTTTTGCGGCCGCACTTTTGAGTGTCGGGCAGGATCGATTTGCGGATTATGTGAACCCGATTGCGCAGCGTTACTTGGCTGAGCGAAAAACGGTAGTGGCGGGGATCACGACCGAAGCGCAAGCGCGGAAGCGGATGGCGGAATCGCGGGCGAAAGTGTTGCGGCAGATAGGGGGATTGCCGCAGTATCGCGGGCCACTCAAGGCAGTGACGGTGAAGACGCTGGATCGCGGGAGTTACTGGATCGAGAATGTCCACTTTGAGTCGCTACCGAATTACATTGTGACGGCGAATCTGTACCGGCCGAAGACGGCGGGCAAGCATCCAGCAGTGCTGTTTTCGCTGGGGCACTGGGATGAGGGGAAGGCGGCGGCACAGCGGATTTGCGCGAATCTGGCGGCGAAAGGTTTTGTGGTGCTGGCCTATGATCCGACCGGACAGGGGGAGAGGCAGCAGGCTTATGATGCGCGTTATGGGCGCAGCCTGATTGGGTTTACGACAGAGCAGCATTTTGTGGCCGGGGCACAAGCGCTGCTGATTGGCGAGAGTGTGGCGCGTTATATGGTGCACGATGCGATGCGGGGGATTGATTATCTGCAGAGCCGTGTAGAGGTGGATGGAACGCGCATTGGAGCGTCTGGTTGTTCTGGTGGCGGGACGCAGACGATGTATGTGGCGGCGCTGGATGAGCGCGTGAAGGTGGCGGCACCGGCGTGCGTGATGAATTCGTTTGAGATGGTGGTGACGGGGCCAACGGGTGACAGCGAGCAGAGTTTTCCGGGCTTTGTATCGGAGGGACTGGATCAGGCGGATTGGGTGTATCAGTTTGCGCCCAAGCCGTGGTTGATAACTTCTACCGAGCAGGATTTCTTTACGCCGGCAGCGGCAAAGATTGTCGTCGATCAGGCGAAGGATTTCTATCGTGTGTTTGGAAAAGAGGATCGGGTGAAGTGGATTGTGGGGCCGGGCGGACACGGGACTCCGCCGGTAGTGAGGGAGGCCATTTATGAGTGGATGATTCGATGGCTGAATGACGGCAAGGGGGAGGCGGCTGAACTGGATCTTCCGATGTTGCCGCTGGATGCTCTCTGTGTTTATGCGGGTTGTATCGGGCCAGGCAGAGGGCAGAGCGAAGTGATTGCGGAGAGCTGGAAGTTGAAGCGGAAGACTGCGGATGTGCGGAGCATGATTACGCTTGGTGGGCAGGCTACTGGACTGACGGAGGTGAAGTGGCTGGGGCCTGAGACGAGCGAGGAATTGTTTGTGGTGGTGAATGACGGAGTGCCTGCGGAGAGGCGTGCAGAGAGCATGGCGAAGCTGGGGTGCAGAATCAAGCTGGTGAAATTGCCGGGGAGTTCGAGTGGGCCTAGCCGTTATAGCGGGCCGTGGATTGACCATACGCGTGCCTGGCTAGTGGGGTTGAATCTGGCGAGCATGCGGGCGAATGATTTGTTGATTGAGGTAAGGGCGGAATTAGGGAAGTACAACAAGGTCTATTTGCATGGATGGGCCTGGGGCGGGATTCCGGCGCTGTATGCAGCACATGCCGAGCCGAGGATTGCGAAGGTGTGGATTGAGAGGACGCCTTATTCGTTGGCACTGGCGATGAATGCGCCGCTGCACAGGAATTTACATGAGGCGATTGTGCCGGGGATTGCGCTGGCAGGGGATTTTCAAGACTTCACAGACAAGCGATTCTTTTGGGTGGACGCGCACGACTGGAATGAGAACCGTATTGAGAAGGAGCTGCCGGGAGTGTACCGGCGCCCCTTCGATCAAACGGATGAGGAGTTGTTAGCTGCCTTTCGTAA
>JANXLY010000132.1 GCA_025354885.1 Acidobacteriota bacterium | reverse complement strand
CCTTTGGACGAAATTCACTGGGTGAGCTGCTTGAGGGAAAACCTCACGAGCAGTTCTTATGGGGAGGGGCTGGAAACGGGCCGGGCATCCGTGTACCGCGCCAGTCCCTTACCCGACAGTGACGAGGCGCTCTTTCAACGCGATCTCGATGTAATTCGCCTCGAGCTGATCTATCGAATGATTGCCCTGGAGGCAAACGCCGGGATCACTCAACCTCCTCGGGATCGCGTGCTCAGCCTCTTGCATTCTTCCGACATCACAAGGATTGATGAAGCCCGAAACCTGATTGAGCAGATTTCAGAAGGAATTTTTGAATCGGATATCCGAAAAGCGTTTCTCGGAAAGCAGTGGGATTACTGGTACAGCCCTGATCTGCCGACAGCGCAAGAGGTGCTCAATGTATGCCTCCGCTTCCGGGATGATCACCTCAACCGTGCTGCGGCACGCGACCGATTCCAGTGCTTTTGGGGCATTTCGAACCAGAACTCAAACGTGGAGCCTCCCACTGATGCGGAGAAAAGTGAGGGTCTTGTTGGGGAGAACTATGAGTCTGGCTGGAGCATACTGCTGATGCCGCAAAGCGGGACCCTGCTACTGACTCCCCAGGTATACCTGAATGGCGAGTTGCTGGAAGAGACCCCAAACGAACTCTTGAGCGACAAAAAACCTCGAGCGCCTCTCAAGATCACAGTCTCCTGGCAGAATGGAGCGCGAGCTGGGGCAAGACTGCTGCGGGGCGGAGTTGACGCTTTGGTCACCGCAATTGTGCCGGTGATTACGGTTGCCGTAGCCCAGGCGCAATCGAATGCAGTCAGTCTCGAATGGACCACACTCGTATCGTTGGGCTTCACTTCGCAGGCAATCCGGGCGGCCATAGTTCCAGAATCGATGAGCCCTGTTGTAAGTTCCCCTACAACGGCTGGTGCTGGAACTACCACGGCTGATTCGAGCGGCGGGGCAGCAAGGCCCTAAGGCTGTTGGAGCCTCATCGGATGCCGGATGATTCGAGCATCCACCTACTTCGAATCAAGCAGCATCACTCCATTCGCATTGGGCTTGCGCAGCAGCGGAGCTGCCACATATTTGAAGATTGTCACTTCCGCGAGGTATAGAACCTTGCAACCATTCTCCAAATGTCCACCCACTGCCGCCTTGCCACCACTGGCAATTGTCATGTGGATGTGTGGTTGCCCGCTAGCAATGATGCCTCCGGCGTTCAGTATCTCGTAAGGCCCCTTCACTCTTTTGAACAGATCTTTTGGCTTCACTGCTGCTGACTCAACGTAGTGGAACGTGCATTCCTCAAGCGAACCGGCAGTGACCTGGACTTGGCCCTCCTCAATTCCCTTCTCCTTGATTACCGCATTGATCGACTCAAGCAGCAATGCCCCGCGATCCAGCACGACACGATAAATCTCGTCGATCTTCGCCCCGCCAAACACCTTCATATTCGATGCGGTCTGCGCCGCAACTGGCGATGACGATAGCGCCATCAGAATTACAGCTGTGGAAATCAATCCAGGCTTCATGTGGTAAATGTCCTCTCAAAATAAATCGTTCCCGCAGACAGCGAGCGCCAATGACAGAATTGATGTCAATGATGACACGGAGTAGATTTCTCAGAAGCTGTCTCCTGGGTGCAACTGGATTGGCGGCGCAACGAAAACGGCCCAATGTGCTGTTCCTTACTGTAGATGACTTACGGCCTGAGTTGGGTATCTATGGTGCTTCCCATGTAAAGAGCCCGAACCTCGATGCACTGGGCCGCACTGGCATGGTGTTTACGCGGGCCTACTGCCAACAGGCAGTCTGCAATCCATCGAGGGCAAGCGTGCTCACCGGCTTGCGGCCGGATACTTTGCGTGTTTGGGATCTCAAGACCGGCTTTCGCGAAACGACACCCAACGCAATCACTCTGCCTCAGCACTTCAAGCAAAGCGGTTATCACACCGTCAACTCCGGCAAGTTGTTTCACAATGTGTTGCCCGACCCGATGTCATGGAGTGAGCCTGAGATGCGCATCGATGGCTATCCGTTTGATCCGGACGCAGTATATCGGGATGCCGATCAGGTAGAGTGGCTCGAGCAGCGGAAGACCCAGATCCGCAAACAGGGTCAGGAGCAGCAGCATATTGATCGCTATGGACAGTGGTACCTGAAGAGTGGTGCTTGCGAGGCCCCTGATGTTCCCGACAACGCCTACTACGATGGTGCTCAAACCGATGCCGCCATTCTGAAACTGAGCGAGTTGAAGAGACGCAACCAGCCCTTCTTCTTTGGCGTTGGCTATTATCGGCCCCACTTGCCATTTAATGCCCCCAAGAAATATTGGGATCTCTATGACCGCAAAAAACTTCCTCTTGCAGCCAATCCTTTTCTTCCCAAAAACGCTCCGCTGATGGCTGGGAATATGAATCGCGAACTGCGTGGCTATCGCGACTTCTCCGGCGTACCGCGACCCGATCAAGGGACCTTGAGCGAAGAGCAGGCGAGGCTGTTACGGCACGGATACTTCGCGTCGGTGAGTTATGTGGACGCGCAAATTGGGCGGCTACTCGGAGAACTGGATCGGTTACGCCTCTCGGAGAACACGATCGTCGTGTTGTGGGGAGACCATGGATGGAAGCTCGGCGAGCACAATGGTTGGGGAAAGATGACGAACTACGAAGTCGACACGAGAGTGCCCCTGATCATCCGGGCACCAGGCTATCGGGGCGGACAACGTTGTGATCGAATCGTCGAATGCGTGGACATGTATCCAACACTTTGCGAAGCAGCCGGATTGAAGTTATCCCCAGAACTGGAAGGGTTGAGCATGGTGCCTTTGTTGCTCGATCCACAGAGTCGCTTCAAGTCGGCAGCCTTCAGCCAGTTCTTGCGCGAGGGCATTTGGATAGCACCGGATGGCGTGGAGTACATGGGTTATTGCATTCGTACAGATCGTCATCGCTACGTCGAATGGGTGAAGTGGAAAGAGAAGACTCTGGCTGCGAGGGAACTTTATGACCTGGTGGAAGACCCACAAGAGAATGTGAACCGCATTGGAGTAGCCGGAACCGAAGCGCTGGTGGCGCAGTTGGCTGCGCGATTGAAAAGAGGCTGGCGCGGGGAGAGACCCTGATGAATTGGTGGAACAAGTTTTGGATCGTCCTGTTTGTTGTCGGGTTCGCCTATTTCTGCTACGGCTGTTATGACGGGGCTGGCTTAACCGGATTGTTAACGCGCTGGCAGATTGAGACCAGGGGAACGCTGAGCGTCGGACTCTGGGGACCCTTCAGTTTCGTCGTCCTTGTTTTCCTGCCTCTCTGCTTTGTTGTGAAGACCTCAAAGAAACAGCCAGTGCAATTGGGGGATGCTTCGCTTTTACCTTTGGGCGTATTTACCGGTCTTGTAGCAGGCTTGGGGCTGTTATCTGGCGTCGCCTATTTACAAGCGCAGCAAGCGCTCAAAGAGCCAATGGTTCAGTTGCGTGGCGTGGGGCAGGACGCACTGAAGGTCTCCTATGTATCGGCCTGGGCCACTGGCAGAGGTCTTTCCAGCACTGCGGGAGCGGAGATCCGCAGTTGCATTCCAGTGACAGAGCCGAACTGGAAACAAGGAGCGCCTGTCCGCTTTGTTTTTTCCTTACGGACCACCTCTTTTCCGGTGGGGCCATTGCCAATTGGAGTGATGCAGCAGAACGTGTTGCCATGGTATTTGTGAAGCCTGTTTGAGAAGCGCGGCGTGAAGTTGAGAAAACCTTACCTTGATGTGGACAAAGATGGATATCGGGCGACACACGGAGAGTGGAATGCGTTGTCCATCATTGAAGGAACTTTTTGTGTTGTATTGCTGGGGTTGGGGATCGGAATTTTCTGGTCGTTTACAGATTTGCGGAATCGCCGCCGCTTCCGTTCGGGTTCTTGAACGTGTAAATTAGAATTCTATGTCGTTACCTATGCTCGATGTTGCCATCGGCTTGAGCTTTATCTATTTGCTGATGGCCTTGGTTTGTACCTCAGTCAATGAATTACTCGCCGGTTTATTGAACAAGCGCGGCAAGTTCCTCGATCTTGGAATCACACGCATGCTAGGTGGTGACGCAGCGCTGAAAGATCAACTTTACAACCATCCGTTGATTCGCGGCATCACGATTGATGACAGGAGGAAGCATCCCGCCTACATCGCCCCGCAAAACTTTGCCACGGCTTTGATGGACGTGATCACTGGGCCGGGGAAATCACGCTCCGATCTCAATGCGCTGAGTGCGGGAATTGAAGGGTTGAAGAGCAAGGACTTGAAAGAAACGCTGCAAGCACTGTTGGCGGGCGAACCAGAAACTTCCCAATCGGTACAGAGCATATTCGAGCAATGGTTCAACAACGGCATGGATCGCGTGTCCGGCTGGTACAAGCGTCACACACAGATGTATGTGCTCGGCCTTTCGATCATCGTAACGCTATTCATGAATGCGGATACGCTGCAGATTGGTCGCAAGCTTTGGACGAATCCGGCATTACGGGCACAATTTGTCGCAGAAGCAAGTGTGCGGGCAAGCATGGAACGGCCACAAGAATTATTGCCGCTGGTCGAATATCCAAATCCAGATGAGCCAACCGAGAGCAGACCATTGCGGACCCCGCAAAGTGGGTTGAGCGCGAACGAGGAGCGATTACTATCTGAGGTGATGGGCTGGCCAGGCGAACCAAAATCGAGTTGGTTTGGGTATCTGGCGCAGTTGCTTGGGTGGATGATCACGGCTGCTGCAGTGTCGCTTGGAGCACCATTCTGGTTTGATACGTTGAACCGGATCATGAACATCCGCAATGCCGGCAGATCTCCTGTTGAGGCGCGCGGCAAAACAGCTGCGGCTGCTACGGAGGTGAAGTAAGTGAGAGTTCTGATCCTTCTGCTCGTTTGCTCGCTGTCGTGGGCGGGGACCCTGGTGCTAAAGCGGGCCTGGGTGAAGAAGTACAAGGACCGGGCAACCATCGATGCTGACTACTTGGTTGACAAGGCGCACAAGAAAGCAAACGATGCGGCGAGTGATGGCGATATGCACTTTGCTGGGCGCTCCAAAAAACAAATAGGATTGCCGGTGGTGGCAGAGATGGTGAACGCCGGGCAGCCCGGGCAAAAGGCCGCATTCGATTCGATTCATGCAAATGAAGGCACTGGAGCTACTGTTGCGATAACGGGAGTTTGGCGCTTGTGGTTTGAGCATCCGGCAGATTCACAGATTCAGTTTGCTGATTTTCCAGAGGCGGTAAATACAAACCCGGATCATTCATTTGAGATCCATCCGGTTACCCGCTTTGCCGGGCTGAACGTGGAGAAGTCGTTCGACTTCATTCCGGGGTTCACTGGACATGAGCCGGCCAAAGCGTTTGCGGCTTACAACAAACTTTCTGTCACAGTACGGGCGAGTGCGACTGCAATCACGCTGCAATCTCCCAAGTCGGGCTTCAACTATACACACTTCCGCATGAGGCTGATGGGTAAGCCAAAAAAGCTCGATGATGGCGGCATGATGGTTTACTGCGATGTGGAAGATGATGCAGGACCAGAGACGGATGGAGAAGACCCGCTGGCGCGTGGAATCCGCATGATCTTTGCGCCGGGTACACCAGCGGCGGCGGCGCTGAGCGGAAAGGGAGCTGGTGATCAATTCGCGGCAATCGGCATTCCGCGGGTAAATCTCAATGCGCTTTATACGGCAATTGAGAAAGCGGGAACGACACAGTTTAGTGGCTTGTTGCCTTACGAAATGATCGTTGTCGCAGTGAAAGAAATCGACTAGCTGCTATCACGGATGACGCGGCAGTTGTCGTCTTCGACGCTAACTTCACCGATCCATTTACGAGGTTGATTGCGGAAGTTTCCGAGGAAGTCGACCAACGCAGTTGCGTCCTTAAAGTTTGTGGCGATACCGATCGAGGCACGGATCGCACCTGCACTCTTGTTGTTGTGCTGCGTCTGCAGCAGCTTGACGAAATTGGGGAGGTTGAGTTCGGCACCGAGGGCGAAGCCGGAAGCAAGATCCATTTCAGTAAGACCTTCGGCAGCTTCGTTCGCGCCAGGATTGCAGAAGCAACCGGTGCGCAGGGAAATCAAAGATTCGCCGGCAAGCTCTTCGATGCGTCGATAATCCAATCGTTGGCCGTGGGGGTCGTAGAGATTGAAGGTAATCGTACCGCCTCGGGCCTCGTTGCTAGAGGGACCATGAATGCGGAGCAGCTCACGACCATTCGCATGCCGAAGCGACTGGAGCTGATCGAGTAACCAGCCAGTGAGGCAGTGGATGCGCTTAGCGATGGTTTCAACGCCAACGGACTCAAGGTGTTCGATGCCGATCTCGACGGCGGGGATCGAGAGGTAATTGATGGTGCCGTCTTCAAAAGCGGCTTCTCCTTGCGATAGAAGATGTGATTGCCCCTGGACGGAAGTGAAGTTCACCGTGCCACCAGCAAACCATGGTCGCCTCAGGATCGGGAGGGTATCTTTTCGAATCAGCAGAGCGCCGATGCCAGCCGGATAACCGAACATCTTGTAGAAAGAGATGCTCACGAAATCAGGTTGAAAGGCTTTGAGATCGAGGCGGTTAGTTGGGACGTATGCGGCAGCATCGAGAAGCACACGCCAACCCTTTGCGCGTGCCTTGGCGATCCAATCGAGCGAGTGACGCACGCCGGAATAGTTGGACTGTGCGGGGTAGGCGAAGAGATTCTGGCCGCGCGGCGGCTGGGTTAGAGCTATCGTAAGCGCTTCTTGGTCGATGCGCAGGTCGGGAGTTGTAAGAGGAGTGTACTGTACGACAGCACCCTGTTTGCGTGCGAATTCGCGGATGCCATTGACAGAATTGTGATTGTCGAAAGTGGCGAGGAAACAACTGTCGGCGCTGAAAGGAAAAGACTCGCCAATGAGCTTGAGTGCGCCCGAGGCGTTGAGAGTGAAGACGAGATGGTAGTCGTCTAGTGCGTTGAAGAAACTGAGAACATTCCGGCGTGTGCGCTCGACAAGATCGGTCATGGCAATCGAAGTGGGGTTGGCAGAATGGGGGTTGCCAAAGACATTTGAACGCAGCAGGTCGAGATGGTTTGAGATTTGAGAATCGCCATAGAGCGCGGCACCGGTGTAGTCGAGATAGACTTGGCCGGATTGATCGAGACGGTGGTAATCAGAGTTGCGCAGTTCGTCGATTGAAGCCGTGTCTTTGTATTGTTGGTAACGCTCGAGGAAGGCCTCAAAGCGGGGGTCGCCGTTCACCTCTTCATTATCCCGTGCGATTGTTCTGGTGGCTTCAAAGTGATAGAAATAGTGAAGTGAAATGGATTCTACTGCCTGCGGCTGCCGTTTGTCTGATGGCGCAACGAGCACCGCTATTCAAGGACGAGATTCTGCCAGTACTCGAGAAGAGTTGTACGGAGTGTCATAGTCCGGCGCGGAAGATGGGCGGGCTGGACCTTTCAACCTTTGCAGGAGTGATGGCGGGAGGGGCACCTATGAAGGTCGAGGTGAGTCGCTAGTGGGGGTCAATCCGGCGCGGGTGATTCGAGAAATTCTGACTTAGGTGGAGAGAAACAATGAATAGAAGAGATCTGCTGGCGGGATTGATGGCAGGGCCTGCGCTGGCCGGGACCGTTGTGAAGCGACGTAAGGGAACTCGCATCAAGATTGGCTTGAACGCATATTCTTTCAACAAAGCTCTGTTGAACGGAACGATGACGCTGCATGAAGTAATCGACTTCTGTGCCCAGAACGAGCTGGATGGCGTGGACTTGACGGGCTATTACTTTCCCGGTTATCCGAAAGTGCCAAGCGATGAATTTATCTACGGAGTGAAGCGTGCGGCCTGGATGAACGGCGTGACGATTGGCGGGACGGGGGTTCGCAATGATTTTGCATTGCCTAGTCCGGTGGCGAGGGCGGAACAGATTCAGTTGGTTAAGGACTGGGTGGATGTGGCGGCGAAGCTGGGTGGCACGATGGTGCGGGTGTTTTCGGGAAGAGAGATGCCGGCAGGTCATACTTTCGATCAGGTGCTGGAGTGGATGATACCGGCATTCCAGGAGTGTGCGCGCTACGGTGCATCGAAGGGTGTCTTGATTGGATTGCAGCACCATGACGACTTTTTGAAGACTGCGGCGGAAACGATTCGCGTCGTGGAGCTGGTGAAGTCGGACTGGTTTAGCGTGATCCTTGATGTGGGGAGTTTGCGGCAGGGGGATCCTTATGCCGAGATCGAGAAGTTACTGCCTTATGCGAGTAACTGGCAGATTAAGGAGCATGTCTGGTACGGGAAGAAGAAGGTAGAGATTGATCTGGCTCGTGTGCGCGGGATTATCGACAAGGTGGGGTATCGCGGGTTTACGCCGATTGAAGCGCTCGGAGAAGGTGATCCGAAGGAGATCGTGAAGGCGTTTCTGGTGAAGGTAAGAAAGGCGTTTGCATAACGAAGAGGATTGCGAGGCTGAAAAGAAAAGCTCTTGAACAAGAGCCGAGTTCGGGCAATGTATTCGCGGACCTCGAGCTGGCCGACCCCTTCGAACACTTGATCAAAGCTGGATTGGTGGTCAGGATAGACCAGAATATCCGGCAGCGAAAATTGACTCAAACAGCAGCAGCACTGCTCATGGGGATTGATTAACCCAAGGTCTCGGCGATGATGTCAAGCTAATTCCGCAGTTATTCGGTCGAGCGCCTGATGCGCTTTTTAGTCGCGCTGGGGCACGATGTGGAGATTGTTGTGAAGCCAAGAAGGAACGGGACGGCCGAGCTTCGGGTCGCGTAAGGCTGAAATTGAAGAAGGCGAAGCACGGCCACCGGAATCCAAAGCGCATTACTTGGTGGCGCTTTGGATTTTTGGGCTTTGAGGGCCAAATCGGGCATATTCAGAGATGTCAAAGATCTTGCGCGGCGTGGTTTGTCCACTGACCCGAGCGTAGTGCGCGTTTAAACTTTGGGTTCGTTTGGTTAGAGCTTCAAATGGCCGGCTTCTACACCGAGACGGATGAGGTCTTCGTGGGAGAGCTTGATGTAATCGGCGTCTTCGGTTGGGGGCGTTGGCTTTGTTTTGGCGATCGCTTTTGCCTCTTCTGTTGTTGCTAACAAAGAGATTGCGATGAGGCCGGCGCTGGTCTTGTAAAGGTTAGTGGTACGGAGATCGGCTATGGGGAGGACTTTCGAGAAAGTCACTTCCTTGCCGTAAGCGTAGATTTCACCTTGTACTTCAAGAGCGGCGAAGCGGTCGCGCTGAAGTTTGCGGAGTTCGTTGAGGGATTTGTCGGCTCGACGTTCCTGGAGGGCACCGAGTTTGATGAAACGTTCCATTTGAGAGAACCATTTGGGGTGATCGGGTTCGTTTATCCAACGGTCCTGGGCCTGGAGTTCGAGGGCCTGGGCGCGGTTGATCTGGAAGGTGGCGAAAGCGTAGCGGCGGAAAGTTTCTTCTTCGAGGGTGCCCTCGGGGAGGCATTCTTTGCGCAGTTTTTGAATGTGTTGGGCGAAGTTGTTTTGCGCTTCTGTGTCGGAAGCGAAGAGAGTGCTGGGTTTTGCAGTGAGGCCGTGATCTACGGCGTTGCGGGAAGAGGTTGCCTTACCTTCTGGTGAAGTGGGGCCAGTTGAGCTTTTCGCATTGATGCGATTGGCTTCGATTTGTGTTGATGTTGACATGGGTGCATTTCCTTTGAGTTTTGAAATTGAAAAGCGCCCGCATGCTTGGTGGCTTGCGGGCGCGTTTCCGATTACAGAATGTAGCAGACGGGCGAACTGTGTTTGCGGGAGTGCGAGGAAGGTTCGGTTTATTTTCAGCGGGTTAGGTCGTGAAAATAAATTTGAAAAGTCTGTGACTGATAAAGTTCACATCGGCCAGACGGGAGTGCGCTGTTTGGGGACGAGTGGGCATTTGCACCCGGCTGGGTGACGTGACTGATAAAGTTCACATCGGCCAGACGGGAGTGCGCTGATGGGGACGAGTAAGCTTTTGCCCCCGTCTGAGTGATGGGAACGTGCGTTGAGCTAGGCCGCTGACAGAACTTGGGGGCTATGGGGATTGGATACTGAGGTGATGGCTGAAGCTGAGGTTGGCTGGCATGAGAAAGAGTGTGTTCGGGCTCGGGAGCGGGGCTCGCAACGCTTTGCTGGGACTGGACTGAGGCAGACAGTGGTGTGGCACCCCCGCTTGCTGAGGCTTTGAGCTCAAGTGCAGACGTGGTTCGGCATGCTCCCTTCGAGGAGTGTTCCGGCGAGCGGGATGTGGAAGCGGTTGCGCCATGGTTAGGGCGGCCTTGCTGGCCAGCGGATAGGGAACAGCGTCATCTCGCGCAACATCTTTCCCACTTTGCATTTGGGACAGGTGGTGGCAGTTTCTTTGATCTGGCTGAGGGCTTGCTGTGTTTGGGTTGTGGTTGGCAGCAGATCAAGACAGGACACACCAAGCAGCTTG
>JANXLY010000123.1 GCA_025354885.1 Acidobacteriota bacterium | reverse complement strand
CGGATGATGGACTCCGGCTTGACGGGTGTTGAGTTCTACATCATGAACACGGACAAGCAGGCACTGCAGTCTTCACCAGTGCCAAACAAGCTTGCGATCGGAGCCAAGATCACCAATGGACTTGGAGCGGGTGCCGATCCGCAAATCGGGCGCAACGCAGCTCTCGAAGATACGGACAAGATCATCGAAATCCTCGAAGGTGCGGACATGGTCTTTGTCACCGCTGGCCTTGGCGGTGGCACAGGGACCGGAGCTGCTCCGGTAGTAGCCGCGCTCGCTCGCGAGATGAACGCTCTCACCGTCGCCGTTGTCACAAAGCCATTCGAGTTTGAAGGGCCGCGCCGCAAGAGGAGTGGCGAGCGGGGCTTGAGTGATCTCGCCGCTGCCGTCGATACGGTGATCCCGATCCCAAATGACCGCCTGCTCTCGCTGGTCCCCAAGGGAACGAGCTTTTTTGAAGCCTTCCGTGTCGCCGACGACGTGTTGCGTCAGGCAGTACAGGGCATCAGCGACATCATCACAACTCCGGGCCTGATCAACCGCGACTTCTCCGACATCAAGAGCATCATGACTGGCATGGGCTACGCCATGATGGGCACGGCTTCAGCAACTGGGGCCAACGCAGCCCTACTTGCCGCTGAACAAGCTATCAGTTGCCCATTGCTCGAAGAGGGTGGCGTGCGCGGTGCACGTGGCATCCTGATCAACATCACTGGATCCAGCAGACTTGGGCTGCATGAAGTGAACGAGGCTTGCTCACTCATTCGCAAGGCTGCTTCGTTTGAGGACGTCCAGATTAACTTTGGCGTGGTCATGAATGAGTCCATGGGCGAAGAGGTCAAGATTACCGTAATCGCGACTGGCTTTGAGCGTGAATCGCTGCCTCAGATTGAGCGCCGCGTGAGGCAGAACGATGTGATCATCGACATGGCTCCCCGCACAATGGCAGCCAGCGCTGGCGTGATGAGCAATGCGTTTACAAACTTTGATCCGCCACCAATTGTCCTGCATCCCGAGTCGGAAGCAGTGATGTATTCCCCTGAACCGATGGAAGAACCAGTGTTGCCGCAAGAAGCCGAAGCTGCGCCGGCAGAGGAAACAGACGACTTCGAGATGCCCGCTTTCCTCAAGAGGGAACGGCGCTTATTCCAGTAGCCGCTTAGGCGTCGACGTGGTCGTGGAAGAAGGTGTCGATGGCAGCTTTGTGTTCTGAGAGCTGGCCATTGAGACTGGTCATTTCATTACGCGACATGGGCGTGAAGGCCTTGGCGATTGCAGTGTTCTGCTCGAGGTGTTCCATCTTCGGCATACCTAATACGACAGCGCCGACAGGCAACGAGAGAGAGTAACGGACAAGGTTCTCGACTGAGGTCTTGCCGTTCAACTTCTCTTGGGCGAAGATCTTCATTGCGGTAATGCCCATCTTCTTGCGCAGGGCAACCGGAAGGGCCAAAGCTTCAAAACTGTCCTTTGCCGGGTCGCCATCGTTGCGGGCCTGGCCAATGCGGGCAGCATTGAGGGCAAACTGCGTGACGTTGAAGTCATTCCGTTCGAGAGCAGTCCGAAGCACCTTGGGATCGGTATGGCAGGAGATGCCAATGTTGTGGGCGACCTTCTGATCACGCAGCTTGTAGAGGACATTCAGGATGCCATCCTTGGCCTCGATCGCGGCCAGGTCTTCTTCGGTCGTCAGGGAGTGGATGTGGATGGTGTTGAAGTGATCAGTCTGGCAGCGCTTCAGAGATCCTTCGATAATGCGCATGGCCGCATCACCATTGCGGGAAGGAATCTTGGTGACGAGGTAAACGTCTTTGCGGCGGGAACCTAGTGCCTTGCCGACGCGCGTTTCACTCAAGCCTGCACCGTAGTCGTAAGCCGTATCAAAGTAATTGATTCCAAGGTCCATGGCCTTGTGAATAACGCCAATGGCCTCGTCTTCATCTTTGTAGGCCAGGAAGCGGCTACCGCAGCCAAAGGCAACGATGGAGATGCGCTTTCCAGTCTGACCGAAGAGGCGGGTGGGCATAGCCGGGGCGGCACTAAGTGCGACCGCGGTTGAGGATCCGATGAAGGTGCGACGTGTATGGCTCATTTAGGGTCTTCCGTGAGCAAGTGTAACACCACATTTCGTTCGTGTGGGTGGCGTCGGTGTTCGAACAAATAAATGCCTTGCCAAGTGCCGAGAGTGAGTTGCCCGCGCTGGACAGGGATGGAGAGGTTGATGCCGGAGAGGACGGTGCGGATGTGGGCGGGCATGTCGTCCGGGCCTTCAAGGGTGTGACGGAACTGGCGCGGATCTTCGGGGACGAGGCGCTCGAAATAGTCCTTGATGTCGACAATCACATCAGGATCGTAGTTTTCCTGGATGGTGAGTGAGGCGGAGGTGTGGCGGCAGAAGAGAGTCAGCAGTGCAGTTTCGCTGGCGTAATTGGCCACCCAACGCGCGACTTGCGCCGTAATGTCATAGAGTCCCTTGCCCCGGGTCGGGATCGTTAACTGGTCGATGTGCTGCAAGGGATCAGAATACACTGAGGGAATGAAGCTGTTCTTTGGATTGTTGTGTCTGTCGCTGGGGGCGTCGGAGGTGGTTCAGGAGGCGGACGCGAGAGCGCTGACCGCTATCGTTTCTTTTCTGGCGAGTGACGCGCTTGAAGGGCGAGCTACGCCGTCGAGCGGATTGACGATTGCCTCCGAGTACATTGCGAGCGAGTTTCGTCGCGGGGGTCTCAAGCCCGGGCCGGGCGGCACTTACTTTCAGGAGGCAAAGGTTAGCGTGCGTCGTGTAGTGCGCGAGGGCTTTGCTGTCAGCTTCAACGATGGGACGAAGACCGTAGCGATACCGGCTGAGACCGGGATGTGGAGCGCAGGGCCAAGAGTAGAGTTGAGCGGCGCGGCGGTTCGTCGGCTGAAGGTGGCGGAGCTTAAGGACTGGAAACAGGAGAGCATAGAGCCTGTGGTGATCCTCGAAGGGCCTGGTGCGCCAGGGATGCAGCAAGGGCTTATGCGGCTTGCGGAGGCAGGGGCGAAACTGGTTGTGCTGGTGAAGTTACCCATGCCATTGTCTCCGCAGACCCTGGAATTTGATGATCAACCGAAGACGAAGCTGGTAATGCTTCGAAGTTCGGACAAGGATGCGGAAGAGTTGTTCCAGAGTGAGGCAGCCCTTAAGGCGACAGCAGCGATTGCCGAAGCCGGTTCCAAGTCGGACACAGTGCGGAATGTGATCGGCATCCTGCCAGGAAGTGATGAGGCATTGAAGGACGAGTATGTCGTCATGAGTGCCCACTACGATCACCTCGGAGCTGCGCCCAATGAAGAGGGCGACAAGATCTTTAACGGGGCGAACGACAATGCGAGCGGCGTAGCAAGCATCATCGAGAGCGCCCGGTTGATGAGCAAGTTACCGGTTGCCCCCAAGCGGAGCGTCTTATTCATGGCATTCTTTGGCGAAGAGCGCGGCCTACTCGGCAGCCGCTATCTGGTGCGGCATCCGGTAGTGCCGCTGAAGCAGATGGTGGCGAATCTGAATCTCGAGCAGACAGGAAGAACCGATTCGAGCGAAGGGCCGAATGTCGGGCAGGCGAACCTGACCGGGTATCACTTCTCGACGATCCACATGTACGTCGAGGCGGCTGGCAAGGAAACGGAATTGAAGATCGTGAAGCATGAGAAATTCAACGAACCTTTTTTCATGGCAAGCGACAATGCGTCCTTTGCGCCCGGTGGAGTGCCGTCTACAACGATGAGCGTTACCTATGAGTTCCCCGACTATCACAAGAAGGGTGACGAGTGGGAGAAGATCGATTACGCGAACATGGCCAAGGTGACCAGAACTGCAGCACAGGCGGTCTACTTAATGGCCGATGCCCCGGAGCGAGTGGTCTGGGATGCGTTCGAGCCGAAGATCAAGAGCTATCGTGAGGCGGCCGAGAAGCTCAAGTAGGTCGTCCACCAGTTCATCTCCTGCTGGTAGCGATGGACCGTATTCCAAGGGGACCAGCCGCCGTGGTATTCGCCCGGGTAGCGGACAAAGCGGGAAGGCACTTTGCGTTTTTGGAGTGCGGTGTAAAGCTCCTCAGCCTGTGCGATTGGAACACGCAAATCGGCTTCGCCGTGAATGAAAAGGGTCGGGGTCTGGATATTGGCGGCGTAGGTAATTGGTGAGAGCTTGATCATGGTTGCATTGGCTGTAGGTTCCCAGGGGCGACCGAGGAATTCCGTTTCTTTGGTGCGGGGGATGTCGCCGGTTCCATAGTTGCTGATCCAGTTGGTGGGGCCGGCACCCACGACGGCGGCATGGAAGACGTTGGTATGGCCAATGATCCAGTTAGTGAGGAAACCGCCGTAAGAGTAGCCGGTGACGCCGAGTCGTTTCGTGTCCACACGGTATTGTTTGATGGCCTGGTTGAGACCGGCCATAACATCAGGCATGTCCTTTTCTCCCCAGCCACCCCAGCCACCCCAGCGGAATTTCTCGCCATAACCAGTGGAGCCTCGCGGGTTGATGTAGACAACGATGTAACCGGCGGCGGCCTGGAGTTGGTGGAGGAAATTGAAAGAGCTGGCATATGCACCATGAGGACCGCCATGTGTATTGAGAATGAGCGGGTAGGGTCCACCCTCGGCCGAATAGCCCGGCGGTAAGGTGACCCAACCTTCTACGGGAGTTCCATCGATGCTGTCGAAGGAGATTCGTTCGGTCTTGCCAAGAGCCCAGCGGATTGGCTGGGTGGTGATGCGGGTTTCGGCGGAGAGATTGGCGAGAGGTGCGGAGACGAGTTCTACGGGAGTGTCCGGGTTCGAGGAAGTGTAGGCAATCAGGCCCTGATCGAAATTGATGTCGAAGTCATTGAGGAGACGGTCACCCTGGGTGATTGGCTTCGTTCGTTTCGTTGCGATGTCGAGCTGGTAGAGGTGGCCTGTGCCGCGAAGATTGGCTTCGAAGAAGATGCTCTTAGCGTCCTTAGAGAAGCGAGGCTTTTCAGGGAGATCGTCCCAGTCGGCAGTCAGATTGGTGAGGGGACCACCAGCGGCAGGAATGGTGTATATGTCGGTTGGACTGCCTTGGGTTTGTTTGTTCGCGAGGATCAGGTTGAGACTTTGCTCGCGGAGGACGGCGATAGTTTTGCCATTGGGGGAAAAGACGGGAGCCCGGTAGTGATGGTTGTCATTGGTGAGGCGGGTGAGTTTGGCTTCGTTTGTGACGGTGAAGAGGTCGGCCCGTTCGTAGGTATGCTCGTCGCGTTGGTGCATGTTGGCGACAAAAGTGAGGGAGTTGCTGTCGGGGGCCCAGGCGGGTTGTTCGATATTGACGCCGAGGGTGGTGAGTTGCTTTGCTTCCCCGCCCTGGCGGGGAAGCAGGAAGAGTTCCTGGGCTGGTGAGGTGCGCGGGTCTGGTAGATAGCCGCGACCATCGGCCCTGATATTCATCCAGTCGTACGCGCGGCCTTTGAAGCGTTGCTCGGTGAGGATCTCAAATTGGGCTTGTTCGGTTGCCGGTTTTGGGGATTGGGTTCGTTTGGTGAAGGCGATCCAGCGGCTGTCGGGGCTGAAGACGGGAGCGCCGTCGAGGCCCGGGATCTGGAAGGGTTCACCATCGAGCGCATTTGCGTTCAGGAACCAGGTCTTTGCGCCGGAGGTATAGGAGAGGAGTTTGCCGTCTGGCGACCAACGGGGGTTTGTTGCGCTGGCTTTGATTTGTTCGAGGCATTTGGAGGCGAGGCAGATCTGACTGTGGCGGCGGTTTTCGGCTTCGATGATGGCGGTCTTGATGTAGACGATCTGTTTGCCGTCTGGAGAGATGGCAGGGGCAGAGACGGATTCGATCTGGTAGTAGTCAGCGAGTGTGATTGGCTTCGTTTGTGCGAGAACCAAGCTTGAGCTAAACAGTAAGAGTATTGAGCGCATTTTGCATTTTCTCCTTGAATACTCGAAAGGATGGCAATGATTCCAACCGAGCTAGATCCCTGACGATGGCACGAATCTGGCGATGATCCGCATTTGTATTAATCCGGCTTGGTTTCCATCCGGACGCCAAGCGACATTGCCGGAAGACTTCATGGAGTCGCTCTTTTGCTTGAACGGTTTCGGGCCATTTAGGATATTCCCTGTTTGCGGCCATGGGCAAACATTCGAGCCCAACAACTTCCAAGATGGCCCCTTTGTCGGCGAGCATCCAAGCCTCAGTCTCTTTCACCGGAACAACTGGAACCTTGGCGCCGGAAATGCCGCTGCAAGCATCTTCAATTTCAGAAAATCGAGCCGAGATTTGTTGTGCATCATTCGAATCCGAATCTCTATGAACCAAGATAAGATTCGGGGAATAGAGATCAACTGCACTTTGAATTTTCGCCGCCAGACTGCCGGGCGGATTGCTGAAATGGATGCCTTCGCCCGGCTTGAACTCAAGGCTGACATTGGGGTTATACCGTGTGACCAACGCTCTAGCAACGCTCTGAATATAGACCTCGGTGGATCCTTCACCAACTACCACGCAAGTAATTCTCATAGGGCTGATTGCAGCTTATGGTCGACAAATTCTCTGCGCTCAAATACGGCACGTATGTCGCTTCCTCGAAGATATTCCAAGTGCGCGAGCGAGAGCCCCGCAGGATTTGGGATCACACCCAAGAAATGGATAAGATCACCTTTCTTCGCGATTTCCTGATTATCCAAGGATGCTCGCCAGGTTTCTGACAGACAGGAAAGTCTAAGAGTGTTGGGGGTTTCATCCATGCCAGACTTGGGGTCGCTGGAGGCAAACAAGAGCGAATCTTCTGGTGCGTAGGAAACCAAACTCGGAGAATGGGTCGAGACCAGAATCTGTCGAATCGAATCTGAACTCAGGGAGGAGATGCCACGAAGCAGCGATACCACCTGATGCATTTGTCGTGGGTGAAATCCATTCTCAGGCTCTTCAATTGTCAAAAGGGATCGGACCGATTCATCTTCCGCAAGAACCGCGAATGCAATCAATCGAAGAGTACCTTCGCTGAGCGAGGCCGAAAAAAACGCATTGCCCCAACGATCTTCGACTCGGACGAATAGATCCGTTTTTGACTCGTTGAGCATAACCCAAAGGAAGCGGATATCTGGAACGAGGGAGCGAACGCGGCTTAAAATGCTCTGGTAGACGGGATTGTTGCGATCATCGCGGTTTCCTTGTAGTGCGGGATCCTGCTCTTTGGCGAGTCGAAAAAGGGTGGCAGCGAGGAATGAGCCGTCTTGCCCCAATTGGCTTGGCCCCATCAGGAGACTTGGGCGCATGAGTTGGTCGGGGTAGAGCTGGAAAGCGGACCAGGATTGAAGTTCCTGCTGGACGACGGTCGCAGTTGGATATCCTCCGCCGTTGACACGCGAAAGGACGCTTGCTGAATTCTCATTGTAATTTGAGAGGATCGGCCCGGTTAGCCGTTGGGCCTCGATTAGGATTGCAAATTTGTAGGGCTCATCGCTTATGAGGTAGTCATTCTTAGCATTCGTCTTTTGTAGTTCGCCTTTGAGGTGAAAGAAGGGCTCGGGGAGATGCTCCAACGGTTTTGAGTGCAAGTTTTCGGAAACGAGTTTGAGCGGAGAGGGAGAGAGAGGCTCATTCGACCATGCAATCTCCATTGAATAGGTGACGAATCGCGATGAAGCAATTGCCGTCTGTCCCAGCTTGTCCTGAGCGGATGGAAGCAAAATTAGATCTGCCTCGAATTTTATGTTCTGGGGTTCTTCCTCACCATCGGCAAAGAAGAGTTTGCGGACTTCGGTATTGTTCGCATCCTTGCTGCGGACCTTCAGGGCGGCTTGGGTCAGCGTCATCGCCGCCGTGTTGCCGAGGAACTGGATGGCGTCGAGGAGGTTGGATTTTCCGACACCATTGGGGCCGGCCATAACGGTGAGGGGGCCGAAATACACTTCGACGTCGCGGAGGTTTTTGAAGTTTTGTACACGTAGACGCGTCAGCATATTGGCCTCATGGTATCAACGGCCCATGGTAGTAGTCGAGGACTTTGCGGGCGGCGGCGGGGCCGATGGAAGCAGCGAGGGCTTCGATGGGTGTGCCTTTGACTTGTTCGGGGGATCCGAATTCCTTGAGCAGTTTGCGCATGGTGATCTTGCCGATGCCAGGGATTCTTTCGAGTTCGCTCGTCAGGCGCGAGGTGTTGCGGCGGCTGCGGTGGAAGGTGATCGCGAAACGATGAGCTTCGTCGCGAATGGTCTGGATCAAGTGGAGGACGGGGTTGTGGTGTTCGAGGATTGCGGGCTCGGACTCCTGCCCGTAGACGTAGATGATCTCTTCTCTTTTCGCGATGGAGGCAAGAGGCTGATTGATGATTCCGATGGCTTCGAGCGCTTCTGCGGCGGCGTGGAGTTGACCGAGACCTCCGTCGATCAGGACGAGTCCAGGGAAGGGTTGCTTCTCTTCCTGGAGGCGGCTATAGCGGCGGGTGACGACTTCACGCATGGAGGCGAAGTCGTCGTTGCCAACTACGGTCTTGATGATGAACTTGCGGTAGTCGGCCTTCTTCATTTTGCCGTCTTCCCAGACGACCATAGAGGCAACTTTGTCAGTGCCTGAGATGTGTGAGATATCGAAGCACTCGATGCGGTTGGGAGCCGCTTCGAGATTGATCGCTTCACGGAGGGCTTCTTTGATCGCGTTTGAGGAAGGACGCAGGACACGGAAGCGTTGTTCAAAACTGTGCCGGGCGTTGGTTTCGACCAGGCCGAGCATGGCCTTTTTGTCCCCTCTCTGCGGGGTGTTGATCGTACATTTGCGGGTACGCTTGTCGGTGAGCAGTTCTTCGAGAATGTCGCGATCTTCGAAATCGATCGGGACATGAATGATGCCAGGGATGTGCTGCTGATTGAGGTAGACCTGAATCAGGACCTGCTGGAAGAAGTCGCTGGGCTCGAAATGTTCCTGATCTTCCCAGAACATCTCGCGGCGGTCGACGATGCGGCCACGGCGGAGGTGGAAGAGGTTGACGGCGACAAAGGGCGGTTCGGCATAGTAGGCAAAGATGTCGGTGTCATCGCCTTCGGCAGAGGCGACCATCTGGCGCTGCTCCATTTCGGTGACGGTGGTGATGAGATCGCGGAGCTTGCCGGCGCGTTCGAATTCGAGGTTCTCAGAAGCGGTGTTCATGCGGACTTCGAGGTCTTTGGTGAGGTCTTTGAGTTTGCCGTCGAGGAAGCGGCGGACATCGTTGACCGAGTTGCTGTAGATTTCGTCGGTGACCAGACCTTTGACGCAAGGACCGTGGCAGCGATTGATGTGGAACTCCAGACAGGGATGGGTGTGGGTTCGATTAAAATCGACTTTGCAACTGGGGATCTTGAAGTTGCGATGGATGAAATTGACGAGTCTGTAAGCGAGGTTGGCGGGGAAGTATGGCCCGTAGTAGGCGCCGTCCTTGCGGATGTGGCGCGTGACAAAGACACGAGGGAATTTTTCGTTCGTGATCTTGATGTAGGGGTAAGTCTTGTCGTCTTTGAGCAGCACGTTGAAACGGGGCTTGTGCTGTTTGATCAGGTTGTTTTCGAGGCCGAGCGCTTCTTTTTCGTTTTCGACGAGAATGTAGGCGATGTCGCGGGCGGCCTGAACCATGGTGCCGTTTTTGGCTTCGAGGAGACGGTCGTCGTTGAAGTAGCTGCGGACACGGGCGCGGAGATTCTTCGCCTTGCCGACGTAGATGACGGTTTGGTTGGCATCACTCCAGAGGTAGACGCCTGGGCCGGTTGGGAATTGGGTGACCTTTTCCTTCAGCGTGTCGATCCAATTCATGGGGGGACTACAATTTAATTGTGGCATGTCGTTTCGTATTGGCTTTGTTTTGTATCGCGCTCGAAGCAGCTCTTGGGCAGGTTAAACCTCCGGTTGTAGAACCGCCTGAGGAAGATGAACTTGTGGTCAAAGAAAAGAAAGAGTATGAGTTCAATCCGCTGCAGGCGCAGACCGAGATCAAGATCGGGCGTTACTACGTTAAAAAGGGCAGCTATCGTGCCGCTGCACAGCGTTTTCTTGAAGCCACGCTTTGGGACCCGACGAACCCGGAAGCGTTTTACGAATTGGGAAAAGCTCATGAGCGAGCCGGAAACCAAAAGGGAAAGCGCGAGGCCTGGGCGAAATTTCTGGAACTTGCGCCGGACGACAAGCGGGCGGCGGAGATCAAGAAGAAGCGCGATCCCGTCAAGTAGGGTCTTGTCATTCGGTGTTCAGGATCAACGGCTGTCGGCTGAGCCACTGGTGATGGATAGCCTGAATGAGGTTGCGCAGGCCTGGATCCCAATCGGGAAAGAAGTCTATGTATTCCAGCTCGCGGGCGATGCGTGCGGGTAAGCGGCATTCGTCCAAACGAATTGGAATGATGAAGGTGTCTTCTAGAGGAAGACGCCGCGCGATGTCGAGAGCGTAGCGCATCTCGGACTGGAAGCCACCGCGTTTGCGAACCGAATTGGTAGACATGCAAGCGATGAAGAAGTCGCTGGCTTCGATTGCCGCCTCGATGAGCCGGGGCCAATTTTGACCGGCCTTCAAATTACGGCGATCCATCCAGGGATTTAGGCCTGCGGCATGGAGTGCGTCATAGAGAGCCTCGGCCTGAGGAGCATCCTCAGTTGCATAGCTGATGAAAATACGCGGTGCATTGAGGGCAGTGAAATGGAAGCCACCATCGGGGAGAGAACGAAAGGTGCCGAAGCCTTCGATCTCGACGGGCTTGCCTTGTTTCAGGCAGTCGAGAATGATTTGGGAGACTTGTTTGGGGTCGAAGCGAGAATTGGAAAATGGCATTAACGAGCCTCGGTTTTTTGAGATTTCCGGGTGTTGGCGATTGCAGTGCCGGAGGAAAAGACACCGAGGCCAGGCCAGGGAGTAAACTGGCCATGCTTCCAGCGTTTGAGAATTGAAAGAACGGCCTGATCGAGGTAGTCGGCAGCTTCGGCATTGGACGAATTGGATGCGCGCGCGAGGCGGCGCGTGATCTCGTTTTTTTTCATTTTGGTCATGAGGAACTCTTTTCATTTGTGGGATTGGCTTTGTTTCGTTCGCGATTGATACGGCCTTGTTCGATGTAGGTGATGCGGAGGGCAGCCTGTTCGGCAGATGTCCGGTATTGCTTGTCGTTCAGCATCTTCGAAACGGGTGCTGAGTCGGGAATGATGACGGACGAATTGTAGTGATGAGTGACCTGATCCTGAAGCTCGACGGAAGCACAGCGATCTGCGTAGGAATCATGAAGGAGAGCAAGGGCATGAGCGGCAGAGCGTTCGAGGCCGCGCGAGTAGCGGGCGACCCTGGTGAGATGAGTGAAGGCGTCGCGATCGACAGGATTGATGAGGCTTTGTTCGAGGGCAGTCGAGTGGAGTGCCTGGGCGCGGACATAGAGAAATTGGGCAAAGGCGTAATGCTCGAAGAGCAGCACTTCGTGAGCGGATCCTGGTGCAAAGCCGGTGATGAGGGTTTCGCGGAAGTCGAGGAATTGTTCCTGGATGTGCGCGGGGAATTGATCGATAGAAGAAGAGGTGAGCCCGTGACGGACTGCGTTTTTGCTGGTGGCCTGTTTGCCTTCTGCGGAACGCGGCCCGGTTGAGGCTTTCGCATTTTCGCGATTGGCGGTAATTTGCTGATCGGTTGCCATAAGTGGACTCCTTTAAATAAAATGGCGGGCCAAGCAGCTCCGCGTGTGGAGTGCCTAGCCCGCCTACAGGGAATACGGTAGCAAGCGAAGTGGTGGAGTTTGAGGGTGGGGCGGGGGTGCGATGTTGGAAAGAAAAGAGTTATGTGGTGAAAATAAATTTGAAAAGTCTGTGACCGAAAAAGGGGAGTTCAGAAGTTGGGCGGGAGGCATGTCTCGGGTGGGCGATCAAACAGAGGGTAGGTTCCGAATACGCCGCCACCCAGCACCAATCCCCCTTCACATCACTCGCAGGATCGGTAAACACTGCGCGGCAGGAGCCTGGCACGGGTGCGCGATCCCAGGCCAAGCTTTTGCAGCAATTCTCCGGATGACCAACGAACGGTGCCTTGCGTCCTTTGAGGCGACCGATACCCCCCGATTGGGATTTTACGCTCTACGAAATCTTATACGCACGAGACTGTAGCCCGGATAGACTGCATACTTCCCTATGGATTGGAAACTATTCGCGCAACTCTTGGTCGCAGTCCTGGGCTGGTGGGTGTGTTCCGGTTCAGTTGGAAATGGAGAAGTCGTTTCCCGATTAAGCTAATGGAGAGAACGCATGAAGAAGCAACGGAAGCAGTACGCGCCGGAAGAGAAGGTCGCCATCCTGAGGCGGCATTTGCTGGAGAAGGAGCCCATCTCGAAGTTGTGCGATGAAGTGGGACTCCAGCCGACGGTCTTCTACCGCTGGCAGAAGGAATTCTTCGAGAACGGGGCTGCTGCCTTCGAGCAGAAACGGCCAACCAACCATTCCGCTGACCAGGAGCGGATTGCCTACCTGCAGAAGAAGATCCAGACGAAGGACGAGGTTCTGGCCGAACTGATGGCGGAGCACGTCGCGTTAAAAAAAGACATTGGGGAACTCTGACCGGGAGCTGGGTCCCGCACGATACGCGGGATCAGATCGTTGACTTCGTCCGGCGCTGGTCGGAGAAGACCGAGATCGGTGCCGGGCGGTTCATTGGGTGGCTCGACATCACCGCCAGCAAGTTCTACGACTGGCGGGAACGCTACGGGAAGGTGAACGAGCACAACGGCTGGGTTCCCCGCGACTTTTGGTTGGAGGATTGGGAGAAGCAGGCCATCATCGGCTTTCATCTGAAGAACCAGCTGGAGGGCTACCGCCGACTGACGTTCATGATGCTCGACGCAGACGTCGTGGCAGTGAGTCCGACCAGCGTATGGCGCGTGCTGGGGCAGGCGGGACTTTTGTCCAAGTGGAACAGCAAGCCGTCGAAGAAGGGCACGGGCTTCGAACAGCCGCTGGTAGCGCATCAGCACTGGCATATCGACGTGTCTTACATCAATATCAGCGGGACGTTCTACTACCTGTGCAGCATTCTGGACGGATGCAGCCGCTACGTCGTGAACTGGGATCTGCGGGAGTCGATGACCGAGGCGGACATCGAGATCATCTTGGAGCGCGCCAAGGAACTTCACCCGGAGGCGAAGCCCCGGATCATCTCCGACAACGGGCCGCAGTTCATTGCCAAAGACTTCAAGGAATTCATTCGGGTCGCGGGAATGACCCACGTCAGAACATCGCCTTACTATCCCCAATCGAACGGAAAAATCGAACGTTGGCACAAATCTCTAAAAGGAGAGTGCATCCGGCCGGGAACGCCGCTGTCGCTGGAGGATGCGCGGCGGCTGGTGGATGGCTACGTGGAGCATTACAACGATGTCCGCCTGAACAGTGCCATTGGCTACATCACGCCGAAGGGCATGCTCGCCGGGCGTCAACAGGAGATCCATGCTGAGCGAGATCGGAAGCTGGAGGAGGCACGAAAACAGCGGCAGATTCGTCGGCAGCAGGCCGCGTGAAGAAAAGGCCGATAAGCCCATTTTTCGGTCGTACCGGAGACTGGTAAACAGTACGTCGTTACTCAGGAGCTATGAGGCAACGGGCAAATGTCCGACCACGGCGTGTGATCCGCCTGGCGGTAGCCACAAGCTCGAGCTGCCGTCCGCGGGCGAGCGGATCCTCTGCATGAACGAGAGAGGGCCGCCGCCCGCGGAGAAAGCACGCCATCAGACCTTTCGTCCCACCAACGCCAGTAAGGGAGCCGTATGATCCACCCAAGGTAAATTATCACCGTGGAGAAGTAAGTTTGGGCGGCGCGGGACTGTTTGCTTGCTCGAACTTCAAGTCCCGCAGGCAAGACGTCGGTGCCGAGCTCGAAGAGATTCGTCTCCTATCGCCGGTCGTCTTCGTGGTCGTCCTCCTTGCTCACGCCGGAAATCGTCCCCGCAAGCTGGCCCGTAATAGTGATGAGTATGGCCTGAGTCGTCGAGCCCTTGACGAACAGCAAAGGCTGCACCGCGCCCGTCAGAGTGAGGTTTCCCGTAGCGCCCTTGAAGCGGCCAGTTCCGCCGGTGATCCGGAAAGTCTCGGCCATGCGGGCGGAACCAGCGCCGAAATCAATGCAAAGACCGCCGCTGGAGACCTCGATCGTCAAGAGACTTCCGTCACTGAACCGAAAGGCTCCCGCGCCGGCGAGCACTGGAAAATTGGCCGTGGCCGCACCGGAACAATTGCTGGAAGGCGCGGGCGCCGCGCCATCGGTGCGGAGTTGATGAAGCGTGAACGAACCGAAGGTGCCATTGCCAGCCAAGTGCTCTTCGTCGGTGATAGAGTTGGGTTGTTGATTGATCGCAACAGGGATCCAGGTACCCGAGAATGTCATCCTGACCGATTGCTGCGCGTATGTCGCCGAGGTACCGAGACTGAGAGCCAGCGCCAAGACTGCATGTTTCATGGGTTACTCCTTTTCTTGGGAGGAGATTTTCCCCTCCGGCACCACAGGCGGCAACGGCGCCTCCAAACCGGCCACGGTTATGTTATTTTGTTTCGGCAGCCCTAGGCCTAAGGAGGAACGGAGCCATCGACGCACGCACGGCGGAAATCACAAGCCTCCTTAAGGCTTGGAGTGACGGCGACGACGCAGCGCTGGACCTGCTCACCGAGCACGTCTATGCGGAACTGCGCTTGATGGCCGAGAAGTGTCTGAGAAACGAGGCTCAAGCCAACACGCTGCAAGCCACGGCACTCGTCCACGAGGTCTATCTGCGGCTGGTGGATGTCACGAACGTCGACTGGCAGTCGCGCGCGCAGTTCTTTGCCATCGCCGCGCGGATCATGCGACGCATCCTGGTGGACGCCGCTCGCGCTCGCGGCTCGCGCAGGCAGGACGGAATCCCTCGCAGGGTGAATTTGGACGAATCGGCTGTCGTATCGGCGGCCCCAGACCGGTTCATGTTGGCTCTTGACGATGCTCTCACGGCGTTCTCTCAGGTGGCGCCGCGTCAGGCCAAGGTCGTCGAGCTGCGATATTTCGGCGGGTTGACGGAAGAGGAGATTGTGGCGGCCATGAAGATCTCGATTCGCACGGTCCGGCGCGATTGGGACTTCGCCAAGGCCTGGCTGCTGCGCGAGTTGAGCCATGCCGAGGCAAGAGGTCACTCGCATGACTCCTGAGCGCCTGAGAAAGATCGAAGAGCTCTATCACGCGATTCGTCAAGCCTCTGCCGACGAACGCACGGCGTTGTTGGCTCAGACGGATCCGGAATTGTGCCGTGAACTGGAGTCGCTCTTGGCGGAGCGCAGCGGGGAGCGATTCCTCGACCGGCCCGCGATCGAGCACACGCCGGAACTGCTATGGAACTCGGCCTTCACGCTACCCGGCCCTGGGGATTGCCTTGGCCCATACCGGCTCGAAAGCAAAATCGGCGAAGGCGGCATGGGCCAGGTGTTTCGAGCCGTGGACACGCGGTTGGACCGCGCGGTCGCCATCAAAATCACGCGCGAGCAGTTCAGTGCCCGATTCGAGCGCGAGGCGCGCGCCATTTCGGCGCTCAATCATCCCCACATCTGCACGCTGTACGATGTAGGCACCAACTATCTGGTGATGGAACATCTCGAGGGGGAAACTCTTGCGACGCGCTTGAAGCAGGGTGCTCTTGTCCTTCAAACCACGCTGCTTTACGCGTCCCATATCGTATCGGCGCTGGTGGACGCGCACGGCAAAGGGATCATTCATCGCGATCTCAAACCCGGGAACATCATGATCGGAAAGTTCGGCGTCAAGGTTCTGGATTTCGGATTGGCGCGGATCGGTCAGGATGACACCGTCACCGCCAGTCACATGATCGCGGGTACGCCCGCGTACATGGCGCCGGAGCAACGGGAGGGCAAATCGGACGCACGGTCGGATATCTACGCCTTCGGGTGTGTGCTGTACGAGATGCTGACCGGGGTGCGAGCCGGTTCAACCCGAAAGGGAATCCAGCCGAGGAAGCTCCAATACATCGTCACCCGGTGTCTGGAAGAAGACCCGGGACGAAGGTGGCAATCCGCCGCCGAATTGCAGCGCGAGTTGGCGGCCGTTGGGACGCCCGGCCGCCGAACTTACGTGGCCGCCGCCGCGATGCTGCTGGCGGTGGTCGCGGCATACTTCGCCCTTCATCGACCTCAAAGACTCACGGCCAAGGACACCATTGTCCTGGCGGACTTTGAGAACAAGACCAGCGATCCTGTATTCGACCAGACGCTTCGGCAGGGGCTGGCGGTGCAATTGCAACAGTCGCCGTTCCTCAGTCTCGTGTCGGACCAGAAAATCCGCCAGGTGCTGCGCCTGATGAAGCGGCCTCCAGAAGCGCAGTTGACTCCAGAAGTCACCCGCGAGGTCTGCGAGCGAGTGGGCGCAACGGCAGTTCTGGAGGGCTCCATCGCAGGGCTCGGCAACCAGTATGTACTGTGGCTGAGGGCGCGGAACTGCCGTAGCGGAGAGGTGCTGGCCGAAGTCCAGGCCCAGGCGGAGAGCAAGGAGCATGTTCTCAACGCACTCAGCCGAAGCGCTGTTCAACTGACGGCCCGCCTGGGCGAGTCCCTCGCGACGATTCAAGAGCATTCGAAACCGCTGCAGCAGGCAACGACGGCTTCGTTTGAAGCGCTAAAGGCGTATAGCGAGGGGATGCAGGCTGTCTATGCGAGTGGGGGTCCGCGTGGATTCGCGGTGGGAATTCCGCACCTGCAGCGGGCAATAGCCATCGATCCTCAATTCGCGATGGCGCATGCGCATCTCGGGTTCTTTAGCTGGAATATGGGCCAAACGGATCTGGGCGCCGAGCATGTCCGCAAAGCACATGCGCTTCGGGATCGTGTCAGCGAACGGGAGCGATTCTACATCCTCATGCTCTATGACCGGCAGGTAACCGGCAACTTGCAGAACGAGTTGCACACTTTGGAATCCTGGGTTCAGACCTATCCTCGCGACGTCGACGCATTGGCGATCACCGCGGGCTGGGTGGCGCTCGGCACCGCACGATTTGAGATGGGAGTCAAGTTTGGCGAGGAGTCGATACGAATCGATCCGGATTTCCCGTTTGGATATGCCGCCGCACAGCACTACCTGCACCTCGGTCGCTACGCCGAGGCCACGGAGGTCTTACGCCGGGCCGCTGAGCGTAGGCTAGAGATCCCGGAGATGCTGATCACCCGCTATTACCTTGCTTTTCTTCAGGGTGACCAACCGGGAATGGATCGCGAAATCGCGCGCGCCCCCGGAGAGCACGCCGAGGACATGATGTCGCACAATCAGGCTCTCGTGCTCGCCCGTTCCGGGCAAATGCGGAAGGCTCGGACCCATTGGGAACGAGCGATAGCACTGGCGCGGCAGGCCGGCAAACGCGAGACGGTCGCACTCTACGAAGCGGCGCAGGCGTGGTGCGAGGCTCACCTCGGAAATGACGCATCCGCGAAGCAGCGCGCTCGAGCGGCACTGGGACTTGCGCGAGGGCGGGATGTGGAGTATGCGGCTGCGTTCGCATTGGCGCGGTCGGGAGACATCGCGGAGTCGCAGAAGCTCGCCGCCGATCTGGACAAAAGGTTTCCGGAGGATACTCCGGTGCAGTTCGAGTATTTGCCGGTGCTGCGAGCACTCGCCGCACTCAGTCGGCACGCGCCGTTGGAAGCAGTGGAGCGGCTACAACGGGCGGTTCCGTACGATCTGGCGATACCGGGCACGGGGTTCTTCGGGCACTTCGGGGGACTCTACACGGCGTACCTGCGCGGCGCGGCGTATTTGGCGGCGGGGCGCGGGCAGGAGGCTGTCGCGGAGTTTCAAAAAGTCCTCGATCACCGCGGCATCGTCCTGGCGGACCCGATTGGCGCCCTGGCGCACTTGCAGATGGGCCGAGCCTATGTTGTCTCGGGCGACAAGGACAAAGCCAGAGGCGCCTACCGGGATTTCCTCGCCCTCTGGACGGATGCCGACGCGGACACACCGGTCCTCCAGCAGGCCCAGGCTGAATACGCGAGGCTATAGGTCGTTGCGGCAGCTTGCTCAAACTACGCGGAGTGGGCGAGGACTCGAAGTGACCACCGAATCGTCTATTCGGGGGAGCCAGGAGTGGCGCATTTCGAGCGATGAGGAACGAGTAGTCGCCTAGCGTTTACCAAGACTGTCCGCCGCATCCTGCGGAATCGAGAAGTGATTGATTCCTTTCCTAGCCAGTCTGGTTCTGCGGCGTCAACGGGGCATGAATCCGGGGGATCAGCCAATTTGATTTCTTTTTGAAACCAGTTGCAGGGTCACCAGCGAGGCTTGCCGCCACTCCATTGGGTGATGTCGGCCAAACAGGCCCTCGAAATGGTTATATACTCGCTAACAGGGAACGTCCACTCTCCATTTCACGTTGAACCAGCACAGGTGGCGCACGCGTTATCATCTCGGCGAGACATCGCCAATGAACGCCGCAAATTAATGGTTGGCTAACTTCTTGAGGCATATCGCAAGCTAGAGTCTGCCGCTAACCCTTCTGATCCGTTATTGAAACGAACTGATCTCGAGTCTGCGATTGCAGATGTCCAACTCTTGGGGCGCCTTCTCAAGTCACCATGGCACGCGCGTACGCGAAGACGATTGCAAACGATGGTAGCGCCTCTCTGGACGAGTTGCTTGTCGATCTCCGCAACTCCCTAGGTCAGGAACTTCGGTTGGAGAGCATTGATAGCGGAATCGATTTCCTTCGCATCGGCGATAAAAAATCCCCTTGCCCAAAAGCAAGCTCTCAGGTGGACTGCCAAACGCTCGGGCCAGCGGATTGCAAATAGTTTCACGCTGACGGCGAAAGGATTAGCGCTGAGCCTCGCAGGGCCAAGGCGGTAGAATGAAGGCATGATGCGCAAAATCAGCGTGGTAATTGAACAGGACCAGGATGGCTGCTACGCGTGGTGCCCGGAACTTAAGGGCTGTCAGTCCGAGGGCGCGACGGTCGAGGAGGTCCTTACGAACATCCGGGAGGCAGCCGAACTTTACCTGGAAACGCTCACCGATGAGGAGCGCCTGACTTCCCCCCATCAGGTCGTGCTCACTACAGCTATCGAAGTTCATGCCTAAGGCGCCCCGCCTAACTGCTCCTGAAGCGGAGGCGATGCTGGTGCGTGCAGGTTTCGTTTGGCTTCGCTCAAAAGGCAGCCACAGAATCTATCCGGCCGGAGCAAGAAGGGTTGTCGTCCCCTTTCATTCTGGTGTCACCCTTCATCCGAAGACCGTCAAGGAAGTGCTCGACGCGATCACCGAGTCTGCGAGCACCTAGACAGATCCCGCCTAACGGCGAAGTGTAGAGCAAAGTCGCCCAACTCCCGCATGATAGGCCATTCGGAAGTTGAGACTCAATGATTGTCAACGGGAGTTTCACTTCCGGATGCGCCGTCAGCCAGTAGCAATATTCCATACTGGGCCACTGACGGCGAAGCGGCGCAACAGGCTCAAAGGGGAGTTATGAAAAGAGACTTGCGAATTTCTTCCCAGCCCCCAAGGCTTGCCCGTTCCGCCGGTCTTCTTCTGGCCCTAATGAATTTGGAAGCGTTGATTCCGTACCTGGGAATGCGCTTCCCGGCAACGGCCCTGGGGTCTTTCGGGCACGATGCCGCAGCCGCGACAGCATGATGGCACTCAGAATCCCGCCGCGCTACGCCGTCGTGTTCATGACCGCGCCCACCAACGCGGGGTTGAGACCGCCCAAGCTCATTGCAGCGCTCCAACTTGGTGGAAGCGTAGACATCGTTAGCGCTGCCGCGATGGCGATCAGGAATCAGGCCAAGAAGGATCTGGGGACCGCCGCATTTGACATACATCCGTAACGGATATAGTGTTGAAACATGGCGAAAAAAGACACGGCGCAGGCTCCGCTGACTGCGGCAGTGCTGCATATCCTGCTGGCGCTTTCGACGGGGGAGCGGCACGGGTACGGGATTATGAAGCAGGTGGAGGCGGACTCGCAGGGCAAGGTGAAGATGGGCCCGGGGACGCTGTATGGCTCGATAGGACGGATGATGGAGGCGGGGCTGATCCGGGAGAGCGATAAGCGGGTCGATCCGGAACTGGACGACGGGCGAAGGATCTATTACAAGCTCACGGGCGCGGGGAAGGCGGCGCTGGCAGCGGAGTTGAAGCGGTTTCGCGGTGTTGTGGCGGTGGCGGAAGGACGTCTGGCATATGGCCAGTGACATCGTGAGCCGGCGCTGCCAAGCGTGGTATGGGATGCTGCTGCGGCTGTATCCGCAGCCATTCCATGAGAGGTTCGGCGAGGGGATGGCGCAGACCTTTCATGACCTGTGCCGTGAGCGCCGTGACGCCAAGCGAGGACTGCTCGGACTCGCGCTGTGGATCTTTGCCGAGACAATGCTGGGAATCGTTAGGGAGAACACAACTCATATGACACCACTGAGAAGGACGATGCTGCGTGTGGCGCTGGTGGCGCTGGGCCTGTTGATGGTGCCGCTCGTGGCATCGCGGGTGGTGGATGGATGGAACTGGCGCCCGAGTGCTTTTGTAATTGTGTACGTCCTGTTCTTCGGGACGGGGATGGCTTATGCGCTCATCGCAAGGAAGATGGGCGCGTGGTCTTACAAGGTGGGTGTTGGCGTGGCGCTAGTGGCCGGGTTCGCCTTGGGGTGGTCCAACATGGTCCATGTCGCAGACTCGGAAAATCCGGCGAACCTGGTCTACTACAGCGTGCTCGCGGTGGGGGGCGTTGGGGCCTGGCTGGCGCGGCTGGAGGCGCGAGGGTTGTCTCTTACTTTGTTCGCGATGGCGGTGACGCTTGCGCTGATGGCGGTGATGCTGCCTTCGGGTGCGCCGCCTTACCTTGCGCGGAATATGGCCATCGGGCATGGTGTGTTCGTGGCGTTATTCACGGCGTCGGGTCTGCTGTTTCGGCACGCGAGTTTGGCGGGCAGGGGCTGACGACACAAAACCCGCAGTAGCCGATTCTCGAGCCGAGCCTATTTTTCAAAACCCCGAATGTACGGGATGACCGGCGGCCGCGGCCCCGTGTTGAATTGCGATCCCCGTGTCGAACGGTAGGTCATGTTGAGGAACGGCGTCTCGATGCGACGTCCGATTTGGGAGTAACGGCCGTTCTCCCAGTTTGATTCCATGTTGTAGGACACAATCCCCGTGGACAGAAGCAGCCGCTCGGCATTGACTGGCTCTTTTCTCGTGAGCATCATCTCGACGATCCAGTGCTCGAAGGCATTCGCTGCATGATATTGGGAATAGGGCCCGGGCCAGCCAAGCATGGAGGTGATCGTCGGGTCGCTGCGCCCTTCGATCTCGCCCGCGTAGGTCCACCCTACGTCATGGATCGAATATACGGCCGCTTTGGTACCGTCACGATAGTCGACAATCGTGAGCCCTGGTTCGCGGACAGTCTCTTCGAAGTGTCCCGGTTTGAAGGCAAAGTTGGTCCGTATCGAGTCGAGCAGTTTGCCTGCCCAAGGATTGCGCTCGGTCCACTTCCATGATTCCGGTCCGTGTATGCACTGCACGGCCGCGATGCCAGTCTCGCCTCCCTTGCGCCGCTCGACGAAGGACTGGAGCACGTCGACAGAATGGAAGAGGCCTCCCTCTTCTCTGCCGCCTCCGGCCACGACCGATGCCTTGATGGGCGTGTCGATATCAAGATCAATCTCGGGCTTGCGGAAGTAGAAGGGTATGGAGGACCCCCCGAACAAGGGGAAGTGCAGCTCACGAGATTTGTCGAACATCCACTTGGCCTCGTTCCAACTGGTGGAGAGGTGCTTGTCGTTGAAGACTGGTACCGAGCGCTTGCTCTGCTCGAAAACCTGGATGATCTGCTGGTAGAGCCACCAGCGCGGATAGTATGTCTGCCCGTTGAGATTGCTGTGATAGATTCCGTGCTCTCCGACCAGCACGACACCATCCACCGCAAGTTCCTTGCCTCCGAGCGTGAGGGCTTCCTTCACTGTGTTGTAGACCGGAATGCCTTTTGATTTGCAGACTTTCAGCCCCAATCCGCTTTCCGGCAACTGATGGATGTAGGCGGAGACAACATCGACCCGTGAGGGAGTATGAGCGCCTTTCCACCAATAACCGTCGAGCAGCTTGGTAATGATCCAGTCCGCATGGGATCCAGGAGCAGCCCAATAGGTGACGACGCACGCGATACGGGGCCGCCTTTCCGTAGTTTGCGAGACAGCAGTGGCTGCGATGCCGGCCAAGGCTGCTTTACCTGAGATGGACAGCATTTCACGCCGTCCGAAGAGAGGGTTCGACCCCATAGGGTGATTTTGAGTCATATAGAAGCTCCTTGTGTTGCAGTCTGGCGGGTCATCGCACGCTAAATTGTAGCTCTGCGCGAACAGAGTCGGGAAGCACTATCTCATTCGCTTTGGGCCAGAAGCCCGGCAGCTCCCCCGAAACGGCGTTTGGGAAAACGCCAAGCAAAGTAGCTCCATGAGGACTTCAGGCCAAATCAGGTCAGGGGGCCAAGGTGGCAGTAGCATGTCGATGACAAGGAGTTTTTGGACATGGCGCTGTCGCCATCTGAGTTCCATTTGCGTGCGACGCATAACGTCAAAATGTTCCCGCGAGGCCACGCTTCAGCGTCGAGGGGCAACTGCGCTGCATTCGGTTGCGATCGAGATTTCGTCAGATGGAGGGAGCCAGTGCCCATAGTCCTCGCCGAACCACTTGGTTGCGAAGCTCTGCCCGGTGGGCGCTACCAAGTCGAGACGTTCGGCGTAGAATTGCACCCACGGGTTGCAGCGATTGTGAATGACAGAGCGAATCGACCCACGGCTGAATCGATACCGGCTCGGATTTAACGATTCGTCGAGGTGATTTGAAAGGAAAGGGAGCAGCAGGCGATCCGGATTGATGTCTGGTCGAAGGCGCCAGCCCTCTCGCGACCGTTCGAACAATGGCGGCAAAAGGCGCTCGCCGATTCGGACAGCATGCCGGAGGTTCTGGTAGAACTTCATGCCAGCGTAATTGGCGGCCAGATCGGCGTTTGAGTAGACGCCACTCATGGCCGTGCCGAAGTATTTGTGTTCCTGTGCCACGCCGTGCGCCACAACCAGCGCGATCGCCTCTCCTGCGCCAGCCCCATCCAACTCATGCTTGCTGGCCATCTCGAAGTACGCATGGCCCTGCTGGAAGAAGTGATCGATTTTGTCCGTGCCCATATAGTATCCATGGATACGCACAGTAGGCGCATCAAACACGAAGGATGCCGGCAGGGGCGAAACGGCTCGTCGGTAGATCGAGGCAAAAACGCTCGGGCGGAAACTCGCTGGATGCTCCGCGACTCGAAGTTTATTCATCCACCGGACAAGTCGAGATGAAAAAAAATAGTTGCCGACCCACCTGGACAGGACGCGTTCGGGATCATCGCCTGTGCGATCCGATTCAATGATCTCGACGACCTTACGAGACAGCTCCGGGCCGAAGTCGTGGAGGGGAGCTCTTGGTGTGGTGAACTGATCGGTCTCCCTGGCGAGAGCCACATGGCAGCTGGAGAGAATGGATGAGATCAGGAGGGCCAGGCGAATCGGCTGGAAGCGGAAGGACACTACTTATTACTGTACGACGCTCGCGCCTTTGGGTGCCAGTGGGCGAAGGGAGCTGCGCTGAAAGGGCGGTCCGGGAAATGATCGCGCACGCTTCCTCCAACCGGGCTGCTCGACTATCGCGGACAGATAGCGAAACGCGTTGCGACTGATCGTCAATTTTTCGAAGTTTGAGTATTCGTTGCGCCTCTGGGGAACGAGTTGCCTTCGGGATCGCCTGCAGTTGACAGAGAGAGTCTTGTCAACGCGGCTACATGCACCAGCGCGCAATCCAAGGCTGTTACTCCACACTCCCGTCCGTCGAATGCAAGACAGAGGTCCGTGCCCGCCAGTAAGACGAGCTCGGCTCCAGCGTCGTGGATCTGACGGCCAGCCCGGAAGAAAAATTCGCGCTGGTCTTCGTTTGAATGGCCCGCCCGAGCCATCGCGATGTATTGCCGGCCCACCTCAGGCAGATTGTCTCCGGCTGGAAGCACGATGTTGAAATCGGTCAGGCCGCCGAACAGATGCGACTCCATGACGGCTTGGGTCCCGAGCAGGCCGACGGAACGGCACGACCAGCTGGCCAGTTCGGATCGAAGCGCTTCGATCGCATTTACAACGGGAAGCGGCGAGAGAGACTCGAATTCCTGGATACAGAAGTGCCCGGCTAATGACGTGATCGCCACCAGGTCTGCCCCCGCCGCTTGAAGCCGCGTGGCTAAGCAGCGATAGATCTCCGCCTGGGTGGCGCGCTCATCAGCGGCCAAATTGCGAAGCAATTTCTTGATATCTGCGTGAACGATCGTGAGCTCAAGTGGAGAATCGCCTTGCGTGTGGGCGGCAGTGATGTGACGGTAGTAATATTCGGTCGCCGCCGGGCCGATCCCCCCCACAAGGCCGATATGCATTCCGTGATCGTACCACTGTATTGCCGCCAACCTCAGGCATTTGACCCACTAGCATTTGACCCACCTGCCTACGATCAACGGCGCCTTAACCGGGCGCGCCGTCAACCATCGGGTCCACCAGTGAGCCCGCTCGCCGAGTGATGTGGCCGCGCCAGTGCCGCCCGTATTTCAGGCGGAATTTTCAGTGAATGGCCTAGATGGCGCGCTGACAGTGCTCGCGATGCTTGGGTTCAATTTCATTAGCATGCTTCGATGGTGGTGATCCTGGGAATGGTCGCCGTATAAGATGAACTGCTTCCGCCCTGGTGGAGCGAACTCCACGTCAAGTTTCGGACTCCAAACAAGGCAATCGGTGCAGTGGCCGCAGTGTTGCTGGTGCTTGGGGTTTTGAGCTTGCAGGGGACCAACGATCAGGAGGCCACGCAATTGAGCATTGGTATCGGTGTAGCATCGCGGTGCATCGTGCATCTGCTGCTGTTCCCGGTAGTCTTGTTTGGGTTTCGCTCGCGACCGGATCGGCCTGGCATTGGGATTCGAGTAGAAGCGCTGGCAGCATTTTTCGTTGCGTTGCACTCTTTTGTTTTCACGATGCTGCCGTTGGGGGAAGTGCCCAACCAGGCCCTATTTGGCGATGAAGGTTGGAAGGATGATCTGCCTTAACAGCGGGCTCGGGGCGAATCTTTACTGGCGAGGGACCCGCAGACTTGGAAGAAATGTTGCAATCGTACAATCCTGACTGAGAGGAGAACGATTGCCTGGGGGAAAGAACTGCGGCGTCACGATGCAAGAACATGTAGTGATGAGATTTTTCATTTGGTGGTGAGCGTTAGCACTGAGTAATCGCGCATTGTAGAGTAGTGAAAATGATCAAAAAAATTGGTTGGGTTGCATTGGCCATTCTTGTGATTGGCGGCGTGGCACTTTATCCGAAGTTGAAGCAACTGCGAGTTGATACTCCGGAGTATCAGGCGCCGGGGGAACTGGTGCTCGTGAACCAGGGCTGGAGCCCTGTGCAACGACAGCAATTTCACCATACCGCTCAAGGTACAAGGCTGGTGCCTTATGCGTGGTTCCGCGCTTTGGAACAGCCTTGTTTTTTGGGTTGCGAAGCATTTGGCAAACAGGAATATCTAGGGCGATTTGGATTTCTGGCAGGCGAGATGGACCCGGTGTTGAACCCGGATGGATTGCCAGTTGGACTTGCGCGGACTGAAGCGTTCCACGACCCTGTGAGCGGCAAAACTTATCCCGTTTTGGGTTTGACCTGCGCAGCCTGCCACACCGGGGAACTGCACTTTCAAAAATACGCAGTAAGGATTGAAGGCGGCGTGGCGATGATTCAACCGACTATGTTTCAGAAGGCGCTGGGCATTTCATTGGTGCTGACAGAAATGCTGCCCTGGCGCTACAGCAAGTTTGAAGAAAAAGTTTTAGGGCCGCAGGCAAGGCAGGCGGCAAAGGACGAATTGAAGACGGAGTTCAAAGGCTTTGTGGAAAAGGCAAAAGCGGAAATGGCGCTGATGCAGGAGCGGAATATTTACCCGCACGACGCCGGATTTGGAAGGACCGATGCGCTGACGCGGATTGGTAATCAGGTATTTGGAGGAGATATGCAGAACCCGGAAAACCTGGCACAGGCGAATGCGCCGGTGCGGTTTCCGCAGGTGTGGGATGCCTCGTGGTTTACGTGGGTGCAATACAACTCTTCGATTTCTGACCCGCTGGTGCGGAATATTGGCGAGGCGCTGGGGGTGAGGGCGATGGCCAAACTGTATGGGGCGGACGCGTCGAAGTTTGCCAACAGCGTAGATATGCAAGGGATGAAGAAACTTGAGGATTTGCTGGCAGGGGATGCACCTTATGCCGGGTTGCGATCTCCACAATGGCCGACGGTTTTTCCGGCACTCGATGGAGCAAAGGTTGCGCAAGGTGCTGTGTTGTATCGGGAGAATTGTGCGGGCTGTCATATGCCGCCGGTGGAGGAATTGAAGGCGGATCTGGCATCAGCGGCACCTCGGTATTGGATAAGGAATTCGACAGGGAAACTATTTCTGGATCTGATGGATATCAAGCTGGTGGATGTGGGTACGGACCCGCGGCAGGCGATGGATTTTATGCAGAGGACAGCGGATAGTGGGGCACTTGGAAAGGGCCGGATGTCTGCAGCGGTGGGGCTTGAAGTAGTAACGAAGGGGATTCGCGACCAGTATTTTATGAAGATGAACTACACTCCAGAACAAAAATTGGACTGGATGGGGTATCCGGCGGAGAATGTGGCGATGGTGCGAGCAAAGGCAATTTACAAGGCGCGCCCGCTGAATGGGGTATGGGCGATAGCGCCTTATCTGCACAATGGGTCTGTGCCAAGCCTGTATGAGTTGCTGGCATCGAAGGCGCAGCGTGGAACGCCGGCGTTCTGGTTGGGTACGAAACGATTTGATCCGGTGAAGGTGGGCTATGAACAAGGCGAGTTGCCTGGGGCTTCGCGGTTTGACTATGCGTTGCCGGGCAACAGTAATTCGGGGCACTGGTTTCAGGATGGCGAGCGAGGCAGAGGAGTTGTGGGTAGGGCACTGACAGAAAGCGAACGCTGGGCACTGGTGGAATACATCAAGTCGCTCTGAGGTTTGGTGGCTCAGCTGGAGCTCTCAGGGGAAATCGTGGGCGTGTTGGCGATGCGCAAGTCAGAAGGGTTTATCGGTTCCACTTATCGCGCACCACTTCCGAGTGGTTGGGAAAGGACGGCAGAAACGACGGAGGGGTGAGCGCACACGCGGAGTTGGGGTGTGCTGATATTTTTCCGGTTGAGCACCGGAAAGGGAAACGAGGAGGCGGATTTGACTAGCCTGCTCACGGATGTCGATGTAGCCTAGTTGGGCTAGCAATTCTTAGCCACAGGCAAAATAGTTGGCTTGGAGGGCAGTTCTATAAGGACTTTAATTGAATCTAAAGGACAAAAGTCGAAGAGAGCGGTTAAGATGCCTACAGCGAGTGAATAACCGCTGAATCAATTAGGAGAAAATTGTACCAATGAAAAATTTCATGTCTATGCTTTTGGCCCTGTCCCTTTTGACTGGTGTCGCCACCGTTTCCTTCGGGCAGGACGCCCCCAAGAAGGAAGAGAAGAAGAAGGGCAAGAAGAAGGAAGGAAAGATGGAAGAGAAGAAGAAGCCCGCATAGGCTTCTTTAGACTCAACTAGTCTTTTGATCAATGGCGCCGCCTGGGGGGAAACCCACAGGCGGCGTTGTTGTGTCTGGAGGCGAGTCGAGAATATTGCTTTTCGAGCACCTGACGATCCGGCCGACGTTTTGGGGCTGCCGTGGTCGAGCTGCGATTGTGCCGTAAAGAAAATGAGATTTCTACAGAGAGTCTTGTCTCATACAAGATGAGCCTGAAGGAAAGAGCGATTCTCACACAAGATGAGCCTGAAGGCAGAGAGGTGGCAGAAGCTGGGGATTGATCATCAGCATGCAAGGTGGCGAGAAACTGAGCCTGGAGCAGATCCGG
>JANXLY010000105.1 GCA_025354885.1 Acidobacteriota bacterium | reverse complement strand
GTGGGCCAAAGGTGAAGGCAAGCAAATGGAACTTGGCCAGGTGCTGGCACCATTGCAGGACTATCGGGAGAAGATGCTCTTCGTTCGAGGCCTTTTCAACGCAGAGGCCCTCAAGGGAAACATCCACAGCTCGCAAACGGGCAATCTTCTCTCTGGCGCGCCGCTCGCATCCGGCGGTGACATTCGCTCCGGCACAAGCATCGATCAACTCATGGCGCAGCGCTATGGCGCATCTACCAAGGTGCCGAGCCTGGTTCTGGGTTGTGAGAAATCGAACCCGTCTGTGCACAAGAACTATTCGATGCTTTACAGCTCGCACATTTCGTGGAGTTCCCCCACCACTCCGACGCCTCTTGAGCTTTATCCTGCGCTTGCCTTCGACCGCCTGTTTAAAGATGAAGCTAGCAAGGCCGATCAGAGCGTACTCGATGCCGTACTTTCTGATGCCAGCCGCTTGCGACGTGATATCAGCACGGGAGATCAACGCAAGCTGGATGAGTATCTCGAATCGGTCCGCGACGTCGAGCAGCGAATCGCGAACGCCGGCAAGAAGGGGCAGTTGCAGGGCTGGCGTCCAACACTGGACAAGCCCAACATGGCCCGCCCAGCAGACGGCATTCCGCAGGACATTGCTGAACACATGCGTCTCATGGCCGATCTTGTCGTGCTCGGATTCCAGACCGACACCACTCGTATTTCAACGCTCAAGCTAAATAACGATCACAGCTCAATGCGCTTTCCCAACCTCGGCGTGGATTACATGATTCACCATCTTCTCTCGCATTCCGACACGGCAGACTGGCTCAAAGTAAACCAGTTCTTTCTCAAGCAGCTTGCTTATCTGGCTGGCAAACTCGATGCAATTCAGGAGGGCCCACGCACACTGCTCGACAACTCGATGCTGTTGTACTGTTCGAGTATGCTGACCGGCACTCACGAAGCGCGACAACTCCCTGTGGTGGTGCTCGGTGGCGGGGGTGGCCGCATTCGTGGGGGGCGCGTGCTCGATTACACGGATAAGCCTGACCGCCAGATGTGCCGACTTTATCTATCCATGATGGACAAGATGAATCTTCGATTGCCGCAATTCGGCGACGCCACGTTGCCACTCGACGAAGTCTAGCCCGTCACAGCCCTGATCGTGGGCTTGATATCCTTACGGATTCATGCCTGCAAAAAGAGAAGTCTCCGCTGATAAATTTGTCTTTGGTTGCCACCGCTTTGGCTTCGGTCCTGCTCCGGGTGGTGGCGCCGTTGACCTCCAACGACACGTGATCCCACTTGTCAAGATGGCCTCGGAGTTGGGTATCCGCGCCTACGATTCTGCTGTACTCTATCGCGCCACACTGCAGTTAGGCCAAGCCCTTCAGGTACTTCAGCTCGATCCCAATTCGATTCGCTTTCAAACCAAGTGCCTCCGATATCTTGGCCTCACCGTTGGTTCATCGGTGGAGCACCAGCCGGAAGCTCTGCTCCAGGGAATTCCCCGCCGTTATCACGGCCTCACCGACAAGTGGGACGCCTCGCCGAAGGGCGTCGAACAGCAGATCTGCCGCGAACGAATTGAGTATGGGGGCGACATCTTGCATGGCGTCGCACTCCACGACCCACCCGACATGGAGAAGCAGGTCGGTTTGAATTGGGATACTGACATCCGCCCCGCAGTCAGTTATCTCAAGGAAGCTAAAGCTGCAAAATTCCTGAAACGCATTGGTCTTGGGATCAAGGAGCCTGCCTTTGTCGAACGCTTTCTCGCCGAAGAGCCAGGCACACTCGATTACGCCGGCATCACTTTCTGTCCCTCCATTCTTGGTCCGCTGATGCAGATCATCAAAGCCAGCGAACAGCAACCCTTTGAGGTCACCCTCATGGGCATCAACTACGGCCAGGCATTTACACTCACCGAGGATCCGATTTCTGCCCCGCCATTTCTCTACAACTACGAAGTTGCCACTGCTGAGGAACGCGCGCTGATGTCGCGCTTTTATCGGATCTGTGGATCCACACCACTCCTTCATCTGGCTGCGGCCGTCGCGGGGCTTCTTGTCGTACACTTCCCAAAGACAGTTACCCAGATCGTCACCTCCACCATGACGCCCAGTCGATTGGTGGAGACACTTCGACTGGTTCGCGAAGCTGAGGTGCCTGCTACGGTCTGGAGCGAACTCAAAGCCGCCGAGCTGATTCCTCGCGAGTTCCCAACTTCTTAATTGCCCAATCGACTAGCGAACTACTTCAACGCAGCAATGTGCATGGGTCGCAACTGCTTCGGACACACTTCCTAGAAGAAAGCGGTCGAAGCCTCGAATTCCGTGTGAACCAACGAAAATACAGTTGGCATCCCAGCGTTTGGCCTCATCGAGGATTGCATTCTTCGCTCCCTCCGAGACCACCAGAATTGCCTCCGAAGGATGAGCATGAATGCGTGAGATTATCTTTGCGACTTCGCTTGTCTCGTGGCGGGCCGCAGCCTTCGCCTGCTCGAATGCTTCCGGGTCAGGAGGAAAGCCCGGATCCGAAGGTTTAACGAGAGTGGATGTCGGTGGCAATATGAGTTCCACAACACTCACCACTCGGATTTCGGTCTCTTTCTTCCAGGGTCGTTTGGCAATGGCCTCGGCTGCCGTGAGTGATTTTGCCGATCCATCGGTTGCGATCAGGATTCGATACGTCGATTCTGCTCGAAATTCGTGAGTTCTTGGTCTCACAATCTGCACCGAACATTTCGCGTGTCTAAGAACGGCCGCAGATACGCTCCCCAGCAGAAATCGGCTCACGCTTAAATGTCTACGTGGACCCATGATGATCAGATCAGAGCAAACTTCCTCTGCTACATCGAGGATTAGCGTCTTCGCGTCGCCTTCCCTGAAATGACGCGAGCATTGCCATCCACGCTCCGAGAGGGCGAAAAGCGCAGCGTTAACTGCATCATGCGCATGATTTCGAAACTGCTCTTCTGGATGAGGACGCTTCCAAAGGTGCATCGGTTCAGCAACGTGGAGCACATCAAAGCAGGCCCCTACAGGCCAAGCTTGTTCCAGTACCTCGCCGACCAGATTTTGGTTGCCCTCCGAGCCATCAATCGCAAGTAAAATTCGCATAAATTCCTCCTGCAGATCCTAGTAACGTAGCAGTGCTGCCAGAGCGTGCGCAGGGGCGACTACCGCCGGCAGAACGGTGGATACTTCGCCGCCATGGCTGAGCGTCTCCGCAACAGCAGCGTTCAGTTGCGCCTCACGATAGTTTGAGTCGTGCTGGCCGTGAGCCAGTTCCGGCACGCAGAGAGACTGAATTCGACCTGCCCGAGCACATTCCAGAAGCTCCGTGATTTCTTCCACCGGAGGCCTTCCGCTGATCCGCTCCTGAATGTGAAGGTAGCTTTCCAGTCCCTTCCCGCGGCCATGTACCAGCGCGCATTCACCCGCTAATTGGGTGATTTCACGCAGAGGCAGGTCGCGCATCCCCTGCGAAATCTGGCTTTTGAAGATCGAACAGTGCTTCGCCACCCGGCGGAATGTAGCGATCTCTTCCTCAACACCCATCAGCAAGAGAGATCGCTTGCCTAGCAAAGGGGCCAGCGATTCGTCGAGACGCGCAAAGAAATGCTCCAGATGTTTCGCTGAATCTTCGCGCTCGGCGGATGTTCCAAATCGCACAGCATGCAGATTTCCTTGCGCTGTTCCGGCCGGTGCACGATTCTCCATATTGTGGTCCCGCGCTTCGACCCCATGAACTTCCTCAAGGCTTGTCGGCATGCCAGCCGGAAGCTCCAGCACTGTGCACTCACCTTGCTGGTAGTGCAGCAATCGAAGCAGTTTCTTGCTCAGCCCCAATACGAAAAAGTCCTGCGGAGTGCTGGAATCGAGCAGAAATGGGAGAAGCAGGCAATAGCTACCCTCAAAAATCTGAGCGGCCTTGACCGGCGCTCTGTAGATCTCAAGAAAATCAGGCCCCCCGAAAAGCGCCAAGCCGGGGCCGCCTCCTGTCAGGCCGCCTTCGATCAGCGCCGCTTCCATGCGGTCGCGCAAGGCGATTTGCTCGCTCGCGACAAGACTGCGACTCAGACTGCGAAACGTAGTCAGTTTGTCGCCCTCGGCTGCCCCGGGGTGGCTAGGCGGCAGGAGAATTGTCAGGCACACGCCTCGACGGCGGGCTATCTGTCTTAGGGTGTCCAGATCGAGCCGCCTCGTAGCAAGAGTTGATGTTGTCGATGTCATGGAAATTCCTCTCACGGAATCTAGTGCACGAAAAGGGCCACCCTAGGGTTGCTTGTTTTTTAGCTCCAACTTCGGATAATAATCGCCGGGCGTCTTCTCGAACTTCTCCATCCAGCGCTTTCCAGCCTCACTCGTAAAACTCCAGTCCTGACGGTGGTAATTCCAGCTCTCAGGGTTTAGTTTCTGGGCCCGCTGCCACCATTTTTGCGCCAGCTCTGTCTGTCTGCTCTGATGCAGATGTACAGCCAGCTTGAAGCTGGCTTCAGCCTCTTTTTCCTCGGGGCTGCGCTCTTTCACTCGCTGGTGATACTCTTCATCGGTCATCGCAAACTCACTCTTGCTGCCCTTTGCTATCCAGTCTCGAAGCGCCGCAACGTACTCATCACCCTGTGTCCGAATCACCTTTGAGCCAATCTTCAATTCCTGGTTTTTAGGTGACGCCGTCTCGGGTGGCCGCACAACTTGGCCCTTCTCATCGACCCAGATTCCCGCTGGCACATTAACGAGTTGATAGGCCGAACTCAACGCGTGCCCGGTGTCGACCAGTGTTGTGTATGTGGCTCTGGCCTCGTCATACCATTTGCCTGCGGCAGCCTCGCCGCCAGTATCCTGGGCCGCAGCAACCAGTTCGAATCCCTGGTTCTTTAGTTCCGTGTAGATTTTCTGCCAGACTGGCAGATCAAAGCGGCATCCTCACCAGGAGGCCCAACTCAACAACAAAATCTTGCGTCCCCGAAAATCTGTCAGACGCACCGTCTTGCCCTTACGATCCTGAATGGCGAAGTCTGGGGCAACACGCGACTGCAGAAATCCGCTTCGCAACACCGGCATCTCGCCAAAGCTCCAGGTACTGCCTTCATGGACGACCGACTGCTTCAGCTTGCGTGCAAACCCGCTCAAGTTCAACCAGCCATTCTTCTTGAGTTCTTTCGGCAGAGGAATGCAAATGTCTTCGCGACAAGCTCCTTGCGGCTTCACGACAAATTCGTTGATCTGAGCTAGTTCTGTCGCGGGTATCCAGAGATCTTCTTTCTCTATGCGGCTTAGCGATAAAGGGATCTCCCGTTCTCCGTAAAGGATGGTTATTCCACTCTGTGGCGCTGCCCAAAGCGCACCCGTCCCCATCAACATCAACCGGCGATTGATCATGTCGTCAGTGTAGCGTTCTGCAGCTACACAACAGGACTTGAGTCGCAACACAAACTGCAATTGTCGCGAGGTACCCGTCCCAATTGAGCCATCATTTGCCGTTACAGGAATTTTCCCGAATGCAGGAGCAGGGATTCATCCTCTCGGCAAACGAATTCTCTGCGCCAGTCCGACCTCAACCTGCTAGAGCCTTGGTCCACGAAAACTGCCATAAGCTGAGGTGGAAGTTGCCAAATAGGCAGCCGATTTCAGCATGGGTTTTGGTTTTATCGAGTGGCGTAGCAAAGGAGTTGATTTCGACCGTTGTCGCGAATGTTGAGCTACTCACCCACCCCAACTGCAACCGCGTCGAAGCAGGCAGGATCAAGCCACTCTAATAAATGAACACAAAATCGATACCGACAGAAAGTCCGCGAAAGCTGATCGCAACCTTTACGTTTGAGACGATGTTGACCGCACTCAAAAGGGTTTTTCGTCTACAGATCGACTCTTTGATCCATTCCAACTATGGTCTCGATTCCTCGAAGCTTAGTACTTTTCGGCAAAAGTTCTATTGTCAAGAAAATTTGAGAAAGCTGCTCATTTTACAGTACTTAACTCAGTATGGGCTGGTCCGCGAATGCGAAGAAAAGGCGAATTATCAAAATTAGTACTATTGCCTTAGTCCATGAAAACAAAGGACTTGCTCTAGGACTAAGTGCATCCAAATACCGGCTCCGCCCTCTTGTTTGATCGCCCTGACCGCCCTACACTCAAAAGCGAAAGATAAGGTAATTCGCTTAGAGCTCCCTAAAAAGATGCCGGGCGGGAGCCAAAAAATAGTTCTTTAGGAGGAACAGTTCGTATGAAAAAATTCTTAATGGTGGCTCTAGCGGCGATGTCCATCGGTGTCGTGCAATCCAGTGCCGCTCCGCTGATTTATGGCTCGTTTAATTTGAACAATGGCAGTGTTTTGACTTCTCCTGTTGTGACCGCCACAAGCTTGTCATTCAGCGTCAATCCGGTATTTCTGATTCAAGGTGAGCCCACAGACACCTTTGGCGTTGAGTTGAACGCTGGAGACAGCCTCACTTCCAGTTCGTTATCTTTGACTTCCGGGCTAGCTTTTACTTTTAGCTTCGGCGTAGGACCGAAATTCACTTTCACGCCCACCTCATATCAGGGTGCTAACTTTGTCAACATTTCTACCGTAGGTACTGTAACCAGCTATAACATTTACCTGCTTGGCGACTTCACCGGAGCCGGTTACGATTCGTCAGCTGGCGAACTGAATATCAACTTCCGCACGCCTGCGAGCGGCATTCCTCTGGTGTTTTCCGCTTCAGGTAGCGGTCAGACCACGGTCCCCGAACCCAGCACTTACGCCATGTTCGGCACGGCTCTGGTTGGCCTCGGCCTACTGCGCCGCCGCAAGGCATAAGCGCTTCCATCGCCTATCGAATACTCGCGAGCCTTCGGGTTCGCGAGTTTTTTGTTTAGCGGCAGGCTTTGGCTTCGTTCTTCACATAGTAATCCCGGTAACTCTTCGACTTCTTGTCCATACACCCGACCAGATTCAGCAATTCCACCTTCCGAAACTGTACCGGATGACTTTCGCTCTGTAGCGAAATCGATCCTTCTTCCAGCAGCTTTCCGTCCACCTTCACCGCCGCATCAAAATTCGAGACGTTCCCGCCGCCGATCTGAGGCCTTTCGTACTTCAATACCGATACACCGTCGATCCGGTGATCAATACTCTCGCCACCCTTCACCACAACTTCCACACGCACCCACTGATCGCCGTTATAAGTCTTCGAAGTCGAATTTAGACAATGTGAAGTGAACAGCTTGCCATCCCTCTCGACATTGGTTCCGGGCGTGCAGAGGTTTGCTGTCGTCCGTGGGCCCTTACCCAAGCCGCCCAGCAACTGCACCTCGATCGAGATCGGGAAATCCTGATCTTTCTGCATCGTTTCCGCTGGCTGCCCGTGCACCATGATGCCGCTATTACGGGTCGCCCAGCCCGGCCCATCCTTTGCCTGGTCTCCGATAAATCGATATTCAACAGCAATGACGTAATAGGAAAATTTGTCCTTGAAAAACAAGTGTCCAAACTGACTTGCGAATGAATCATAGCCATCGTAAGAAACAGTCAAGAGGCCGTCCTTAACCCGAAACGTGTTCGCGAAATTCTCGCCCACAGCGTGGCCGGTGATCTTCGGAGTCCAGCCCGAGAGATTCTTCCCATTGAACAACTGAATCCAGGCCTTCTTCTTCGCTTCGGCCAGAAGTGCCGGGCCAAGCAGCAGCAACAAAACAAGTAGTTTCACGCTGGGTAGTATACGTGATAAGAATAGAGCCAATGCTCACGCGCCGCAGTCTCTTAGCAACTCCCCTGCTCGCCGCACAGATTACTGCGACCCGCTTTCAGATGGCCGCGATGACTCTCCCCTGGTCCGCATTTCCCTTGGAGCGCGCCCTATCGGGCATCCGTTCCAGCGGATTTCGACAGGTCGCCTGGGGTGTAAACCACAAGGATCGCAATGGCAACAACAAACCCGTTCTCGCGCTCGATGCCACTGCAGTCGAGGCCGCAAATCTCGCTTCTGAGTGCCGCGCGCTGGACCTCGATCCGGTGATGATGTTTTCCACCATCAACCTCGAAGCTGCGGGTGCTCTCGATGCCCACCGTCGCCGCATCGATCAGGCTGCCGCCGCTCGCATCCCCTTTCTTCTCACCTTTGGCAAGACCGAAGCCAGTGCCCGCGACACTTTCATCCGTAATCTCGAAGGCCTGGCGCCTTACGCACAGCAGTCTGGTGTAATGGTGGTCATCAAACAGCACGGCGGCAACACCGCAACGGGCCGGCAATGTGCTCGCATCGTCGAACAGGTGGCACACCCCTCCATCCGGATCTGCTACGACGCTGGCAACGTACTCGACTACGAAAATCAGGACCCGATCACCGACATCCAAACTTGCTGGCAGCACATCCGCGCCTTCAACATCAAGGACCACCGCAATACTCCCCGTGATGAAGACTGCGGCCCCGGCTTCGGCGAAATCGACCATTACAAGCTCTTCGCCCCAGTCCTGAGAACGGGCCTGACAATCCCACTCACCTTCGAAAACATTTTTGAGCCGCTCGTTCCGCGTCCCACCGATCCGGCCCAAATCGACCAACTTGCCCTGCGCGCACGCCAATACATAGAAACAGTTATCCGAGGTTTACAATCATGAATCGCCGTCTCTTCTTAGCCACCGGCTCCAGCCTGCTGGCACAAACGAACCCAAATTCTCAAGTTTCCACTGCCATCATCGGGGTCGGCAATCGAGGCTCCTTCTTGCTCTCGAGCATCCTCAACCAGACCAATGCCCGGATGGCAATGATTTGCGACAACAAACCCGATCGCCTCGACAAGGCCGCAACCTCAGCCGCAAAGTTCAACCCGGCCACCACCACAGACTGGCGCAAGATCCTCGACCGCAAAGACATCGATGCCGTCTTCATCGCCACACCACCTTACCTGCACGCCGAGATGGCGATCGCTGCACTCAAAGCGGGCAAGCACGTCTATTGCGAAAAGCCCATCGCGACCACTGCCGCTGATCTTCGCGAACTGCTTGCCGCTGCCAAAGCCTCCAAGCGCGTCTTCCAGTCTGGCCAGCAATTGCGTTCGATGATCCAGTTGCGCAGCGCCGTGCAGCAGATCCACGACGGCATCATTGGTGACGTCCTTTTTGTCAAAGCGCAGCGCCACGCCACTGCCGATCTCGATCACAACGGCCCTTCCAACGATTGGTATTTCAACTACGCTAAGTCTGGCGGCTACCTGGTGGAGCAATCGGTACACAACCTCGATGCCTGCAACTGGGTGATTGGCCAGCACCCCAGTCGTGCCGCCGGTTTTGGAGGCATTCAACTCCACAAAAACGAACCCACGGGCCGCGATATCTACGACAACCAGAGCATCACTTACGAGTATCCAAACGGCGTGAAGCTATCTTTTACGCAACTCGTTTTTCACCCCCGCAACATGCCGGCGGGCAACCAGTACATCCATGTCTATGGCAGCAAGGGGTCTGTCGAATTGATGAGTACCTACAACTTGTATTCCAGCGACGGCAAGCAGTTGTCGGTCCTCTCGCCCAAGGTTCAGGAGGATCCGGACGCCCACACCACTGCTTTTTATGATGCGATTCAGAAGGGCACCAAGTCGCCCTCTGACGTCACGGTTGGTGCTACTGCCGCCCTCACGGCCATCCTCGGCAATGAAGTCTGCCGCCAAGGCAAGGTACTCAGGTGGGACGAGCTAGGCGTTTCTATCTAGTTGCTGGAGCCCAAAACGTGAACCTCAATTACGGTTCTACACGAATCGCTAAATGATTTTTGCGATTAGATCTTGCAATTCAATCGGAGTATTTGATTGTGTGCCTTTTCCCATGCCTGGCCCAATCGCGACTGCTTCGTGGTGATCTTCAAACCAGACAAGGAACCTGGCCTTTTCTGCGCCGGATAATCGCTGCTGATTGAGCCACGTGTAATAGGCCCCCATGTCGGAATCTACTAGCGAACCCTGCGGATCCAGTTCGGGTCGGCGCTGTGCTTCGCTGAGCAGCTCGTTCATCGGGTTCTCTCGCTGGCGCGGAGCAAAGTGGGCCAATAGCGTAAGCGGCTGGGCGCGCCGCAATGCTTCTCTCGCGGCCCATTGAACGAATGTGGTTGCGAAGACTTGTGTGCCGGAGCCTTCCGTGAGGAGACTGAGCTGGAAACGATTGAGAACCCTATCCGACCCGGAATCGAGACCGATGTCTTCGGGTTGTATTTGGGCCATTCGCGTCCGGAAGGCCTCTGGATCAAATACCTTGGCCTGGTAAAGTTTCTGCATGCGGTTTTGTAAATTCGCGCGGGCAGCAGAGATCGTAGCGTAAGAAACTCGGGACACACTTGCGGTATTTGGACTAGTAGCCCTAGCCCCGTCGATATACCAGTGGCCATAGGGCACGGGGTTTGTTGCCGCTCGCCTTGCTACCGCTTCGACAAGTGTTTTCAGGCCGCCATTCTGCTGCAACTGTGTGAAGTAGACACCATGCGGGCGAAGCTTGCGGAAGAGGCGATACGAATTGTTTTTGACGCCCTGCCCGATGACCGCGATGCCTAGTCGATGTGTGGGCAATGGATCTTCTTTTGCCGCAGCGCTGGACTTGGCAATATACTCCACTGCGGCGCTGCGGAAGGCATCGATCTGATGGGTTGTCCAGAGTTGTGCCGTCAACTGTTCAGTAAAGGCCGCAGGTGCGTTAACCCAATCCGTTTTCTCCAGATCGCCCGAAAGCCGAAGTTGGGAGAAAGAGGCCATGGCATTTGCCAAGTCTTGCGAAGAAAGATTTGCGAGATAGGTAAATTGCCGGTCGAGGTCCTCACGCTCTGTTGGAAACTTCCAATCGTAGGCCAACAACTCGCGGAGCAGGAGAGGCACGAAACTGAGAGGCAATCTGCGTAGCAAAGCGATTTGGCTTTCGGCCAGACGGCGGGCCTCTGGTGGATAGGCTGCAAAGTTTTTTGGAAGCAGTTGATCGGGTAACATGCTCAGGCCACTTCTGCCAGCGGCTTGCCCTGCGAATAGCGGGCGTCAAAGCCCAGCAACGATCCCAGGGTTGGGACGAGATCGGTGGAATCCACAGGGCGATCCACGACCACGTTCTGGCGAATCCCCGGCCCGAGAACCATCATCCAGGTAGTGCGCGACCTTGCGTCGCCAGTGCGGTGATGCTGAAATCCATTGCCGCCGGAATCAATATCGGAATCGCGCCCGAAATCAGGAAGGATAAACATGGTTGTGTTCCCCGAATATTCGGGATCTTTCTGAACCGCCTGCCAAAGCTCGGCGCAGTGACGGTCACAACGCTTGATGGCATCGACATAAAGTGAAAAAGTTCCGGAATGCGCAATGTCAATGTCATGCAGGGTGACCCAAAGCAGACTGGGGGAGAGCTGCCGCATGAGTTGTTTGGCGACGTAAACCGATAGTTCGTCAGGGCTAACCAGACTGCGGGCGTGGGCAGCGAAATCGTCGACTGATAGTTTGAGCAAGTCTGCCATGCGACTTAGTTCAATCTGTTTGCCTGTCAGTGTGGGCGCGTAGAGTGGCGTCTCGTAGTTATCGCGGAGAAGGTGCTGGTAGCGAGCTGAATCGCTATTGGCGGATAGGGCCGCGGAGAGTAATCTCTTGGGCAGAATTACGCCGGCACCCAGACCCGGCCCAAACAACTTGTGGGCACTCTCGCCGATACGGGCAAACCCGTTGCTGGGCGCTACAACCCAACAATCGGTAGCCGGGCGTTCAAGGTCTCGTCGGAAGTATTCGAAGACTGTCGGGTTATTGGGCGATACCGCAGCGAAATTATTGAATGTTTCGTAGGCTCCAGTGACGATACTGGCGGTTGCAACGTAGTGACCGAGGATTCCGCGATTGACCATCTGCGAAAAAAACGTAGCCTGGGGCATCAATTCTTTGAGCAGATGGGGAATATTCTCCTGTCCGTCGGGCAAGAAGGTTTCGTCGTCACGAGCGCCGCCGCCAAAGGTAACAACGATTGCTTTCTTGGTTCGGTTGGCGAGCATGCCATACAGGGGAGAAGAGCCGAAAATCGTAGAGGCTGCGGTGGCACCCGTCACCGAGCGCAGGAAGTTGCGGCGGCCGGAAGAGATGGCCTGCGAAAGCTCTCGCGGGCTGCTGTTATTGAAGTCTCGAAGGCGCAATTGGGTCCTCACAAATGACAGTATCACGCAGCAGAATTTTAGCGAAGCTGAGAGAGGCGGAGGTGTTCACGGCTTTTTTCGAGATTGCCTGTGGCGCGGAAGAGCTGCGCCAGTCGGAAGTGGGCAACCTTCAAGGTTGGGTCGCGAAGGAGGGCTTCTTCCAGAGCGGCGATGGCTTCGGGTTTTCTACTGAGATTGGTGAACTGACGCCCGAGCTCGATGAGCGCCCGTGTGCCTGCTTGGTCGAGATCTGCGGAGCGACGAAGATGAGGGAGCGCAGCCTCCACTTGAGGTGGATCCTGCTCGACGAGGGCGCGGGCAAGATAGAACGCGGCGTCAGCGCTCTGGGGATGTGCCTTGGCGATGGCAGCGATCCGGTCGATCAACTGCGGTGAGCCGGTGAGCGTCTCACCAAGGAAGGGAAGCACTTCGAGGTTAGCCGGGAATGCAAGCAGGTCAGCGGCGCTGGCATTCGCATCGCCGGCGATGTAGTGGTTGATAGCGGCTGTATAGACAGGGTGAACACGCAGGAGGGCGAGTAGGCGTTCATTCGTTTCTGCACGCTCTGCGGAAACGTGGGAAGTTCCGTCCACGCGACCAGCAGCGCCGCTTGTCTGGAACTTTGCCCCATCCTGAAATTGAGCTGCGGTTGCCAGCGTAGAGGCGTAGGGACGGCAGGCAGCTTTAGGGTCGCCTTCGATAAGGGTGCAACGGGCGTTCACGGGAAGGTCTTTCCAGGACTCGGACTTTCCAGCGGGCCAGCGAATTGTGACAGTACTGACCGACTTTGATGCGCCAAGGCCGAAGTGAAGAGTAAATGACGACTGGGAATAAAAACTGGAGCCACTCTGGACTTCATCGATCCATCTGCCCCCAGTAGCCTCTACTGTGACGCGGGCTCCGATTGCGGATCGGTTGGACTGTATACCGCGAAGGTCGAGGTTTAGAAAGTTTCCCTGGGGCGGGGCGACGTTCTTGAGCAGCGAGGGCGTGTCGTTCATGTTCAGGATCACTGCTTCAGGACGGCCATCGCCATCGAGATCGCCGAGAGCAAGGCCGCGGGCAGGGCGCGGAACTTGCAGTGCAGGGCCTGCTTTGGCGCTGAGATCGGCAAACTTTCCATTGCCAAGATTTCGAAAGAACAGCGTCTCCTGCCGGTACTTGTCGCCAACCTGCGCGTGCTCTACTTCGGGGTAAACATGCCCGTTGACGAGCAGTAGGTCACGCCAGCCGTCTTCGTCCGCATCGAAAAAGGCGATACCCCAGCCCAGTAATTGCCTCACTCCAAGACCTGCAGGCCCGGCGACGTCTGTAAAGAACTTGCCGTCCTCGTTCAAGAAAATGGATGTAAGATCACCGGAGAAATTTGTTTTGGCGATATCGAGGAAGCCATCATTATTGAAGTCGGCGACGGCAACTCCCATGCCCGCCTGAAGCCGACCGTCGGCGTTGTAAGCGACCCCGGATGTGACAGCACGTTCTTCAAAAGTGCCGTTGCCACGGTTATGAAACAAGAGACTGGGTGTCATGTCGCAGGCGACATAGAGATCGGGCCAACCGTCGTTGTCGAAGTCGGCGGCGATGGCCTGGAGCGCGTATCGGCCACCGGGTTTGGTAATGCCACTGGCGAGCGAGACGTCTCGAAAAGTGCCATCTGCTTCCTGATGATAGAGGACGTTTGTGGCCAGCGGGAGGCCACGCGGCCCGCACATCACCGGAATTTCCTTCCATGTACAGAATTCGCCTTTGCCGGGACGGGGCGTTTTGGCGAGGTCGAGATTGATGTAATTGGATACAAAGAAATCGAGACGGCCATCGCGGTCGTAATCGAAGAAAGTACAGCCGGAACCGAAACGGACGCCCGTAGTGGGCAAGCCGACTTTTGCCGTTACATCTTCAAATTTGGCATCTCCCAAATTGCGGTAGAGCCGGTTATGGCCGTAGTAGGTGAGCAGCAGGTCAGTTCGACCATCGTTATCATAGTCGCCGGCGCATACGCCCTGGGCCCAACCTTCGTGGGTGAAGCCACTTTCTTTGCCAGAAAGGCGAAACTTTCCCCTGCCATCATTTCGGTAGAGTTGGGGCAAACGTGGCGCTCCCTGAACTGGTCCCGTGAGGGTGGTGCCGTTGAGCAAAAGAAGGTCGGGAGTGCCGTCCTGATCGGCGTCAAAAATTGCAACGCCATTGCCCGTTGTCTCAACGATAAAATCTTTTCGATCCCGTCCGCCATATTCGTTGCTGGCGCTCAGGCCAGAGGAAATCGCAAGATCAACAAAAGAAACGAGGTTAGGTGCTTCAGCGGATATGAAAAACAATAGCGCAAGCGATATGAAAAACCATATTCTTGCGCCAATATTTTTCTTAATTTTCAAACGCTTGAAGTCGACCATTATTGATGATAATGTCACACTGTTTGGTATTCCAAACTGAGAAGAGACATTTAACACATGAAATTAATCCCCTTGTTGAGGATTACTGCTTTGTCTATGGTGCTCGCAATTTGCGCTTTTGCGCAGCGAGACTTGGCAACACTGGTAGGAACGGTTTCGGATCCCACGGGAGCGGGAATTCCAGGAGCGAAGATTGCCATTAGTGAAGAAGCTACTGGCCTGAAGTATGATCTTGTCACCGCAAGTGGTGGCGAATATGCACGTCCGGCACTAAAGCCTGGAATCTACACAATTTCAGTGGAAGCCTCCGGTTTCAAAAAATCGACTCGCCGCAATATTCAACTAACCGCAGGCGACCGTACGGGCATCGACTTTCAGATGCAAGTCGGTGAAGTATCCGTGAACATTGAAGTGACGAGTGATTCGCCCGTGTTGCAGACGGAATCGACCATCATTGGTGCAAGTGTGGACGCAAAGCAGGTGAGCGAACTACCGCTAGGCGGCACGCGCAACTTCGCTTATCTCGCACGCTTGTCGCCGGGTGTGGTGCCGAATGAGCCTGGCGCTCGCGATGCTACAGGTGGAGGGTTTTCAGCTAACGGTGTCCGTTCGAATGGACAAAACAACTTTCTGTTGAACGGCGTCGATAACAACGTAAACGTGATCGACTTCCTCAACCAGACTTCTTTCGTTATTGGACCTTCGGTAGAAGCAATTGGCGAAATGCGTGTCATGACCAACGGTTACAACGCCGAGTATGGCCGTGGCGCTGGCGGCGTTGTGAACGTCACGATCAAAGGCGGTACAAACTCGATTCATGGTTCGCTTTTTGAATACTTGCAGAATGATAAGCTGAACGCCAATCGCTGGGAGAATAATCGCAATGGTGTGAAGCGCGGTCCTTTCAAACAGAATCAGTTTGGCGCCGCAATCGGCGGTCCGGTGATCAAGAATCGTACATTCTGGTTCGCTGATTATCAGGGCACTGAAATCCGTTCCACGGGTGGCGCTGTTCCTGGTCTGGGTACCTCCGGGTTCTTTACGATCCCCACGGCAGCGATGCGTACCGGAGATTTTTCGGCACTCACTGCTACCAACAAGGCGATCACTAACTCCCTTGGTGTGAGTGCTCTCGAAGGCACAATATACGATCCACGCTCTAACGCCACAGTGACTTATCCCAATGGCACAACTGGACTGAGCCGTACGCCATTCCCTGGCAACCGGATCCCAGCGAACCGCATTGACCCCGTAGCGCAGAAGCTGGTGAATTTGTTCCCAGCCCCGAATGTGACTGTGCTTCCAGGATTTCCTGAGAATAACTACTTCACCACGACATCTGGTACCGCCGGAACGAAGCAATTCGACATCCGTGCTGACCACCGCATCAGTGAAAAAGACAGCATCTTTGGTAGTGTGAGTTGGTCGAACAACAACCTGATCAACGGTCAGCCGTTGCCGGGTGCGCTTGATGCTACCTATTTCAATTCCAATGTTGCACAGAACCTGGCCCGCAATGCGATGCTCAGCTACACGCGCACATGGTCGCCCAACTTTGTAACTGAGACTCGCGCTGGCTACAGCCGCCTGGTCACGTCCCGCACGCAGGCCGATCCGAATACCGACCAATTCAAGGCCTTCGGTATTGGAGGCTACAATCCTACAGGTCCTCTGAATGGCGGCCTCCCGTCGACCAACATCGACCGCTACAGCGGCTTTGGAGCGTCAGACTGGTTGCCTTCAAAAGAGTACAACAACGTTTGGGACTTCATCCAGAACGTGGCGATCCAGAAGAACAAGCACTCACTTAAGTTTGGCGCAGAGTTCCGGCCCATCAAGTTCCCCTTCTTCCAGTTCCCAAGCCCGCATGGTAACTGGAGCTTCAACCGTAACGAAACTTCCTTCCCGAACGGCTTAGACAATCTCAGGAACAATACCGGTGATGGCTATGCCTCATTCCTGGTTGGTCAAGTTACGAACGGTCAGATTTCTACCACCAACTTCATCTCGTCACAGAAGTCCGCCTGGGCTTTCTATGCGCAAGATGACTGGAAGTTCAACTCCAAGCTGACGATCACTTACGGTATTCGTTATGAGCTGTTTTCGCCGATCGACGAGAAGTTTGGTCGTCAGGCGAATTTTGACTTTGACAAGCTGACTTTGTTTATCCCCAAGGGTAAGGACCAAGACGCCAAACTACCTCCGAACTTTGCTACGGACTTTGCCAACGTGAAAGTTTCACGAGGCGAAGTGAGCAGCTATCTTATCCCCTGGGATAAAACCAGCATTGCCCCCCGCATCGGTTTCGCCTATGCAATGAACCCCAAGACCGCGATCCGTGCCGGCTACGGCATCTTCTACGGTGGCGAAGAGAATCAGGGTGGCAACCCCAACCGTGGTGAAGGTGTACCGTTTAATCAAACGACTAACCTGGACCGCATCGGCATTGGACCTTATGAACAGAACAAGTTCTTCAACGGGGTCCAGAACGGCTTCCCCGTGAATGTATTCTCGCTGAACGCTCCGGTAAGCTTCCGCTCTGTGGCACAGAACTTCCGCAATCCTCTCGTACACAAGTGGAACTTTTCCCTACAGCGTGAGTTCCGCGGCGGTAACGCTTTTGAGTTGGCTTATGTTGGCAACCGCCAGGCACACCAGCTCTTCTTTTCCGATCCCAACGCGGCGGTCAACGATCCGCGTCCGGACATCAACACCAATGCTCGCCGGCCCGTTCCTAATATTGCTGGTGTGAATAACACCACCACTTTTGGCTTTGGTAACTATGCTGGCCTCACTGCCAAGTGGGAAAAGCGCTATTCGAGCGGCTTGCAATACCTGGTCGCTTACACCTATGGTCATGCTCTGTCGAACTCAGGAACTACGCTCAGCGGTTCTGCCGGATTCGGGTCCAAGGATCAGCGCGATTACGGTCTGAATTACTCCAGCGCCGCCTGGGATATTCGCCACAGCATGACGTCCAGCTTTCTCTATGACCTGCCTTTTGGCAAGGGTAAGCGCTTCATGAATTCGGCCAACCGGCCGGCCAACGCCGTAATTGGCGGCTGGCAATTGAACGGCATTCTGACCCTCCGGACGGGATCGCCCTTTACGCTCGGAACCAATAACTGCGTCGGCAGCTTTAGCCTCTGTACTCCCGATGTAGTTGCAGGTAAGGATCCGAAGAGCGAACCCTCAGGCGGCCGTAGGGCAGCTCAGTGGTTCGACACCAGCGCAGTCACTGCACCGCGACCTGGTACCAATGGCAACCTTGGTCTGCAGAGCAACAACCAGCCTGGTCAGAAGTATCTTGACCTCTCGTTGTTCAAAGCAGTCAACATCAGCGAGCGCTTCAAAGTGCAATTCCGCGCTGAAGCCTTCAACCTGGCAAACACTCCGCAGTATGATCGCCCGAATAACACCCAGGGCAATCCCAACTTCGGCGTGATCACGGGTACGCAGCAGGGCACACAGCGGCGCACGCAGTTCGCGCTGCGGCTGATGTTCTAAGTCTCGAAGCGCTGTAAAGAGCGGCCGTTGGTTTCAGCCATGCAGTATGCTGGAGCCAGCGGCCGCTTCCTTTTTTATGTACCTATTTGCCGCCGATACGATTGGAACCGCGCAATCTGCCCTTGAGGCGGGCAGATTGGCTGAAGCACGTGTGTTGCTGGAAGCTTCACCTCTAGATGGGCGGGCGCAGGCCCTTCTGGCCAGACTGTATTTAATGCTGAACATGCCACAAAGGGCTGTAACTGCGGCGCGACAAGCGGAGCGATTGGGTGCGTCGATTCCAGCAGTTCAACATACATTGGCTTTGTATTTTGCGCAGTCGGGACAGCGAAAACTTGCGGCGCTTTGGGAAGGACGATTCGCACAATCGAAAGAAGCGGACGATGCTGCGGTGTTGCGGGCGGCGTTGTTGTTCGGCGAAGTGAAACAGTGGCCTGAAGCGATTGCGTTTGGAACTGCAGCGCTCAAGCGAGGGGAGCGCACGGAAATACGGCTCATGCTGGCGAGGGGCTTTGAAGCGACAGGCAAACCCGATGCTGCGGTAGCGCAATACCTTGTATTGCTCGAACTGTTGCCTTACGACGAACCAACTCATGCCGCTTATGGCCAGGCCCTTTTGCGGATGGGGCGGTTTAATGATGCGTCGGCCTTTCTTGCAAAGGCCCTTGGCACATTTGACAAAAGCCCGCAAATCGAATTGGCTTACGGCGTAGCGCTTTACACACAGCGCCGATTTACTGAATCGGCAGAGCGGTTCTTCCGGGTGATTGATTTAGCACCGGAGGTGCCTCAACCTTATATTTTTCTTGCTCGCATGATGGATCAGTTGCCGGAGCGAGTGTCTGAGATTCGCGCCCGAGCGGAGGCGTGGTTGCGCGTAGAGCCGTTGAACGGGTTTGCGCCTTTTGTGGTGGCGCGAGCCATGCACTCCGGGGGAGCAGCGGACAGCGAAACGAAACCGATGCTTGTCGAAGCCATGCGGCGCGACCCGACCGTCTGGGATTTTCCTTTTGAACTTGGGCAACTGCTGGAACGAGAGCGGGATTTTTCAGGTGCTGCTCATGCCTATGAAAAAGCGATCCGCCTGAATTCCCAGGCACCAGAGCCCCACTATCGCCTAGCGCGAGTTTATGATCGACTGGGCCAGACACTGAAGGCTGCGAGTGAGAGGCAGCTACACGAGAAATTGTTGGCCTCACCCCGTCCTGATTCAAAAGGCGGGATGCAGTGACCCGGCGCGATTTATTGGCTCTGCCCTTGTTAGCACCGTTCTCGGTGGATGCGGAAACTGTGGCGGTGCAGTATCGCAACGATCCAGCGCATTTCGCATACACTCCGCTGATCGAAAGCGGCCACGACGAATTTTCTGTCGATCCGGTCATGCCGCCCGCTCCCGCCCGAAGGGATGGCCTCTTTGCTGACGTTACTGGAAGCGTTCTTGACTCGGAACAACTTTCCCGGGGTATTCCGTATTGGATATCGAGACTTGACCCTGCAACGGGCATCGATATCTACGGAAACAACGGGATTGCGGTGGGGGACATTGACGGCGACGGGCGCGATGAATTGTATGTCTGCCAACCCGCCGGGTTGCCGAACAAGCTGTTTCGCTGGCAGGATGGTCGATTTGTGGATATCACTGCGGCGGCTGGATTGGACCTGCTTGATGACACGAGTTCGGCGCTGTTTTTGGATTTGCGAAAACTCGGACGGCAAGACCTTGTAGTGCTGCGCGGCGGCGGGCCGCTGCTGTTTTTGAACGATGGCAAGGGACGATTTACGCTGGCACCTGATGCGTTTCGGTTTGCTAATCCCCCCCAAGGCGGCTTTACCGGGATGGCAGCTGCAGACTATGACCGTGACGGCAACCTAGATCTGTATCTATGTTGTTATAGCTTCTTTCAAAGCGAGGCGCAGTTTCGCTATCCCTCCCCTTATTTTGACGCACAGAACGGGCCACCGAATTTTCTGTTCCGGAACCGGCTGGCGGCGGATGGGACAGGTTATTTTGAAGATGTAACTGCGGCAGTGGGCCTAGACAAAAACAACAATCGCTATAGCTTTGCGCCCGCCTGGTGTGACTACAACGGATCTGGCTGGCCCAGCCTGTATGTGGCGAATGATTTTGGGCGGAACAACCTGTATCGCAATGTCGGGGGCAAGTTTCAGGATGTCGCCTCTGAGGCGGGAGTAGAAGACATCGGACCCGGAATGAGCGCCTGCTGGTTTGATCACGATGGCGATGGTCGGCCCGATTTATATGTTGCGAATATGTGGACTGCGGTGGGCCAGAACGTTGTGAAAAGTCCGAAATTTCCGTTCCAGCTGGATGCTGCGTGGCGGGGACATACAAAAGGGAATTCGTTTTACCGGAATCGCGGTGATGGCAGTTTTGCAAGTGAGGCGGCGGAGTTGGGCATCGAGATGGGACGCTGGGGCTGGTCGGCCGACGCTGCCGATTTTGACAACGATGGCAAGCCGGAACTGTTCCTGACCTGCGGGATGCTCACGGGGCCAAAGCAGCCTGATTTGATGGGCTTCTTTTGGCGTCAGGTTGTAGCGAAGACTCCGGCAACGGCCAGCCCCAGTGCGGTGTATGAGAACGGCTGGAACGCGATCAATCAGTTTATTCGCGAAGGGTATTCGTGGAATGGTAGTGAGCCGAATGTCTTTTATGTTCGTGATGGGGCTGGCTATCGTGATGCGTCGGCAGAGAGTGGATTGAATTTTGCGGCCGATTCGCGGGCGTTTGCAATTACAGATTTTGATGGTGATGGTTGTCTTGATCTTTGCGTGAAGAGCCGACTAGGCCCGCAGTTGCGCCTCTTCCAGAACCTTTGCGGTCAGGGGCGGGAGCGGATCGCCCTGCGCTTGATCGGGACGAAGTCCAATCGCGATGCGATCGGGGCGCGCGTCACTTTAGATGGCCAGACAAAATGGGTGACGGCCGGATCGGGGTATATTTCGCAACACACGAAGACGCTGTATTTCGGCTTGAGATCTAAATCCGTGAAGACTGTTGAGATTGAGTGGCCGAGCGGTGAGTTGCAGCGTTTTGTCGGGTTGGAGGCGGGAGCGGTTTATGAGATAAGCGAGGGAAGGCAGGCGGTCCGGGGGAGGGAATTCGCGGCAGCTCGAGCGATTCCGCCGAAGACAACAATTGGCGACAATACGCCTCGCTTGCAAGATACCTGGCTGCAGGATCCGCTTCCACTGCCAGAAAAGCAGGCTGGTCCGGGGTTGTATGTTGTTCGATCAGAGGTGCTGCGGGGGGATCAGGATTTAGCAGCAGCGTACACGCTGTTCCGGCGCTATCTGTTTGAGTACCGCACTGAGCTCGATTTGCCGCTCGCATTGTTACTCGATGAGCAAGGCCGGGTCTGCAAAGTATATGCTGCTGTTCCTTCAACTGAGCAGGTGAAAGCAGATCTGCTGCTGATCGGCAAGTCGGGCGCGCTGCCATACGCGGGGCGGCAATTGGCCAGGCCGCGACGAGACTATTTCAAGCTGGGTGCGTCACTGTTATGGTGCGGTTATCCAGAGCAGGCTTTACCCTATCTGGATGCTGTATTGCAACAGCAGCCGGAGAATGTTCGAACGCTGGTGCTGGTGGCACAAATTCACCGCGAAGCCAAGCGGTTGGAGAAGGCAGTGGCGCTGCTTGATAGAGCGTTGCTTCTCGAACCGGGATCGGCAGAGGCCTGGAATGAGATGGGTGGAGTTGCAATGGCCCGGGAAGAGTACGCGGCGGCGCTGGAACACTTTGAGCAGGCCGTAGCTTCCAAAGACGACTTGGCATATGCGCTCTTGAACGCGGGGCAGGCAGCAGATAAGTTGGGACAATTTGTACCGGCGGAAAAGTATTTTCGCAAGGCATTGGCTCTTGAGCCAAAGTCGCCGGACGGGCATCATGGCCTGGGCCTGGCTCTCGCTAAGAGCGGAAAAGCATCTGAGGGCGAGAAGCATCTGCTCGAGGCTGTAGGGCTGCGCCCATCGCTCTCGGCGGCCTGGAATAATCTCGGGGTCTTGTATTTGAATCAGGGGGCACCCCAGAAGGCCGCCGACGCACTGGAACGCGGTATTTCCTCAGCTCCTGGGGATGAGTTGTTGTATTTGAATTTGGGGCGGATCTATGTCCAGACAAAGCGTTATGCCGAAGCGAAAGCTGCAATGCAGCGCTTGCTGCGCATAAACCCCGAAAGTAGTGTTGCCAGGAAGGCGTTAGAAGATCTTGCGAAGATGCTGGCCCCCCCTTAACCTGGGACTCGCTCAACGCCTCTCAACGGCTTCGATGATCTCTCTGGTGCCAACTCTCTCGCAAGGCGGACGCACTTCTCGGGCATCTGTTAACCTGTCTCGCATGATGCGCGCATTTCTTTTCCTCCTGATCGCCCCTATTCTAATTGCCCAGGCAATCGATTGGGCCAAAGTCGAAGCCGAAACTCTCAAGCACTATACGGCCCTCGTTCAGATCAACAGCGCCGACCCAGGCGGTAGCGAAAAGCCGGTCGTCGATTACGTCAAGAGCGTCCTCGACAAGGAAGGCATCGAGTCCAAAATCTTCACCATGGACAACCTCGCAAACCCGGAAATCAAACGCCCCAACATCGTTGCCCGCCTCAATGGTAACGGTAAAAAGAGGCCCATCCTGATCGTCGGCCACACCGACACCGTAAACGTCGACGCAAAGAAATGGACTCACGGCCCCTTCTCTGCGCACCGCGAAGGCGGCTACGTTTATGGTCGCGGCACTCTCGATGACAAAGACAATCTCGTTGCCGCGCTGATGTCGATCATTCTGGTAAAGCGCCAGAATGTTCCTCTTGATCGCGATGTCATCTTTCTCGCCGAAGCAGGGGAAGAAGGCGCGCCCGTACTCGGTATCGCCTACCTGGTTCGCGAACACTGGGCCGAGATCGATGCGGAATACTGCTTTGCTGAAGGTGGCTCCGCGACCCGCACAGGCAATCGTCTCCGCTTCGTTTCTGTCCAAACTACCGAAAAAATCCCCTTCGGCATTACCCTGGTCGCAAACGGTGTGGCCGGCCACGGTTCGGTGCCGCTAAAATCAAACGCCGTTGTTCACATCGCCCAAGCTGTCTCGAAGGTCGCCGCCTGGCAGCCTCCCATGCGTCTCAATGACACGACCCGCACCTACTTCGAGCGCCTCGCCACCGTATCCACGCCCGAAGAGCGGGATCGCTACAATGGCCTCCTGAATCCCGAAAAGACCGACGCGATTCAGGAATTTCTCGCAATCAACGAGCCTCGACACAACTCGATGCTTCGCACCTCCATCTCGCCCAACATGATCAATGCCGGCTATCGCCGTAACGTGATCCCTTCAGAAGCCCAGGCGAGCCTCGATATTCGAGTGCTCCCGGACGAAGATCTCCCCAAATTCCTTGAAATGCTCAAAGGCGTAATCAACGACCCCGCTGTGAAGTTTGTTCGTGATGCTGGTTCCAGCCGTCCCGGCGCATTGCCTTCACGACTCGATAACGAAGCTTTCAAAACCATCGAAGCCGTCGCGAAAATTCATTACCCCGGCGTCCCGACCTTGCCAACGATGTCCACCGGCGCAACCGACATGGCGTTTCTTCGCACCAAAGGCGTCCAGTGCTATGGAATCGGCCCCATGATCGATTCCGAAGATGGCCCCAAGGGATTCGGAGCCCATTCTGATCAGGAACGCATTCTCGAATCTGCCCTATATACTTTCGTCAAATTTCACTACGATCTGGTCGATCAGATGGCCCGGGCGAAATAAGTCTGCAACATTTGCCATTTCTCTTGTGGCTGCAACGATTTATCGTGAGGCTAACCTTTCTTTATAATTCAGCGTCTTGCATAATGAGATTAAGTTTATGCAGCCCAACGTGACACCCGGCTCTAGTTTGCCGGCTCCAGAATCGCCGTCCTCTCCGAGTGGCCCCCAAAAGGTAGCCGCCAAGGCAGAGGATCGCCGCTCTACCCCCAAGTGGAAGATTTTCTTGGGGTTAGCGATTGCAGTAGGCGCTGGTTATTGGCTTTGGCAGCAGCAGGCAGCTGCAGACCGCGCCGCTCAAGAGGTGCGCGCAGGTGTCCGTACCGCAACTGTCCAATCCGGAAATTTGGAAAAGACAATGCGCTTGGCTGGCTCCACTTCCGCCGAAAGGTTTGTTTCGCTCATCGCCCCGCAGATTCGCGGCAGCCGATCTGGACGCGGAAGGGGTGGCTTTAATCTTGCTGGCATGGACCAAGCCTCAGTTTCCGCCTTGCCGTCGCTCGGTGGTGGATCAAGAAGTAGCGGATCGAGCAGCTCTGGTTCTGCCGCCGCAGCCGGTGCTGCGGGTTCACTGGAATCTTCAGGTGCTTCTGCAAGCCGCAGCTTCGGAGGCTCGGGTGCTACAAAAGCTGCATCCAGTCGAGTGAGTTCTTCCAGTCAGACTTCTGCTCGAAGTTCATCTGGCGGAGCAAGTAGTGGCACCAGTTCTGCCCTTGGTGGAGATGGTCTGGGCTCTACTTCAAAAGATTTGGATGGAGGCAGAGGAGGCGGTGGCGGTGGCGGGGGTGGTGGCGGCGGTGGTGGTGATTTCACCCTCGTGCTGCAGCAACTTGTAAAATCTGGCGTAATGGTCAAAAAGGGTGATGTGGTCGCCGAGTTTGACCGCCAATACATGCTGCTTCGTCTCGAAGACTACAAAGCGACAATGGAGACAGCCAAAGCGCAACTTGCTCAGCAAAAGGCGAATCTTGAATTGGCTCGCTACACGCACAACCAGAATGTTGAGAAAGCCAAGGCTGCCCTCGAAAAAGCCAAGCTCGACATGAAAACCATTCCGGTGTTGAGCACAATCGATGCCGAACGAGTGAAGTTGTCGCTCGAAGAATCCGACGCGCAATACAAACAACAGCTGGCAGAAGGCAAGTTTATCGATCAACAGGAAAAGGCCCAGTTGAAGTATGCCGAGCTTGAGTTCAAGACCCTTGAAATTGAGTACAAGCGTTCTGAGCAGAATGCCGACCGTATGTTGTCCAAGGCAAATATTGAGGGCATGGCCGTGATGCAGAACATCTTTCGGGGCGGTGAATTCTCGCAGATTCAGCAGGGAGATCAGTTGTATCCAGGGCAGTTCTTCATGCAGATCGTAGATCCAAAATCGATGGTCATCAATGCGACGGTGAACCAGGTGGATGGAGAGCAATTGCGGCTTGGCATGAAGGCGCGAGTTCGTTTTGATGCCTATCCCGGCCTTGAAGTACCTGCTCATGTCGTAAGCATTGCTGCGGTCCCCAAAACAGGCGGAATGCGTGCAAGTTTTGTTCGCGAGATTCCGGTGCGACTCAAAATCGATCAGATGGATCTGCGGATCATCCCCGATTTGAGTTGCAGTGTCGACGTGGTAATCGAAGAAGAAAAAGAAGCCACCATCGCCCCGCTGGCTGGTGTGTTTGCTGACGCCGAGACTGGCAAGAAAGTGGTCTACATCAAAGTGGGCGAAGCGTGGAATCGCCGCGAAGTTGAAGTTGGCCTGGAAAATTATCTGGTTGCCTCGATAAAGGGCTTGCACAAGGGTGAAGTAATCGCCCTCGACATGCCGCCCTCCGGTTCTGCGGCAACCAACAAAGGGTAGCAGTATGTCAGAGATCAAGCCGAAGATTCGCATTGGACAGTCGGAGTCGTCTGTCCGCAATAAACGCATCTCCATGGTAGTTTTTGCAATTGCCTGCGCTGGAGGCGGCTATGCCGCGTTCAATTACAACCAGAAGACAAGCGTTGTAGAAGTTCCGGTGGCAAAGGTGCGCAAAGGCGAATTCACAATCGTGGTTCGTGCACGCGGAGAAATTCGTAGCGTAAAATCGACCACGATTATTGCGCCGCAAGTTCCAGATCCGAGGATTGTGATGATTGCCGAGAGCGGCAAACCCATCCACAAGGGTGATGTGGTTGTGGAGTTTGATGCGGCCCAGCAGGAACAGACGCTGCTCGAACGGAACACCAGTGTTCGTACGATAGACAGCCAGATTGTACAGACCAAAGCGTCCCACCGGATCGTCACCGAAATGGACGGGATGAACAAGATGACGGCCGAATACAACCTGGAGCGTTCGAAGCTTGAGGCAAGCAAGGCCGAGGTAGTGAGCGAGATTGAGGGTGCCAAGAGCCGCATTGACGTAGGCATCTCGCAAGGCGAGCTGGGCCAGGTGGCCCAGACTGTGAATACGCACAAGGCGACTCAAAACGCGGATCTCGAGCGGCTCGACCAGAACAAGGATAAAGCCGTGCGAGATGTGAATCGTGCGCGTGGCTATCTGGGCAATATGGTGTTGCGCGCGCCGGGTGATGGCATCGTCAACCTACTGCCCAACTTCCGCAGTCAGGGGAGTTGGGGGTCAAGCCCTCCTCCATTCAAAGAGGGCGACCGCGCCTGGACCGGTGCGGCGATTGCCGAAATCCCCGATCTCTCCCTGCTGCGTATTGATCTGAAACTCGACGAAGTAGACCGTGGCAAGTTGGAACTCGGTCAAAAATTGAAGGTTCGCATTGACGCGATCCCGGATCGCGAATTCGACGCCAAACTCGACTGGATCAGCCCGATCGCTTCCGTGCAATGGCGCGGCATGGGCATGACGGAGAAGACCTTTCCGGCGCGCGCCACGATTGACGGCACCGATAAGCGCTTGCGGCCTGGAATGAGCGCTTCGGCCGAGATTCTGATCGAGAGCGATGCAAACCAGTTGCTCATCCCCACGCGGGCAAGTTTTACGGTCGGCGGCAAGCCTTCGGTCTATGTCCAAAAGGGCCCGAACTTCGCGGTCCGGCAGATTCAGGTCGGCAAGCGGAACGACAACGAAACGGTAGTGCTCAAAGGCCTGAAGGAAGGCGAAGTAGTAACACTTGAAAATCCTGCCGAAGCAGCACGCAAGCAAAAGAAACTCTAACTCCCAGACATGCGCAAATTTATTATTCGAATTCTCATCCTACTGGTGATCGTGGGCGCATCTTATGCTGCGTACCGCCTCTATGAGCAAATACCGCAGCGACAGGAGACTATTGCTACAACGAAAGTCCGTCAGGGAGACGTAGTCGTGCGAAGTTTTGCCAGAGGCGAGCTGCGAGCTGTGCGTACGGCGACGTTAACGGCCCCCAATTTGTTTGGCACCGTACAAGTGACTAAGCTTGCAACCCTCGGCGCGCTTGCTCGCGAACGCGATCTCATTATTGAATTTGATGATGCCGAGGTCATCTCTCGTCTCGAAGAGAAGCAGCTCGAACTCGACCAGATCGATGAGCAGGTGAAGAAAGCGCAGGCCGATCTCGCCATCCGTGACAACCAGGATCAGGTGGAGCTATTGCGCGCTCGTTATGGGGTTCGCCGTGCAGAGCTCGAGGTAAAACGCAATGAGTTGATCAGCGTGATCGATGCCAAGAAAAATCAGTTGACTCTTGAAGAGTCCAAGCGCCGTTTGTTGCAGCTCGAAAGCGATATTAAGAGCCGTCGCGAACAGGCACAAGCCGAACTGGCCGTTTTGCGGGAAAAAATCAACAAATCAAAGCTCGAGTTGAATCGCGAGAAACAGCGCCTGGCACAGGTCAAACTAATTGCCCCCATGAGCGGCCTCGTCGCGGTGAAGCAGAACCGTTCCACCTCGATGATGTTTGGTATGCAGTTGCCGGATATTCGCGAAGGCGACCAGGTACAGCCTGGCATGCCTGTCGCCGATATTCTGGATTTGTCCGAAATGGAAGTTGTGGCAAAAGTCGGCGAGCTGGATCGTGCGAATCTGACCGAAGGCCAGGAAGTATCAATGCGCCTCGATGCCCTCCCGGAGAAGCGCTTCACCGGCAAGATCAAGTCGATGAGCGGCACCGCTTCCTCCAACATGTTCAGTTCCGACCCAGCCAAAAAATTTGACGTAATTTTCTCGATTGAGATGCGCCAGCTCTTGAGCGCACTGGGCGCAAACGAGACGCAAATCAGCCGGATTCTGGCTCAGGCAGATACGAACCGAAAGAAACCGCCACTCCCGAGCTATTCCGGAATGGCCGCAGGTGGTGCTCCGGCAGGTGGCGAAATGCCTTCGATGGGCGCCCCTCCTGCATCTGCTCAGCCAGGGCAAGGCGAGCAGGCCGGGCAGCGTCAGCGAGGCGGACAGGGCAATATGGACCCCGAGCTGCAGCGCAAGCGCCGCGAACTAGTCACGAAATTCAGTAAGGGCAAGATCATGGCGGACATGACCCCGGAAGAACGCACCGAAATCATGGCCAAGGTTACGGCCGAACTCGTAAAGACCGGTGCCATGCCTGCAGCGGCCGTCAATCGCGGCAATCGCAATGGTGGCGCACAGCCTGGCCTGCCGCAGATGTTCAACGTGGGCGGCATCATGGTTTCTCAAAAAGAGCTCGACAATGCCAGGCTCCCAACACCTCCTGAAGAAGATAGCCAGTTGGATGTGCTTCTGCGGCCCGGGCTGCTCGCCGATGTCGAAATTATCGTCGACAAAGTCCAGAACGTAGTGAATGTGCCAATTCAGGCAGTCTTCGAGAAAGACGGCAAGCCGGTTGTTTACCTCAAGGTTGGCAATCGTTTCGAAGCCCGTGAAATCAAGCCCTTAAAGCGAAGCGAGAATGTCATGATCCTTTCAAGCGGCGTCAAGCCCGGCGACACAATCGCGATGGCGAATCCCGAAGCCAAGTCCGACGACAAGAAAAAAGGCGCACAAAAGAGTGGTGGCGCTGCAGCATCGCTGCCTGGCGGCAAGGGAGGCATGTAAGGCTGATGAAGGGTTTATTCCAGGGTTTGTTGCCCGAACTATACATGGGTCTCAGCAGCCTGCTTGTGCACAAGTTGCGCAGCCTGCTCACGATGCTTGGCATGATCTTCGGAGTCGGCGCGGTGGTGGCGATGTTGTCCATTACTGCCGGCGCTCAAAAAGAAATGATGAGCTATATCGATCTGCTCGGCGTAAACAATATCATTGTCGAAGCAAAGGAATCTGTGGATCGCAATGAGTTGCAGGCTCGGCGTCTCATCTCTCCCGGGCTGACTTTCCGCGACTATCGCGCGATCAAAGAAAATGTCCAGGGTCTTGAAGCTTCCACTCCCCGCAAACGGTTCAAGCCGCTCAAAATCTTGCCGAAGACTTCTGCTGAGCCGCCGCTGCTGATTGGCGTGGATCCCAGTTATCTCGTAATCAATAGTCTGAAAGTTATCGAAGGCCGCTTCTTCAACGACAAAGACAACGACACCTCGGCCCCGGTTTGTGTTCTTGGTGAGGCCGCCAAGGTCAATCTGCTGGGTTATGAGCCGGCAACAGGAAAATATGTGAAAGTGAACGACACCTGGTTGCAGGTGATCGGCGTGCTGTCGCAGCAGGCCACAGCAGACTCCGACTCCGAAGGCGTCGAAGTATCAAACCGCAACAACCTGATCATTGCGCCCCTCAATACGGTAATGCGTCGCTTTGAGGACAATAACAGTTATCTCAAGGATGAGATTGACGGAATCTACATGCGTGTTGCTCCCGGAACCGATTCGATTGAAACAGCGGGCATCGTCCGTGCGATTCTCGATTCCACACACAAAGATGCTGGTGACTACAACACCATCGTGCCAGCTGGGCTGCTCGAGCAGCGCCGCCGCACTTCCTTCATTTTTAGCGTCGTCATGCTTTGCATCGCTGGCATCTCGCTCCTCGTGGGCGGCATCGGCATCATGAACATCATGCTGGCAACGGTTCTCGAGCGCACCAAAGAAATCGGTATTCGCCGCGCTATTGGTGCTCGGCAAGTCGACATCATCCGTCAATTTCTTATGGAAGCTTTGCTGATCTCGATGCTTGGCGGCATGATCGGCATTGCCTTCGGTTTCACCTTGTCCAAGGTAATCGCAACAGCGGCCGGATGGTCCACAGTCGTCACCACAAGTTCCATTGCAGTCGCCTTCGGTGTGTCCGTCGGCATCGGACTGCTCTTTGGAATTTATCCGGCCATGCAGGCCGCTAAACTGGATCCAATTGAGGCGATTCGCTACGAATAATATGCTCCGTACCTTTAGCACTCTTCTGTTGCTCGGCATTTCCATGTCCGGGCAAATTACTACAACCACTGCTCCCAATGTCTTCAAGGATTCTGAACTCGCAGCTTATCCGCAGTTCGGCACCAAAGACTATTTCCGCAGGATCCTCCGCCGCGAAACTCCTAAATTTGAACTTCAGGGGCCAGTCAAACTGCAGGATTACGTCTCTGGCGACAAGCTCGAATTGTCGCTCAAGGCTTACCTCGAGCTGGCGCTGAACAACAACACGGACATACAGATCCAGCGTCTGGTGCTCGAAATTCCGAAAAACGCAATCACGCGATCCTATTCGATTTTCGATCCCCAGTTTGTAGGCCGATTCAGTTCCACTCGTGTCAAAACCATCACGACTGACGCCCTTGCCGGCGCCTCCACGCTCTCTTCACTCGCTCAGCCCCTCACGTTGAACTGGCAACAAACCGCTCCTACCGGTACTCAATACACCATCAACTACTCTGCATCGAAAAACAGCACGAACAGCGCCTTCGCCAACCTGAATCCGGCCTATGGTTCCAACCTCAATTTGAGCTTCAACCAGCCGCTTCTGCGAGGACGCGACTTACAGGTAGTTCGTGCTCCAATCACTCTCGCCAAGTCCCGGCTTCGCGCGAACGAATATGGATTCCAGGATCAGTTGCAGCAACTGCTCACCAATGCCGAAAACGCCTATTGGGATGTCATCGGTGCTCGCGAAAATTTGAAGGTGCAGGAGCAGGCGCTTGCGCTAGCCGACACCAGCTTGAAACGCGCACAGCGCGAACTTGAACTCGGGGCACTTCCCGCTCTCGAAATCTTCCAGCCACAGGCCGTCTACGCGCGTGCGGAAATTCTTGTTACTCAGGCCCGCTACCGTCTAGCGCAGACAGAAGATGCATTGCGACGTCAGATGGGAATCGATCTCGATCCCGAACTGCGCAAATTGGCAATCTCTTTAACGGAGTCAGTATTGCCTCCAACCGACAATACGCCTTTTGACAAGGAAGGTCTGGTGGCCAATGCTTTGCGGGTTCGCCCTGATCTCATGGTGCAGCGGCAGCAGATCGACATCGATGACATCAACCTGAAAGTAACCAGCGATAGCCTGAGGCCCGACTTTTCGTTTTTCGGAAACTACTCTTCTCAGGGCCGTGGTGGCCCGACACTTCGCCGTCAGACAATCTTCAATCCTGATGGCACAACCTCTCCAATTTCGTCCGTGATCCCGGGCGGTTTTGGCGATGCAGCAGATCAGATGTGGGGTTTCGGCTTCCCGATCATTGGCGGCGGCATCCAACTGCGCCTGCCAATCAAGGATCGCAACGCGGCCGCAAATTATGCTGACGCTGTCGTCACCAAGCGCCTGGACCAGTTGCGCATTCGTACTGTCGAACAGAACGTTCGCCTCGATGTCCTAACCGCAATCAACCAGGTGGAGAACAGCCGCGCCAGTGTGGATCTGGCAAAGATTGCCGCAGACCTTGCGCAGAAGCGCGTAGAAGCCGACCAGAAGCGCTACGAACTTGGCACGATCACACTCTTCTTTCTGCTCGATTCTCAAAATGCCCTTACCCAGGCCCAAAGCGATCTTGTAACCCAGAGCGTTCAATATCGCCGCAATCAGTTGACCCTTTATCGTCGCCTCGGCACTCTGCTCACCGAGCGTGGTATTACTACGAACTGAGTGGGAAAAATCAAAGTACTCCCTGACGCCGTTGCGAATCAGATCGCAGCCGGGGAGGTTGTCGAGCGTCCGGCCTCAGTGGTGAAAGAACTGCTTGAGAACTCGCTCGATGCAGGCTCCTCCGATATCCGCGTTGAAGTAGAGGCAGGTGGGCGGCGTCTCATTCGCATCACCGACAACGGCTGCGGCATGATGCGTGATGATGCCCTGCTTGCTTTTGAAAGGCATGCTACCTCCAAGCTCAGCTCTGTGCATGATCTGGAGCAGATTGGGACTCTCGGATTTCGAGGCGAAGCGCTCCCATCCATTGCCTCTGTCTCACGCTTGACCCTCGAAACCCATGCCCGCGAAGAATCGACAGGCACCCGTGTCGCAATCAACGGCGGCAAGATGGTGATGTGTGAAGAAGCCGGCTTGGCTGCTGGCACCGTAATCACGATCCGCGATCTTTTCTACAATGTCCCGGCGCGAAAGAAGTTCCTGCGTAGCGAACAAACCGAACTGGCCCACATCGCTTCTCTCGTAACGCACTACAGCCTTGCTCATCCCGACAAGTCATTTGAGCTCCAGCATGGGCCCACAGAATTGCTTCGTGTAACCCCGGTTGGCAGTGCGCAAGAGCGAGTGTTTCAGATTTTCGGAAACCGCATTCTCGAAGACCTCGTCGAGTTCGGTCCCGAGTCGAAAACGCTATCCACTGCCGAAGGAGAACAGAAGCAGTTTTCACTTTCCGGCTTCGTATCAAAACCGCATGTCCAGAAGCTGAACCGCAACTCGATCTACCTGTTTGTGAATGGTCGGCTCATCCGCGACAAGCTCCTGCTCCATGCATTGACCAGCGCCTATCACAACCTCATCCCGCCCGCCTGTTATCCATTTGCACTGATCTTTCTGGATTGCGATTTTGGCGAGGTCGATGTAAACGTCCATCCCTCAAAAACGGAGGTCCGCTTCCGCCACAGCTCCTTTGTGCATGATTTCGTTCGCGATGCCGTACGCGGCAAATTGATGGAATCGAAGCCCGTCTCCAGTTTGCCCCTGCCCGCGTCACACACGCAACCCGGAGCGGGTTTGCAGTTCAGCGAGTTTACGCAGCGTATCGAGAATGCTGCGCCGGATCTCTACGATCCAATCGTGCCCATCGCTCCCACTGCTATGCCCCGCGAAGTTCCAGCCTTGCGTCTCGAGATGCCACGAGGGCCGGAGCAGCGCTTCGATTTCTCCGACACCGGTTCAGTCAATCCACCGGCGCGAATGCGCATCCCCGACACCCACGGTCCGCTTCCTCCCGGAGTGGCTTCGCTCAACGATTATGAAAGCCTTGGCTCGCTCGGTGATCTGCGTCCCATCGGGCAGATCCACAACAGCTTTATCATCGCTGCAGGCCGCGACGGCTTGTGGATTATCGACCAGCACGTTGCTCATGAGCGCATCCTCTTCGAGCAGGTGCTGCGGCAATTCGCGCGACGCGAAGCGCAACAGCAGAGATTGTTAATGCCTATGATCATGGAATTGACCGTAGGCCAGCAGCTCGAATATGCTCGTATCGCCGACGAACTGGCGAAGGCTGGCTTTGAAACAGAACCCTTTGGCAATCGCACCATCGCGATCCAGGCCGCCCCCACTGGCCTTGGGCCGGGCGAAATCGAGAAAGTGATCTTCGAGATTCTCGATATCGCCGAAACAGAATTGCGCAAATCTTCTGTTGAGGATCTGCGCCGCAATATTGCCGCCAGTGTTTCCTGCCGCGCAGCCATCAAAATCAATACTCCCCTCGACCACCAAAAGATGGAATGGCTACTCGTGGAATTGGCAAAGTGCGAATATCCAATGGCCTGCCCACATGGTCGGCCCATCGCCTTACGCTATTCAACGCGCGAAATCCTGCGCGGCTTTCACCGCATCTAGTTCTCTGACCGCATGAAAGAGTTCCTTTTGTAGCCGAATGTCTTTCTGGCTGCCTTACGGTCGAACTTCCAATCGATCTTCGTGCCGGCCTTATTGATTCGCCGCGCCCAGGCCTTGCACTGACGGCGCAGGGTTCGAAGATCTGGAATCCTGCGTTTTCCGAGGCACTGCCTGGCAAAAATGCCAATCTCGATCTCCGCCTGGTTGAGCCAACTGCCATGCTTTGGCGTGTAGTGGATAGCGAATCGCCGCCAAACTTGGGAACCCATCTTTAGTCCGAAGGCGTCGGTGAGCGACTTCTTGGAGTGTATATTGAGGTTGTCCATCACCAGGTGAATTTTCTTGGCATCCGGGTACGACATGACCAGTTCCAGTACGACCTGCGCGAATTGAAACCCGGATCGGTCCGGTGTCGGAAAACAAAAGTGCTTGCCTGCTTTCGGCTCGACGGCCAGGAAGGCGTTGGCTGTTCCGCGGCGCTCGTATTCGCTGTCGCGTCGGGCTTCCCGTCCTGGCTGAGCCACCGTCGCCGGACGGACTTCCCCGTGAAGGGTGATGGGCTTTTCGTCTAAGCAAATCACCGGTTGCTCGGGGTTGTACGGTTTCTCGTAAACGGCCAAGACATCCTCCATATTAGCCACATAGCGTTCATTCAGTTCCGGAACGCACCACATTTTTTTCCCGCCACGGCTTAAGGTCGTGGCTCAGGAGCATCACTCGAATTGCTTCCCTACCCACGCGGGGAACCAGTCGCCGTTTGACGGCTTCCTCAGCCACCAGGCGTACTGTCCAGCGACTCCGGCCAACCGGTGGTTCGCTGCAGACCATGGCGATGATCCGTTGCTGCTGGGCGGCGTCAAGCAAAGAGGCGGCGCCAGGACGAGACTTGTCGAACAAGGCGCGATCCAACCCGCCCTGCTCAAACCGGTGTCCCACCTTCCGGATAGCCTGGGCGGTCAGCGGAACGAACCGGGCGATCTGCGAAGCGCTGACCTCATCCGCCATTTGCAATAAGACCAGAGCCCGCAGGACGGACCGGACAGGCTGTACGCCGCCGCTGAGATGATCTTGCAATTGCTGGCGATCCTTAGAAGAAAGCCGGATTTGCATGGGAGGCCGGGGCTTACCCAAGTATGCCCTGAAACATTTCAGCACTCAAATGTTTTATCAGAATCTTTTCAAGCGGTCAAAGAACTAGTTCTCGACGATTCAAAGTCGGTCACCAGTGATGGAGGGGGTGCTTATATCGCAGGAGAGTCCGGGGTCTTTGTCGGCTTCCAAGGCGACGGGAGTTTCGTGATGAGATTCGGCTCCAGCTCTACCCGATCGATCAAGGTGAACTTCGGCAATCCGGTCGATCCTCCGACCTCGCCCTTCACCAATATTCGTACCTACTCACCGAAAACCATCGCCACATTCACCATCAAGGACCTCAACCAGATTCCAGTAGGCGGTACGGCTTTGGTGCGGTCCTGGGTCGGCCTTGAGCAATACACGGACGCCACCGCGGTGCTTTGGACGGTGACACTCAGTTTCAACCAGCTCAATATGACCGGTGGACAGTTTCTGTCGGCTAAGCGGGTGTCCACGACTCAATGGGTCGTCCAGTCGCAAAACATTGTCAATGGCGACGGCGGGAATCTGAAGTACCACTCAGGTGATCCGTGGGTATTCCGGTATGGCTATACCTATCATGCTCCGATCAAAATGACGATCAACAGTAGGTAGAGATGGGGCAGACGTGCGATGCTCCTTTTTCTCCCAGGAGTGCGCCGTCGAGGCGAAAAGCTCGCAGCGTCCACGTTGGGCCGCTTTATCGCTTAGCCCTTTGGTTTGCAGTTCGAATCCTAGCTGGGGTATATGCGTCCTGATCAGCAACTACCTTACGCATGACCAGTCACATGGACATGATCAGTGCACGGGTTCTGAGGTAATCAATGTCCGTAGAATTCCGCGCCGCCGGATGAAGGACTGGAAGTACGTGCCACTCGCGCTCATCGCTTTTAAGTCGGCCCTTGACGATCCACCAGTCCTTGTCGGTTAGCCACTTCTCCAACGTCTGACCCTTGGCAGCATATCGGAGCATCCACTGGTCTCCGTGGCTGGCATCTGGTGACCAGACAGCATTGGGATTCCTCATCCGGTGGATCGTCTTTATGCCTGAGTGCCAGAGGAGCTTGAGGAAACCGTATTCGGCAATAGTTCCAAGCGTAACGATTCTCCGCGCACGCGACAAAGCGAGGCGTTCAAGGGTCCACTCGCGTTGCTTCTTTGACTCGACATACGCAGTGAAAAGTCGCCGTGATTGATTCGCACGGGCTTCATCCCGTTGGTTACGAATGGTGTTTTTGAAGGTGAACTCTGCGGCACCGTCGAGATCATTCCCGGCCTTGCGAGAGCCTCGGATCGTGTAGCTGGCGCGACATAGATCAAATATAATGACGCGTTGCTGCGTTCCCAGATCGCCAGCCAGCAAGGCAATTTTACTGTAGTAAGACGTGTCAGGTATGACCACGCTTTCAAGAAACTTCGAAAGAAAGCGGCTTGCCGACCGAGCGTCTACATAATCGGCCAATGGCATAGTGCAACGTCGCTTCGATAAGCCCCTAATGAATGGCGCATATGCGGAGCCAATGACTATGAGGCTTTCGGGTTGCTGCCAACCCAACCCCACCAGGTCTGGCACCCACGGAAGGGGCTTCTCAAGCCCATCGACCATGCACTGCTGTGCTCCGATGGCACTCGCCGCTTGAACGGAGTCCGGCGTCTGAATGAGGAGTTGTTCATCTGGAGAATCGGACCAGATTGTTTCATTCAAAGAATCGGAGAGATCAAGGTGATCACTGCGCCAAAATGTCGACATTTCGTACAACCAGCTATAGCATGGACTCTCCACCTCCTGAACATTCTGAGGCGGTCAAGCCGTAGATCTGCCTACTCCAGCGCGGAGATTTGCCCAGTTGGGCACCCAGCCTGGACGCCCCTACCGGTTTAACGCGGATGCCCCTGTGAACAAAGAAATTATCTCGGTTCGAGCAGAGGGTAATTTATGCCGCAAGAGTTCTAAATGCGTCCAGTGTGGGGAGGCACCCCAACTCGCCGTTTTCCGACTTTCCTTTCTTGTCTCTTCAACTTGCCGGTTCGAACGCCAATGAGGCCCCAGTGTGGACTCGAACTCCTTCGCGGAGCCCGAGGCTCCGCATTCCCCTACATTACGGTCATTTGGGCGGCGCACGGCGCATGCAGGGCCATACTACGGCGAGACCCATAGCGTGTAACGGGTGGGCGAGGTCGAGACTCTCAAGTCTGTGCCGCCGGTTACGCCATGCGGGACGACGAAGTTGAATTGGCAGAGACCGGGCCCGGCCTGTCCGGCAAAGGCGACAATGGCGGCGCTGCCGGCGACCGTGACCGCGGGCGTCACGCAATCACCGGTTCCCCAGGCGATCACCATCTCTCCGGGCTTGGCGGGAACGAGCCCAGCGCTGGCGGGTCCGACCAGACTGTAGTCGGCGTGGGAGACGATGGGTAACACGCCGGCTTGGGACGTGAAGGAGAACAGCTCGGCAATACCGCTGGCAATGGTCACGGTTGCGGGCGGCGCGGCCACGCCGCTCACCGTGACCAGCACGGGGCACGACTTTTGTCCCGCAACTCCTTCTGGCGTTAGCGCATTGATCTGCCAACCCGTCGCCCCGTTGTTGGTAATCGGTCCGGAGTTGTAGGACATAAGGGCCGACAGGCCGCAGACGGAAACCTCGGCGCCGCCCAAGGCAGTCGTATTCGCCTCGGCCCACTGCCCGGCCGCGCCGAGGTTCTGGCCGAAGATACTGAACCAGGCGCCAGGGGAAAGCGGCGTCACCTGGAAGGTGGCGGCGTTCACGATGCCGTTGGCATTGATTGCTGGGATGTTCCCAAGTGGCGCGCTGGCAATTGCCGGCCACAAAGTGTCCGAGCCCGCGAAGGAGGCATCTAATCGCATTGATCCGGCGGGCTGAGCTGGAAATACCAGGCTGTAGGTTCCATCGCCGGTAGTGCGCGGGCTGCCGAGTCGGGAGATTCCGGGCGCAAAGGGAAGCGTGACGCGTGGCACGGGACTCCCCCCGGTCGCGTCGAGGAAAATCATCGCGAAATAGCCGCTGCCTACCGAGGCAGGCGAGACGCGGGCTTGCACCGTCAAGGTGAACGTGCTGCCTGGGGTAATAGGGAAGAACGTGGAATTCACAAACGTGTGTTGGGTAGGCGTGGCCTTAATCAGGAGCGATGGACCGGTGGAGTCGGAGACCAGTTGCACGGACGCCGTACGATTCGGCGGGGGCGGAATAGCCCATCCCGTGAGACCCTTCGAGAAATCCTGGGCGGCATTCATCCCTGAGTCCGCATAGCGGTACGAATAGAGGTTCATGTCGTTAGGACCCTGACTTCCACACTCGTTCACGCAGATTTGCAGCACGCCCTGGGTCACCCGCGTGGCGACTTCAGGAACCTTGCCTGTCAGTGTGTAGGTGGAAACAAACCCAGGCCCGGCAGTAGGCTGAAGCGTGATGTCCACCGTGCTGGAGGCGACCGGATTGCCTTGGTTGTCCAACAGCTTCCCCGACACCTGAGTGGCCGTCGAAGTTAGGGAAATCGCCGTTCTCCGCCGGGAATAACGATTGACGAGATAGGTGAGGGCATTCGGGTCAGTCTCCGGCAGAACATGCGTGGGCAGTGACTCCCAAGTCTGAAAGACTGCTTGTTCCGGTTTGTTGCCGCCCAGCACCTCGTACTGGAAGATGTGATCTTCGGCGGCGCGCATCCAGTCCGAGTCAGTCTTTGCGCTCAAGCCGTTGTAAATTACTCCCAAGGGAATACTGCGGCCAGCCAATACCCGGCGGAAGGGGTCGACATCGCTGACCCAATTAGGAAAGGAGGGGTAGTTCACGTCGAGGTGGAAGAAGGCGAGCGGAGTCCCCGCCGCCTCTTTCCACGCGTCGAGCCATTCCGTGTACCTTTGCACCCAATCTGGTGCACCTGGAGGGGGTGCGGGTTCGATGTCCCCAACGATGACATTGGGAAAAATCGCGCGGACTTGAGCGATATTACGCACCGCGTCGGCGGCGGTCTGCTTTGGAGTCCACTGACAAGCATTCGCCCCATTGAAGATACTTGCGCCGTAGAAGGGCTCATCCATCGCCAGATACCGGAGATTCCCGCCCAAGCTCTTGATTTTCTGTATTGTCGTTAGCGCGCTGGCATCCCCGAATCCCTCCACGCCAATGCCGCAAGTCGTATTCAACAGCGGCCCCCACTCCAGCGCCAGAGCAATTCCGCGCCGGTCGAGATCGGCGAAAAGCTGCCGCCACTGGCTGTCGGTCAAGGCCCCTGGAAGAGCTGGGTTGAACAACGCATAGATCTTGAACACCTGGACGCGCGATGCAGCCGATATCCAAGGGGCTGCCGGACTGAAAAGGTTCATGTAATCCACTGCCCCGATCCGGCCATCAGGCAAGCGGGTGTTGGGGAGCGGGGCCAACCACACGAGTTGGGGGTTCTCGGCGGCGAAGCCAGCAGTTGCGGCGAACAGCAACGTACAAAGAGAGATCATTGTTCGCACAGGTACGAGTGTACGCAGAATATTCGTACTGGTCAACGTGGCCAAATTGGCGACTCGGAGGCTGGGCTGAAGGTGGTACACTTCCGCAGTTCGAGATGCGTCCGGCCTGGGTGCCCAGCCTGGATGGCGAGGTGATTTCTGGCCAGATACTCTTGTGAACAAAAGAGTCTTGTTGGTTCGAGCGAATGGGGATTTAGGCCGCAAAAGTTCGAAACGTGTCCAGACTGGGGAGCCAAATTCCAACCCATTGAAATCATAAGGCCGCGAAGTGGAAGAATCGGTTAAGTCCTTTGTGTTCAGGTTCGAGTCCTGACTGGGGTATGGAACCTCACTCTCCGATACGCAGTTTATTCACTCAGCCAGATAACAGCCCAATAACCAAAGCAGCGGATAAGTTCCGGTTGGCCGACCAACCGCGCCCTATCCGAAGAACACATTTCCAATAACTTGCTTACGAGGTCGTTCAGCCATTAGCGGCGCCTGAGCTTATTTCCCAACCTGCGCTTTGCGCCGCAGTTCATCGAAGACTTTTGGAGCATCACGATCTCATGATCCAGATTGGGAGCCTCCGCAGATTCCAGCGGCTTCATCACGGCCACGCGCTAGATGTCCGGGCGCCAAATCGGCATCAAGTCCAGGGAGTTTCTTGATCCAAACCCCGCAGCCAAACGACAACAGTTGCCATCTGGAAAAGTTTCAGAGTCGAATAGGCACCCAACCTGGCTGGCATTGGTTCTTTCTTGCCTGCGGCCACCGCAGAGTAAGCTGACGCCTTCGAGCCGAGCGCTCTGTGCGAAACACGGCCCTGTTTTCGGCACTCGGATGATATGATCGTCAGGCGCTTGCCGCTTTCGCAAGGCACGAGCATCCAGGGGAGATATGAGACACACTGCATGCTTCATTGCACTATCTATTCTTACGGTCGCGGGAAGGGGCACTGCGCAAACCTTCCATCCCGATATTCCCAAAGTGTGGGACGACAAAGAGGTTGAGCGCTTCGAGCTGCCCCTGGCTCAAAGGGACCGTTCCCCTCGCTACATGACGGCCAAGGAATACTACGCCTTGCGGGTACGGCCAGTTTATCGAAGCTATCCCACCTATCTACCGGGCCGCGAACCCGTCGGCTATAGGAAATCACTTGAGCAGAAAGAGCCCGAGATCGTTTTCGATCCGTCCAAACTGCGGACGAAGGAGGATTGGATTGAGGCCGGGAAGTTGGTCTTCGAATCCGACGTCAGTTTTGCGGCTGCTCCGAAAGAGGTGGTGCCGCCTGAAGTGTGGAACTTGCCAACGACAAAGGATGGAGCTGTCCCTACCTTCTTTGCAAGTTCGTGATTCGCAAAAAAGGAGTAGTGGAGCTTGGCAGACGTTCCTGCGCTTCATGCCACACCCGCGTGATGCCGGACGGAACACTTCTCGAAGGCGCCCAGGGAATGGTCAGGCTCTTCGGCTCTTCGGCCGGGATGACGCCGGAACGATTGCGCGACTTGCAGGACGCGCTTTGGGCTCGTGTTGGCGCCCCCTGGGTGCAGAGTAAAGAGTCGTTTCGCGAACTCGTCACGATCGACTGGTACACCAAACTTCTCCAGGCGTCACGGAATGGCGTGTTTCCCCGGCAGGGCACGAGCCTGACTCACCCGGTCCATGCACCGTCGCTGATCGGCATTCAGGATATCCGATTTCTCGATGCAACCGGGCTGGTACGCCACCGTTCGATCGGTGATCTGATGCGTTATGCAGTCATCAACTCGGGATTGGACATGCTGGCTGAATACGGGGATTTCCGGCCGAGCGCACATACTTCTTCGGTTGCGGCAGAGGACGGCACGCGCTATAGCGACGAACAACTCTACGCCATGGCACTCTGCATAGGATCGCTTCAGCCTCCTCCCAACACGAACCGGGTTGACGATCGCGTCCGCCGCGGCCAGCGCATCTTCGGGCAGCAAGGTTGCGCCGGATGCCACACTCCTCCGCTGTACACGAACAACAAGCTGACACCGGCCACAGGCTTCAGCGTCCCGGACGACCTTCTCAAGTCGGGCGACGTCTTGAATGTTTCCGTGGGGACAGACCCGACCCTTGCCCTCAAGACCAGGCGCGGGACAGGATTCTACAAAGTGCCTTCATTACGCGGCGTGTGGTACCGCAATGCTTTTGGCCATGGGGGCTGGGCGGAAACGCTTGAGGAATGGTTTGACCCGGCACGACTGAACGACAACTATGTAGCGAAAGGCTTTCATCTTGGTCCGGGCCCCATCAAGGGCCATGAATTCGGGCTCAGGATACCGCCGGATGACCGCAAGGATCTGATCGCGTTTCTGAGAACCCTGTAGGGAGTCGCTGCTGTTTCCGTGGCCGAGGCTACCCTGTGCTTGCGATGGTCCACCATCTAGCTTTTCTCTGCTTGATGCAAAACTCACTGGTCGCCAGAGAGATCAGTACTCGTTGAGGCGGTATCGGGAGGCCATCTGGTTTTGTCGCCATGTGCAAAGGCCAATCAGTGCCGATTTTCGAGTTAAAGTTTCGAGATTCATCCAAGTTGAGTGCCCAGCCCGGACGAGATTGTGATTCTCGACTGTATGCCAACTAGTGCAAAGGAGTTGACTCGGTTTGAGCGGAGGGGAGTTACGCCGCAAGAGTTCAAAATGCGTCCAGTGTGGGGGGGAGCCAGTTGTAAATTCTCGCACTCCCTTCTATCCAATTGATTCCATTGGGTTTGTCAGGCCAAGTTTTGCGAGTTTTCAGCCTTCTTGCGTTTACCCAATATGGATTCGAACTCTTTTGGCGTGTTCTTCAAATCAGAGAGGTTTGATGGCTGGCCCTGCGTTGGCTGCGGTCCTCAGCGGCGTTTGTTTGTGTTCGCCTGTCTGGCTCCGATCGCCTCGGCGATAATCGCGGTCACGAAGCTGTTAATACTCACTCCCTCATTCTCCGCGTGCAGAGTCAGTTTTGAGTAGAGCGTGCGAGGGACCCGTTGGCGCCATTGTGCCGCTTCAATACCCGGCTTCGGGACCTTCCTGCCAGACTCCTGGAACACCGCAACGCAGTCGCGCAGTGCTTGCCTGCCGTTGGCAATCGCTTCCTCAATTGTCTCGCCGTCGGACATGCAACCGGGGATATCGGGGTACTCCACCAGGTAACCGCCACCCTCTTCTTTCGAAAGCGGGCGGACGGTGAACTGGTATGCGTCAAGGTTTCGATTCGTTCTTGTTCTCATCCTGCTTCACCTCCACTGCACTGTCGATCAGCGCCAGAAACTGTTTGATGTAAACCGACTTAATCGGTCGCTTCGCCGGAACCGATACGATCTCGCGAACTCCCGAAGCGCTGAAGATCACGTGGCTGCCGCCGTTCCCTGGTCTTCGCCAGCCTACACCATTTTCGACCGCAACCGATTGCAACGTGTCGATGCTCCAGCCAGCCTGATTTCTGCGCATCTTCTGGAGAGTCTTAGGGGCTGCAGACCCGAATAGATGATACTGCATAAGGTATCTCAATTTGGGTCCGCAAGGTCATTGCGCGTCTTTTGAGGCTGGCGAGAAGGTGGCGGTTTCTTATTGCAACTTCTCAAGAAACGCGTGCGTCTCGCGGCAAAGTTCGAGCCGGCAGCTTCGGCCACCTTGTGCAGCGGACTGCTCCTCAGGTGACGGCAAGTTCGCGCACCTGATCAAGAAACGCCTTGATCGCCAGCGGCAGGCAAGCCGAAAAAGTTCGAAACGAGTCCACGATGGGGAGCCATTCCAATGTGTCTTTTTGTATCGGTGGCTTAGCGCCTACCCCAGATCGCTCACTCGCGCCACAAACAGAATCCATAACTTACCAAGCATCAGCGTAGCTCTCTATGGATCGCGTCATCAGGTGTTCTTCGTCTCAGCTTCTTTCGACAACACTACCCAATAAATTCGTCTTTGGGTTAGCGGAACGCGATGCTGGACAGGGCGCGAGCTGAAGTGACTGAAGAACTAAACCGCGTTTCTAATTGCTCGTCGCAGTTTGAAGAGTTGTTCGAGATCGCTGTATTTGCTGAGATCCGAAGGATTCGCAAAAGAGCGCGTGTGGCAGATCGCGATGTATCTCCAGGCCCGATATTTGTCTTAAATCAGCTGCCATTTGAAGTTTCCCCGCACCACATCTCCATCCGCTATACTCTGTGAGTAAATCTCCCTGCTAACACTTGGGCGATTACGAAGGAGCCGATGCACGCTGATCGGACATTCGATTTTGGAGGTAACTTATGTGCCCACACAACCGAGCATTCGTATTGGCGCTTCTAACAAGCGCCGCATTATTTGGCCAGCTCACCACAGACCAGAAGACATCCGACTTCATGAATGTCGTGGCAGTCTACAACAAGAACTACGGACCCTATGAATGGAAGCGGGACGCACTCGGGTTCGACCTTCTCAATGTCGCCCCATGGCTCGATAAAGTGGTTGCCACAAAGAACGACCTCGATTTCTACGAGGTTATGGTGTCCTATGTCGCCAGCCTCAACGACGCACACGACAACTACACGCTGCCCTCGAACTTCACCGCGCGGTTAAACTTCGGCGTCGATATTTACGACCAAAAACTTCTGGTCGATACCATAAACCGTTCGCGGCTGCCCGCAAGCGAGTTCCCGTTCCTGAACGGATACGAGTTGGTAAGCATCGACGGGCAGGACGCGGAGAAGATGCTTGATGGGTTGCTCCAGTACCAAATTGCCGCCAATCCGCGCAGTACACGACGCCTTGCTGCCACATTATTGACGAACCGATTTCAAGTGCTTATGCCGCACGCTGCAGACGTGCCCGAAATCTCCACTGTCGTGTTTCGCCGTCCCGATGGTGGGTTGGAAGCCTATCGCATACCCTGGACAAAATCAGGGCTAGCGCTTACGAGCGTAGGCAGATACATCACGCCGAGTCCGATCACCCAAGCGCGACTGCGATCCACAGACCGCATCGACGACGAGCAGGGACCTGCCCCCGATGCCACGCCGGACTATGTGCAGCCGTTACTCGCGCTTTGGAATTGCAAGCTCCCGGATCGCGCGGTAAATGGCTTCGGTTCTCAATTGCCGATCTTCGTCAACGCTTTGCCCGCTGGCTTCAAGGTCCGCTTGGGCGGGTCGCCGGCAGACGTCTTTTTCTCAGGAACCTTCGTGTCGGGAAAGTACATGATCGGCTTCATTCGCATTCCCAGCTACTCGCCGCCCAATGCGACAGCGGCGCTGGCAGCCTTCCAGAGAGAGATCGATTTTTTTGAAAAGAATACCGATGGACTGATTGTCGATGAAATGCGGAATCCCGGCGGATCAGTTTCGTATCTCAATCAGCTTACGAGCTTCCTCATGCCCAAGACGTGGCGGAGCATTCCTTTTGAGGTTCGCGCAACTTCCAACTGGATTGCTTCGATTTCTTCGTCTTATGAATCTGCCAAGGCGCAGGGGGCGCCGCAATCGATCCTCGATCAGCTCTTGTTTATCAAGGACGCGCTCGTCTCCGCCAACCGTGCCAACAGAGGTCGTACCGTACCGATCCCCCTCGACGACGTCGTCATCGACCGCAACCCAGCCATGGACAGCAAGGGAATTGTAATCGCCTACGACAAGCCCATCATGGTCCTTGTGGACGAGATGAGCGCTTCCGGAGGCGACGCGTTCGCCGCAACCATCCAGGACAACGCTCGTGGAACACTGCTCGGCTGGCGAACTATGGGTGCCGGCGGCAATGTCGTAAGTTGGGAGGCCGGCTCCTATTCGCTCGGAACGGTTAGCCTGACACAATCGCTGATGATCCGAAAGAATCCCATTGTTACCAGCGATTATCCGGCCGCTCCGTACGTCGAAAACATCGGCGTGCGTCCGGACATTCCGGTCGACTACATGACGCGAGACAATCTGGTTCAGAACGGTAAGCCTTTCGTCGATGCCTTCGTTGCGGCGATGACCGAATATATTCAGAAGAGCAAATAGAAACAGAACCTATGAAACAGCGAATCCTCATTCTCATTCTTGTTCTGACGGCGTCAGGGTTGTTCGCACAGAACCTAACGCCGACTCAGAAGGACTCGGACTTCCGGTATCTGGCCAGCCTTTATTCGACTTACTACAGCGGCTACGACTGGAAGAAGCAATTGTTCGGGTTTGACGCCCTGAACCTCAAGCCCTGGCTCGACCGGGTCAAGGCGAGCAGCACGGATCTCGATTTTTATGAGGTGTGCGTAGAGTACGTGGCCAGCCTGAATGACACACATGATGCATTCAGCCTTCCCTCGGATTTTTTTGCGCAACTTGGCTTCGTGACCGATGTTTATGATGACGTTCTGCTTATCGATTCACTGAACCGAACGCTTCTGCCGGAGGCGACGTTTCCGTTTGTGATCGGTGATGAGCTTGTTTCGGTCGACAGCATTCCCGTGGAACAACTGCTGAAGGACTTCGCCAAGTACGCGAGCCAGGGAAATCCGCTTTCGACGAAACGCCTTGCTGCGCAGCGCATCACGAGACGGCCGCAATCGCTCATGCCGCATGCCGCCGATCTCGGGAGTAGCGCCAACGTAGTCATCCGGCGGCAGAACGGCAATCTGGAAACCTATAGCATTCCATGGGTAAAGACGGGTACGCCGCTTCAGGTTGGGCGAGTGCCTTCGCTGAAACCAGGCCGCACGGAAAGTGCCGCCCAGGTCGCGAACGAAACGGACTACATGGCCGAGTTGGAAAAGGCGCGATTCTCGGGCGTGTTACGAGTTGAGGATCTTGGCCTGAATGGATACGGAAGTCGTACTCCGATTTTCGTAAATGCTTTGCCCGCGCTGAAATTCACGCGCCGGCTGGGTGGCGCAGCGGCCGATTTCTTTTACTCAGGCACATTTCAGTTTGAAGAGCTTACGATCGGCTACATCCGGATTCCCAACTACTCTCCCGCCTCGCAGCCGGTCGCCCTGCTGCAGCTGGAACAAGAGCTCGCCTATCTGAGCGCCAATACCGACGGGCTGATCGTGGATGAGATGCGCAACACCGGCGGGAGCCTCTGTTTTGGCCAGGAGGTTGCTCGCAGGCTCATTCCTTACCGGTTCCAGGCTACAGGATTCGCGCTTCGCCCCTACTGGACCCGCATTCTTGGATTTTACAATTCAATGATCCTGGCAAAGGCGAATAACGCCCCACAGGAAGTGATCCAGCAATACGAGCAAAACTACAAAGAGATGCTCGCCGCTAATCAGCAGGGACGGCTGGTCACCAATCCGCTGCCTCTTTGCTCGGCCAGTCTCACTCGGGATCCGGCGACGGATCCGTCTGGCAAGGTGATCGCGTATCAAAAGCCCCTTGTGATGTTGATTGACGAATTCTCGACGTCCACGGCCGATTCTGTGCCGAGCATGCTGCAGGACGCGCGCCGTGGGGTGCTGTACGGGATGAGAACAAACGGCGCCGGCGGTAATAACACGTCATTCGATGCCGGACCTTACTCTGAGGGTTTTACCGGCATGACATTGGCGCTGCAAGTGCGCGCCAACTACTTCGGCACCTCGGATTATCCGGCGACGGCGATCCTCGAAAATGTAGGCGTTCGTCCGGATTTTGAGGCCAAATATATGACCAAGGAGAACCTGTTGCAGAGCGGACTCCCTTTCCTGACTCAGCTGATGTACCACGCGGCATACGTGATTCGCAATCAGCGCTAGTTCACTGGTAGTTTCAAAGAGGGGGTAAAAACTGGCGACTCATGCAGCTCCGTTGTGCCTGCTTTCCATGCATTGATGGCATGATCGCTGCGACTGCCTGAGGGCCATTTATCTGTGTGACTGAAGTCACTGACTCGTTCTGTCATTCGGCTCAAGATGGTGTCTGAAAGTTGGATACATCTGATGACAATCACCAAAACCCTGGCCGATGTGGCCGCCGTATCGCTCAATGCTGTGCGCACACTTGAAAATCATGGCCTCGACTATTGCTGCGGCGGGAAGCAATCGTTCGACGAGGCGTGCCTCGCGAAAGGCCTCGATCCCGATTCCGTTCTCAAGGAGATCGAAGGGGCGGAGGCGAGCGGTGCACAAGTGAAGGACTGGCAGACTGCGCCGCTTGGTGAACTAGTAAGGCACATTGTCGCGACTCATCACGAGTACCTTAAGCTCGAACTGCCAGCGTTGGGGAGCCGTGTGGACAAGGTGCTCGCCGTTCATGGCACTCGCGACCCGGAGACGCTACGTCCTATGGCCGAGGTGTTTTGCGCCTTGCGCGCAGAGATGGAATTGCATATGAACAAAGAAGAGACTATTCTGTTTCCCTTCATCGAAAGATACGGTGCTGCAGCGGCGCAGGGTCATCCCATGCCGGCTGTACCCTTCGGATCGATCGCCAACCCGATTGCGATGATGGAGCATGAGCACGCCAGCGCAGGGGATGCACTGGGTAAGATTCGTGAGTTGACCCGCGATTACGAACTGCCGCCGTATGCCTGTCGTACGGTGCAGGCTCTCTATGCAGGACTGCAGGCGCTCGAAGCAGATTTGCATGTTCACATCCACCTTGAGAACAACATTCTCTTTCCGCGCGCGATCGCACTGGAGGGACGATAGTATTTGCATCGCAGAGGAGCAACATGCCGGTCTTAATTGGAGCAAAACCCGAGAGTACCTTTGAGGACCCGATCGGTCTGCTTGGCGATTGCCATCGCCGCATCGAACGCTTTCTTTCCATACTGGTGCGGGTTACCGCCGAGGTCTGCGGCAACCCGCTTTCAGACGAACAGCGCACGGCCTTTGAGACTGCCTTGAAATATTTCCGTGAAGCTGCGCCGAAACATAGCGCCGACGAAGAGGAGAGCCTCTTCCCGCGCTTGCGCGGCATGAAGCTTCCGGAGCTGCAGGCATTGCATTCGAAGTTGGATCAGCTCGAAGAAGATCACGCCTGCGCCGAGAAAGCACACGACGAAGTGGAGCGCCTGGGAGGTTTGTGGCTTGAAGCCGGCAGCCTTACACCAGAACAAGCATCGCTGCTCTCGAGTTTGCTGGAAGAAGTTTCGGAACTCTATCGTGGTCACATCGCGGTGGAGGAAGGTGAGGTGTTCCCTCTTGCCGAAGCCGTTCTCTCAGCGCCAGAACGCAAAGCGATTGGGATGGAAATGGCTTTGCGACGAGGGCTGAAGCCTGCGCTTTAGACCAATGCCGAGGTCTTTGATTCCCTTCACTGTGCCCGAGGCCTGTGTGTCGATGGGGGAGACGCTGTGCAGAACTCATCGTACATAGATGATTTGGCAAATCGCCGGGGGGCTACATTCCGGTTGAGACCAGAATTCGAGACGGCGAATCAGCAGGCAACGCGATGTCAGCTTGTGGTATCGATTCTCAGGGATTGAGCGTGGATCCTTTCCATTGAGAAGACGTCTGGCAGGGAATTGCTTCATCGAAGCTGAAGGAAATCATTCTTCGGTTGGCAGGAGAAACTCCTCAAGTTCATTCGTTGTAAGGACTCAAATACAGGGCGGACTCATAGTCGACTAATCCGAGTCGAAAGCGATCCAGCCAACCGGTGCGACCCAAGACATTGCGTGGAAAATTCAGAGTCGCCGCAAAGTAGACCACTGATTCAATCTCATGGCCAAAGCACTGTAGCCTCAGAGAGTGGCCGAATGCCTGGAATGACCCTGTGACGGTTTCAAGCGTCATAGGAATGCCAGATTCCACCTCCAAGCCCAGTTGTTCGGCATATTCGCGCTGGAAGATGCAGAATGATGCTCCGGTGTCGAGCTTGGACTGCAAACGCACCGAACGCTGCGTGGAAGCGAAAAGCGTTACCGGGATCTCGATACCGATGTCTCTAGTGGCAGTGGGATAGATATAGCGTGATTTGGCTGGAAACACCAGATCCATCAGCTACCAGCCCGCGAATGGCGAGGTGGCCGATTCGATCTGCATCACTAAAGGGGGATCGGCCCGATGGGCGACCTGAGTAAAGACATCTTTGGCCAGTGGTCCCGCTGCGAGCAGTTCATCGCCTTCAATAGCGATCCACAACCCTGCGTATCGGGCACGATTATCCCGGAGCCATTTTGCTTGCTTCTGCTGTCGCGTGCGCTCCCAAAATTGTGAACTCATTTGCTCCAAGATTGAGATTGTCTTTTCGCGGCGCATCTGGGCAACAGCAAATCCCGAATAGAGGGAGGAAGCAGGAGGAAATTTAGGAGGATTCTGCTCAAGTAAGGATTCCTTGAGAGAATCCCAATCAACGGCTGGTGAAAACTTTGGTTGTTGATTACGCACACGATCATCGGCATGAGGAAAAGATTGTCCCACTGCCAAGTAGAGATCGAGCGCTGAGTTTCCGATAACCATTGCTAGCCTTATGGTACTTCGGAAATGCCTAGCAGATTCAAGGCGGCCAGTTCATCTTTCATAATGTTAAGGGCAATATCGGCAAAACCAACCTCGCCCGCAAAGGTACGCTGGAGCTTGAAAAATGCCGCAGCAGGATGCCGCGAAGACTGATCCAAAATCAACGATGTATCCTGCCGGTGGAGAGAGAGTCCGCAGAAATCCCATTGGCCGATCCTGTCTGGATGGACCCATTGCTGGGTAGCGGCACCAAGATCCAGTTCGCCAGATAACAAATGGAAGGCCAGAGAGGATGATTGGGAGGCGGGTACACAACCAGCAACACGCACAACTGCGTTGGAAATCAACTGGAATATTTCGACCAAGTTCGGAGCCATCTGCCAAGTTGGTTCCTTTGCCAGATAAAGAACCTGATGCAGCCCGAGAACCACCGCTGACGAAATCGACGGAATCGAGATGGTGAGTGAGGTCTCAGACAAATTTTTCGCCTCAGGAGAGAACGAAAAATCAGCCAGGGTCACACCATACTGAGCCAGTTCGCGAGAGAGGGGGGCAACAAATGGATTGGGCATTACCCAACGGTCGACCCAGTTCGAAGTATAGGTCTGCTTTACTTCAAAAAAAGCATCGCGGATCTCAAATTCCTTAGCTTGCTGTTCCGCGAACTTGATTCTAGCGTCTTGATCGTCTTGATTGGAATCGAGGCTCCCTTTTCCGCGACGAGCGTATTGCGGTTTGCTGATCAGGACTGCATTGAAGGTTCGCAAATTGCCAACGCGGGTGATCGCACGAGACTTAAACAGGCGCGCGCTAATTTGTAATGAAGTAGCCGGCCTTAAGAATGATCTGGCAGAACGAGTCAGGGCTTGGCCGGAGCGGCTTCCCTGAAACTGCGCTCGACCATGTTATTCACATCGGTTGAGACCGGGGCGTCGCGCCAGAGCCAGCGCATCATCTCGGGCACCATCGTGCCACCCTGCTTCTGGCCATGCTTGCCAATTCCCCACGAATAGTTCACGTCGTAACCCTTCGCCGTAAGAGCTTTCATCAGCTTGACGTTGTTGGCGAACCAGTCGCGCTTTTCGTCATATTCGCCGCCCGGACGCTGGCCACGGTTGTCGTTGCGGCCATCCTGTAAAAATACGCGGATGGGCTTTTTCTCCGACTTGGCAACGATCTCGGAATACATGTGGCCGCCGCGAATGTTGGTAAAACTACCGACAATACTCAAGACCTTGCTGAAGTGCTCCGGCCGTTCCCAGGCAACTGTGAAGGCGGCGATGGCGCCAGAGCTTGCGCCACCAATGCCATGGTCGTTGCGGTCTTTCGAGATGTTGTATTCCTTGTAAAGAACCGGCATAAGTTCATCGACAATCACGCGGGCGTACTTGTCATTGAGCGTGTTGTATTCAGTGGGTCGGTTCGTGGTGCGATCTCCCCATTCCTTGGCATTTGGTTCCGGTTGCTCAGGGGTGCGGCCCGGGTTGATGAAGATGCCAATCATGACCGGGATCTCGCGGCGGTAGATCAGGTTGTCCATCACGTTTTGCGCGCGCACGTCGCCTTCGGGGTTCATGTAGGCTTGACCATCCTGAAAGATCATCAGGCTGGCCGGAGTGGCGGCATCGTACTGGGCAGGGACATAGACCCAGTAAGTGTGTTGGGTGGCCGGATAGGCTTGGCTCGGTAGCGTGAATGGGCCGAGGATTTTGCCTTTGGGAACACCGTCCTGCGGCATCGAGTCTGGACCGAGTTTGTAATAAGCGTCGGTGTTCGGGCCCTGGGGTGTAGGGGCTTGCGCAAAGGTGGCGAGGGCAATCGCGAAAAAGGCAAAGATTCTCATAAGCTGACAGAATCATATCGCGAGCTGCATCGTCTATCCAAAATATGACATCCATATTTCTTTGGGCGGCCTTGGTATTTGCCGGGCAGGACCATGCTCACGACGTAGAAAAGCGTGGCGACATGGTGATGGGATTTCCGCATGACAAAACAACTCATCATTTTCGGCTACACGCGGATGGCGGCGCAATTGAAGTGGAAGCGAACGAGAGCAGCGATGAGGTAAACCGAGACATGATCCGGCAGCACCTTGGACATATCGCGAAGAAATTCGCAGCGGGTGATTTCAGTGCGCCGATGATGATTCATGATCAGAATCCGCCCGGAGTGCCAACGATGAAGTTGCGCAAGGACAAGATCACTTACCAGTTCGAAGAGCTGCCAAAGGGGGCGAGAGTGCGGATCGTCACGAAAGACAAAGAGTCGCTGGAGGCGATCTACAAATTTCTGAAATTCCAGATTAGCGATCACCACACGGGCGACAGCGGCAAGATCGAATAGCTACCACTGCATGAGGAAGCCAGCCCAAGTGAGGCCGGCACCGAAGCCAAGTACGAGAACCTTGTGGCCCTGCTGGAAGACACCCTGTTCCATGCCATGTGCGAGTGCGAGGGGAATCGAAGCAGCAACAGTGTTGCCGACGCCGCCGATGTTTGAAATCCAGCGGTCCTGACCGATGCCACTGCGATCAATCAGAGCCTGGATGATACGCTGGTTGGCCTGATGAACGATCACCCAATCGACATCACCCACCTGGAGTTTGGCTTTTTCGATGAGCGAGGCGATCGCTTCAGAACCCTTTTCGACTGCGAAGCGGAACAGGCTGCGGCCATCCATGGAGACCGTCATTTCACCGTCCGTGCCATTGAGTGAAGCAGGAGGCAAAGCACTGCCGCCACCAGGAACATGGAACATCATGTTGCCGGAACCATCGCTGCCCCAGAGCCAGCTGAGGATGTGGCTTTGGCATTTGTCATTCGTTTCGAGAACGATGGCCGCAGCGCCGTCGCCCATGAGGATGCGGGTGTTGCGGTCTGTCTGTTTCAGATATTTGGTAGGAGTATCGCTGCAGACGAGCAGGACGCGACGGGCAAAGCCGGTGGCGAGGAAATTGATCGAAGTGAGGAAGCCGATGGCTGCGCCACTGCAGGCGGCATTGATGTCGAAGGCTCCGATGGGGGGCAGGCCAAGCTCGCGAGCGATAGCGGGGGCCGTGGGGCAGAGCATGTACTGGGGAGTGAAGGTAGCGCAGAGAAGCAGGTCGGGGTCGGGGCTGGGGTCAAACTCCAGAGCCTTGCGAGAGGCGGCAACGGCGAGGCTGAGGGTTGTTTCCTCAAGGTTGGACTGGAAGCGCTGCTCAATGCCACAACGGGCCATGATCCAGCCTTCCTCCACGCCCAGCTCGCCGGCAAGGGTTTCATTCGTCAAGGCAACGCTAGGGAGAGCGGCTCCGCAACCGGCTATGCGGAAGCGGAAATTTGTTAAAGCTTCTGAAATCTGCAAATTTCAGGATACCGGATATTCGACGCTGATTTGGGTAAGCCCCTGGGAGGGGGCGGAGTGGGCGACCTTGGCATCGCCGCCGAGCAGGAGGATATCGAGATCAGAGGGGGCTGCGTTGCCCTTACCGACCTCAAGCAGAAAGCCGGTCATATTGCGCACCATGTGTTTGAGAAAGCCGCTTCCCCGGATTCGGAAAATGAGAGTTTCCTCGTGCCGCCAGAGACGACTGTCGTAGATGGTTCGGACCTTGGAACGGTCTGCCTTGCTTGCATGATCGGCACTGGCGAAAGCGGTGAAGTCATGTTCTCCGAGGAATCGCGTTGCGGCATCGGACATGGCGGCTTCATCGAGCGGGTAGGGATGGTGATGCAGGTAGCGGCGCAGAAAGGGGGGGCAAATCTCTTCGCGCCAGATGCGGTATTCGTAAGTTTTTGCGATGGCATCATAGCGGGGGTGGAAGCTGGCATGGCGCTCTCGGACTTCATTGATACGGATGTCGTGGGGAAGAAGATTGTTGAGGGCTTTGCGGAGATTGGCCTCGGGGATGGGGCTTTCGAGAGAGAAGGCAGCACAGACGGCGAGGGCGTGAACACCAGCATCGGTACGACCGCTGCCCACAATGTGGACGGGCTTGCCTTCCAGCTGCTTTAGCGCCTTCTCGATCTCAGTCTCGATGGTAGGGAGGCCGGGCTGGACTTGCCAGCCGTGATAAGCGGTGCCGTCGTAGCTGACGAGGATGCTCAGACGACGCATGGCTCAGGAGGGACGGGAGCCAGGCTTTACCACAGGCAGACCCTGTGCGCACATCGGGCAAACCGCCGCTTCGTAGGCGGTAACGTGCAGAGTGGCGAGTGCGATGCGGGGCACGCCGACGTCGGCACTGCCGCCGCTGCGGTCGATGATTGAAGCAGCAGCGAGAACCCTGGCTCCGGCAGCCTGGAGCAATTGCACCACTTCGCGGGTGCTGCCGCCGGTGGTGATGACGTCTTCGACAATCAGGACGCGCTCACCGGGTTCGAGGGCGAAGCCACGGCGAAGGGTCATCTTCCCTTCCCCATCGCGTTCGGTGAAGATAAAACGCACACCAAAGGCGCGGGCCACTTCGTGACCAATGATCAGGCCACCCATAGCCGGGGCACAGACGACATCGATTTCGAGGTCATTGAGGGCGGTGCGCATCTCGTGGCCGAAGCGTTCGGCATGCTGGGGATATTGCAACACCCTGGCGCATTGCAGGTATTCAGGGCTGTGCAGACCGCTGGTCAGGCGAAAGTGACCGCTGAGGTAAGCGCCAGTTTCGCGCAATGCCGCTAAAGTTGTGGCGTTAGAATCATTCATCTTTCTTCACAGAATAGCGCTCTCGGGTTAGGATAAGGAAAGCTTCCAAAATCGCTGGGAACAAACCACTCTGTTGTCTCGTTTTTACTTCCAGCACTTTTAGCCCGGAATTTACTCATGAAAACTTTACGCGAGAGCCTTGCCGTTCTCTGTCTATCGCTGACTTTGACCTCCACTGCCGGTTTTGCCCAACAGGCACCGCCACTGACCACGAGCCTCGATAAGAATACTTATTGGCTCACCAAGAACTATCGCCCGCGCGATTTTGACTCCGTCAGAATGAACAACTCGAACCGTCTTGAGGCGCTGCTGCGTGCAGGAAAACTCTATCTTTCCCTGCAGGACTCGATTGCTTTGACCTTAGAGAACAACATCGACATCGAGATTCAGCGTTACGGCCCGGAACTGGCTCGCTATGACTTTGCCCGTGCCAGTGCCGGTGGCCAGATCCGCGGTGTTTCAACTGCGGTGACGCAGGGTGCGAGTTCTGCCGTGAATCTTATCACCGGCGGCTTTGGAACTGGTAACGGCGGCCAAGCGGCAGGAGGAGGGACCGGCAGCGCCACGGGTACCGTATTCCAGGTAACTGGTTCTGCAATTCCGAATCTGGACCCTGTGCTAGCGACCAGCTATTTTCATTCGAAGGCCTCGAACCCGCAAACCAATTCCTTCGTGACCGGCATTTCAGCGCTGGTTGTGAATTCCGATCAGTTCAACACATCTTTGCAGAAACAATTTCTGACCGGCACAACGATGAATCTGGCTTATGGCAGTACCTCCTCGGGAACCAACTCTCCCAATAGCGACTTGAATCCGTTTACGCGCAGCAACGTGCAGTTGCAATTGACGCAGCGCTTGCTGCAGGGATTTGGCAAGGCGATCAACAATCGCAACATCCGGGTCGCGCGCAACAATCTGAAAGTATCCGACCTGACCTTCAAGCTGCAAGTGATCACGACGGTGAGCGCGACGATCAACCTTTACTGGGATCTGGTTTCCTTCAACCAGGATGTAACGGTAAAACAGAAGGCTGTGGATCTTGCAAAGAAGCTGTATGAAGACAATAAAAAGCAGGTGGAAATCGGGACACTGGCACCCATCGAAATTGTCCGCGCTGAAGCTGAAGTTGCCCGCACACAGCAGGATCTTACGGTGAGTGAGACTCAATTGCTGCAGCAGGAAGCGATCATCAAGAACTCGTTGAGCCGCAGTGGTATCGCCAGCCCGTCTGTAGCCGATGCACGCATTATCCCGACAGACCAGATCCGTGTTCCGACTTCGGAGGAATTGAAACCGGTAACCGAGTTGGTTCAGGAGGCACTGACCAACCGTCCGGAACTGGAGCAGACAAAGCTCAACATCATCAACACGAAGATCGGCATCCAGGGCTCGAAGAGCGCACTGTTGCCAACTCTCGATGCGACTGCCAGCATGACGAACAACGGTCTTGCTGGTGCCATCAGTAATCTGCCAGTCGCGGGGGGACGGATTCGACAGGTGGATCCTTTCTTTATTGGCGATTACTTTACTGCATTGGGACAACTGGCGAAGCGCAACTTCCCCGATTACGCCGTCGGATTCAACCTGAATATTCCGCTGCGGAATCGAGCTGCACAGGCCGACTATGCAAACGATACTTTGCGATTGCGACAGCAGGAATTGCAGGAACAGCGCCAGATCAATCAGATCCGGCTGGACATCACGAATGCAGCGATCGGATTGCAGCAGGCCCGAGCGCGCCACGAATCGGCAGTAAAAAGCCGCCGCTTGCAGGAGCAGACACTTGAGGCCGAGCAGAAGAAGTACGCATTAGGCAGCTCGACCATCTTTCTCGTGATCCAGGCACAGCGCGACCTCGCAACCTCACAGGGCGTCGAAGTGACAGCGCTGGCGAATTACAGCCGGGCAAAGAATAGTATGGATGTCGTGTCCGGACGACTGCTGGAAGTGAACTCAGTCAGCCTCGAAGAAGCGACGAAGGGGATTGTCACTCGCGCTCCCACTGTGATTCCATAAACGCGAATCTTTGCGAAGAGACGAAAAGGCGGCCCTGGAGCTACACTCCGGGCCGCCTTTTTGTTTGGGTTCGAGGTTAACGGTTGAGGAACTTGCCGACCAGACCCATGATGTCGTCGACAGAGCTGCCATCGTGGTTGAAGTCAAGCATGCCGGCCAGGCCTTCAGCGCTGCCCGCCATGTTTGCCGACGGGTTGGAGCCCATCTGTTTCGACATTGCGCCCATGGCCATGGAAGCGACAACCGGGAGCATCTGTTTGATCAGCATGTCTCTGATCCCTGTATTGCCGGACACTTGATGCGCGAGAGCGCGGCTGGCATCCTTGCTGCCCAGAAGATGTCCAAGGATGCCATTGCCTTCTTCAACGGCTCCTGCACCGGCAATTGAAGATGGGTTGTCGAAGTATTGATCGTGCCGGTCTCCGGAGAGTGCTCCGAGAATGCTCTCAAGGCCACCTTCCTGTCCGACATTGTTCTGAACGCCTTGGGCAAGGGCAGGCAGCAGTTGTCCGAGAACGCCCTGTGTCTGTTCGCCGGTGAGACCAAATTGGCTGGCGAGGGCTTCGATGTTTTGTCCACCATTTGCATTGCTGAGCATTTCAAGCAGGTTCATGAGAGGCAGAATAACATGGAGATATAAGGGACAAAATGAATATTCCGGGTCTCGCATCCCGCTCGAAGAAAAACTAAAGCACGAGCGCCGTGTTTCGTGTTCAGGATGGACTCCGCTGCATGGACATGAAACTAGTATTGATACTTCTACTCGGCTCAATCGGTTGCTGCGGTGAAAATCTGAGAGGCGTGAATGTGCGGGAACAGGATTGGGCGCGCTTGCATCTGAGCGCCCTTTCGATGATTCGGCTGCGGTGGCAATTGGATGCGATACGGCTTGTTGGTGAGGTCCACGACGTCGATTTGCTGAGGCTCATTTTGAGAGATGCGGAGACGGTGGGCTTGAAAGTCTTGTACAGTTCGGGGGACAAAGGCCCGCCGCTGTTGTCGCCAGCAGGAAGGAGCGAGGCCCGAAATGCGGAGGAGGCACTCGCGTTGCGCGCACGGGGCATCAGAGGGCCAACTATGTGCCACTGGAAGCCCGTGCGAAGCTTTCGGCAGGCGAATGGATCTGGACGGTGGAGAGCCATTTTGATCGCGACCAGGTGGACGATGCCCGGGATCAGCATTATGGAAAACCAGCTCAGACTCTACCCATCGCCGTGCGCTCCTGGGGATTGGACCCGAGTCGGGACAGTCTTGCCCGCCGCAGCGTTCCCAACGATCCGGAGGATGCCAGCGAAATGGTAATGCATGCACTGGATTATTTTGCGGAACACAAGATAGGCTGGTTTGCAGATTTCTTTGCCCCAGGGTGGTTGATTCAGGACTTTTCAAGTTATGAGCCAACCGTGATTTTTGGGCCCTGGAAATGTGTTGAGCCCGATTTGCGACGGGGGATGGGTGAGCTGGTGCAGTACTCTTTGTGGAATGTCAATGAGGGTGAAGTTGTGGCTGTTGGACCATCGGGAGCGCCTTTGGGCGCGCCTGGCGCAGTGACGATACTTTACGGGAAACAAATTGAAAAGGGCATGAAGATCTGGACCCTGGACAGTGGAGGAGCGCGGCGTGAGGCTCGCGTCCTTTCCAGTGTAGTTGGATAGATCAATTTTGTGATGCCCGAGAAGCCAAGACCGGTACGATGAGTTTGATTCTCGACCCTGGTGGGCACAGGGCCCGCATCGAGATTGCAAAGGTTGTTCCGGCAATCTGGACGCGAAACAGCAATGCGCAAGGGGAAGCGGTGACTTCGAGGCGCAATGGCCGATTGATTCTGCACGGGAGTGGAATGCATGGGGCGAACGGCGCAGAGTTGGTATGGCAGGGGAAAGTATTTCCAGCTCTTTTGGTGCGGCGGGAGCAGGGAATCGAATGGAATGATGAGGTCCACTTTCAGGGAGACTTGGCGTTGAAAGGCGAGGCAGTATTGCGCATTGGCAACGCGGTTTCAAACGCGTTTACACTGCCTTAGAAGATGAAGCTGAGGCCGCCGCGGACTTGCTTGGGAGTGGGAATCAGCCACATGGTTTGTCCGTTCGGCGTTGTGACTGGAATGTAGCCCTGGGCGAGCATGTTGCGCATCTCGGCGTTGAGTTCCAGACGCCCTGGTATGCCAAAAAAGCTTGGAATCGGTTGACGGATCCCCAAGTTGAGCCCGGCCTCAGCCAAGCCGTGACTGGTCAAGGAAGTGTGGAAAGGGGTGAGGGCACGGTAGTCTGTCCAGAGATAGCTGCCGTACAGGCGGGTGCCCATCTTGGGGAGAGTGCCATTGAGCCGCATGCTGGCAAAGCTTTTCTGGCTGCGATGAATTCCACTTCGAATCGCACCTGCCTGGCTTGTGGGAGCATCGGTTAAGTCAAAGCCACGTTGATCGGTGCGCAGGATGCCGCCCAGGCCATAGCCGGTTGAGAGTTTCCAGCTTCCGGGAAGGTTCTGCGTCCAGCCGCTGAAGAAACCGGTACGGTGATATCCACCGATGTTGAATATGCTTGCGTTTGAGGCGAGATCGGGGACAAGTTCCTGGCCGAGCAGCTCGGAAGGAGCGCCGATCACGGCAATGCCGGCATTAGAGACGCCTTCGCGGTAACCAGCAGCAAAGATTTCGCCGACACTAAATTTCTTCGTGTAGCCGAGCTCAAAATTCTCAACACGCTGCACCTGCGTTGTTCCTCCACGACGGGTAATTCTGGGGAAGAGTGCAAGGCCAGAGAGCTGCCGCTGCATCTCGACGTCTTCGCCTTGCCCTCTGATCAGCATGTCAACGGGGGGGAAACCGCTGGAGAAAGCAGCCTTGACTGTGCCTATCGTTTTACCATCCCATGTGAGGCGGGCAAAGGGGCTGAGGTAGTTCAGACGTTCAAAAAACTGAACGCTATCCATCGAAGCGCCATATTCGAGCAGGAGGGAATCATTGAGCTGCCAGCGGTCTGCAAAGGTGGCGCTAACGGTACGCAGGATTGGAGCGCCGCTGCTTGCCCCAGCAAGCCCCTGACCAGCGCGGATGGGCAGAAACAACTGCCTCACGGTGAGACTGAATTGGGGATTGGGAACGTCGAAGCCCGTAGGAGCGTTGACGCTACGCCGGTAGGTGGTGCGGAAGCCGGCGACAGGAATGCCACTTGCGAGGCCATAGCCGAGGTTGCCGGAGAACTGGACCTGATTGCGGCCCAGCAAAGAGGTGCCGACGGCAAACGCGGTCCCAAGATCGGTTTGCGAACCCCAGGAAAAATTCGTTGGCGAGTCTCCACTGGAGAGTTGTACAAGGGCGCGCGTGTCGGTAAAGAGACGAGAGGCTTGGGGAGTGCGTCGGCTGGGATTGGGGTCCCAACTGGGCAAAGCACGAAGGATAGGCCTGGTAGAGAGCGATCCACGCAGCGCGGCGCGCCAGTCTTCGCTCATCAAAAAAGTACCGGGCGGCGGGGTGTAAAAAATCTCGATGCTACTGAAGAGATTCGCGAGTTGAATGGCCAGATAACGTTCGGAGCCAGGACCGATCTGGATGTTGGCTCGCATCGCAGGTACAAAACTCGACAGGGAAACGCGGATGCCGTAAGTTTCCGGGCCGAGCGATTCGAAAACAAAAGCGCCGTGTTCATCGGTAAGCGCGCGAAGCAGCGGCTTTTCAAAACGATTGAGAAGCTGGACGGTTGCGCCCATTTGCGCGACTCCCCCTGCTCCTTTCACCATGCCAACGATACGACCGGTGAATTTGGCAACCGTGGCGGCTTCGAGCGGAGCGCACAGCATTAGCGATGCCAGCGCCATGCTGGGCAAGAATGTCGCGGAACGATGAGGCGTTCGCAACCGCATATGAGTGTGCTTGACTACTCCTTCAGGCTGGCGCGGGTGGCAGTATCGACCGTGACGCTAAAGTTCGCGGTCTGGACTAGAGACTGATTGCTGTTCTCGTCTGTTACCTTCAGCTTGAGAGTATATCGCCCTGGAGCGAAACTTTGAAGGGGCAGGAGTTTTTCAATTGTGATCTGGGTAGCGGAAGCGCCTGGAATATCGGACAACGCTTCGGTAAATTCGACAACTTTCTCGCCGCCATCCGCCTTTGAAATTTCGTAAGCAACGCTGCCCTTCGGCTTCTGGGTTTTTTCGTCAGGCGAGAAATTGTAGAGGGCCTGATAGATGCCCATCTTCTCGCTCTGCATGAAGCTGTCGTTCAGACGCGGCCGAACCTTCGAAGTACCGATGACGAATTGGCCAGCACCAATGTTCTTGGTAGGAACCTTTTCGATCAGGTCAGCAAGGATCAGGCTGGATGCACCGAGGCGCTCATCTTCAAAGCGAGGCACGGTGATCGCCATCTCGTAATTGTTCATGTTGCCGCCAACAATGTCCTTGGCGACTACATTTACACGATAGGTGCCGGGAGGTAGCGGAACAGCGTTCTGATAGATGGCCTTGCCTTTAGAAGCTTCGGCAAGCATTTGCGAGGGCGTTTCGATCACAACCGGGGTTTCCCAGACGTTCACCACGCGACGGGTCATCGAGGTGATGCGCGCATAGATATTGACCATGGCCTTGGCGATGTTATCGGTGTTCTTGAACTGCAGATCGCCTTTGTTCATCTGGATGGTGATGTAGGTCATTACCGTCGAATTCGTCAGGCGCACAAAGTCGGTACGCACCAGAATCGGAAGCACGTTGAAGGTGACCTTGGAATTGACACTGGCCTCAAGATCTTTGAACTTGACGGCCGGCGGCTTCTGCAGGAGCGCAAACTGCTGCAGGCGCTCGAACTGGTTCATGCGCTGTGGGAGAGCCTGGTTGCCAGTGCCGAGGCGGGTACCGTCAGTACGCGTAAAGCGGTCATTCTTACTCGACATTCCCATCTGCTCATACATGGTGAGTCCGGCATTGGGGACGTAAAGGAGGGCGTCTTTTTCAGACGGGTCCATGGTCATGCGGAATTCGCCCGTCATGGTGGTGTCTACAAATTCGATCATGACGTCATTGCCGATGCCGTCAATGTAGCGATAGCGCCATTTCTGAAACGGGAAGGTGGAGGTAGTGCCTCCGCCTTCTTCGATCGGACGCTGATAAGTGCCGCCACTCGGGTGATCTTCAATTTCGTCTGGCGGGCCAAAGGTAATGTAGATGCGGCCACGGTCGGCTTTCCAGCCCGGGATGCCGCTCGCGAATCGCTCATTCGAATAGGCGATGCGGCGGTAATGCTCTTCTTTGTATTCGTTCTCCTGGGTGTCGGGCGTGGGGTCGCGGCGCAGCCAGAACTGCTCGATGAATTGTTCGCGCTCTTCGTCGGTGCTCATGCGTTTGAAGGAAGTTTTTTCTTCATCCGTGATGATGTAGAAAACGTCTTCGTTGAGCCATTTGCGGAAGGGAGTTTCGAGCTCTTTCCTCAGCTTGTCCTCGCGCTTTTTCTTCTCGCGGTCGCTGAGAGGCTTGGCGATGGTTTCGCGTTCCCCCTGCTCGGCGTCCTTCTTTTTGGTCTTTTGCGCGGCCGCCGGAATGGTCACAAGCGACAAGGCGAGTGAGGAGCCGACGATAAATTGGATTAAGCGCTTTACTTTCATACTGTTTTCCCTTACAAACACAGACTTCGGGAGCTACCTAAATGATAGTCCTCCACGCCACCTCAGTCAATGCAGTTGAGACGCAGGGGAACCGAACTTGGCTACAGCAAATGTGCGAGAATGCTACCGCACTCGTAGAGGCTCAGGCGACTGGTCGGCCAAAATAGGCAACGCGCCGGCCACGGGGTGGAGGCCGGCGCGTTTCGCATGCCCCGATCTCAAGAGAACGAAACGTACGAAGAGATTAGAAACTGAATCGCAAGCTGAACTGGAGGCGGCGATTCGCGGAACTGCCACCGCCGCGGCCAGGACCACCACCGCCGCCAGGGCCAAAGCCACCACCGGTGGAGTTGGAGATCCCAAAGAGCGGAGAAGTCATGGTGCCAACTGGAGCACCCAGATTCACCTGATTGGTTACGTTCTGAGCCTGCAGGCTCAACGTGATGTTGTAACGGCTGCTTTGTGAACCAAACATGCCGGCAGGAGGGCCCCCATGTCCGCCACCCATGCCGCCCATCATTCCACCGCCGCCACCACCACCGCCCCGGTTTCCACCACCACCACCGCCGCCGCCCTGGCGCATCATCATGCCCATGGGGTCTTGCTCGGCGCCCTTGGGTTCTCCGCCAAAGCCCCAGGTGCGGCTCAGGCGCAGATTGAGGTTGAACTGACCAGGAGCCTGACCCGAATTGCGGGCGAGAATTTCCTGACCAGATTTGGGGTTCGAGTCGAGGTAACGGCCATCGTAGAAGATGATTCCAGGGCCGGGACCACTGGCGATCCCGGGGCGATGAATGTTGAGCTGGTTGTCTCCGTACACGTCACGACCGGTAACGATGTTGAAAGGACCTCCGCTGCTGATGATCATGAAGGGGCTGAGGCTGACCGCATAGGGCAGGCGGAACGAGCCGCCAACGAAAGCCCGGTGGCGAACATCAAAACTGTTGCGGCCCCATTCCTGCGACACGTTGTAAGTGTCATTCGGGAAAGTTCCGGCACGATCGGTGTTTCCGCGGGCCTTGCCCAGCGTGTAATAGCTAAACAAAGTGACCTTGGGATTGATGCGGGCGCTGGTGTTAATCACGAGCTGATCCTGGATGAAGCGTCCCGTAGATTCGTAGAGGTAAAGATTGCCGGCGGCAGCACCGTAGGGATAAACCGCCGTGAGCGGAGTGAGCGGATTGTAAGTACCTGGAAGCGGCGTATTGATGTTGCGGCTGCGCAACTGATGGATGCCGATGGAGTGGTTGTAGTTGATGCCGAGCGTAATGTTGCGGGGCAACGCACGCTCCACACCAAGGTTGGTCTGAAAGAGATAAGGATTGTGAAGCGTTTGATCGACCAGACGAGTCGTACCGAGGCGGGCAAAGCCCTGCAGTTCGCTGACCGGAGGAATGTTCGGATAGAAGTTGGGCGCACTCACGATGTACTGCTGTTGCACGATACCGTTGAGACGGCGGGACTCGAGCGTGAGGTCTTCTGAAAAACGGTCATAAAAGAAGCCGGCTCCAGCGCGGAGAACTGTCTTCGGCGGGCGGCCGTTGGCGCTCTTGCCCAACCCGTAAGCCATGCCGATGCGCGGTGCGAAATTCATCTTGCTTGAGATGTTGCTCTGGCTCTCAAAACGAATCCCGCTGCTTAGGCTGAAGTTAGGGCGAACGCGCCATTCGTCCTGTAGAAAAAGACCGGCATCGAGTTGGCCGATGCTTTGTCGGGGGATACCGGCTGAGAGGCTGAACTGCTGGGCACCACCGCCTAGAAGACGGATCTGCGCGATGGAAAGACCGTTCGCCAGACCTTGCTCGGTAATCGCATAAGCGTTCAGAGTCTGGAAGGTATAGCTGCCGTTGTAGCCATTTGTGTTTTGGTCGTTTTGATCCACGTGACGCACACGGCCACCAAATTTAAGCAGGTGGCTCTTGATCGTGTAGGAAGTAATGTTTGAATATTCAAAGCGCTTTTCCTTCGTGTAGTTGCTGCTGAAAGTAGCACCGCCACCATTGAAGGCATCCTGAACGTTGATCGAGGGCGTGTTGGATTGTCCGAACTGATCACTGGCGCTTGAGACGAACTGAAAACGATCTTCGTTAATCAGCCGGGCACCGGCAATCCAGGTGTGTGTGAGTTGTACCTGTTGATTGTGGCCCTCGGAATTGGTGGCCCGAGTGGGCAGTGTAAAGGTACTGATGCCGCCGTTGTCACTGGTGTTGCGCTGGTAGGTGTAGCGGCTGGTGAGTGTGTGCTTTGCACTCAGTTGAAAGTCAGCGCGCGGCGAAATGGTAAGAAAGCGCGTGGGGTTGGCAACGTTCTGGACAATGGACACCGGCTGAAAAAAACTGTTGATCGTACGGGCGTTAATCAGGCTGGCATCTTCGTTCATGCGGGTATCAACATCGAGAGCGAAGCTGGATTTCTTAGTGAGTGGCCCGCTGATGCTGCCGCTGATGCTGTTCTGATAGGCATCGGGCTTTGTCGGAGCAAAAGTATTGCGTGAATTGAAGATGTTGTTGCCGGCGTTGTAGGAAAATTGTCCACGAAACTTATCCGAACCGGGCTTGGTGAAAATCTCGATTCGTCCAAAACCGATGCGGTCATATTCGGCCGAGAAGGGATTGGAGTTGATGCGAATTTCGCGAATAGAGGCTTTGGGTGGGAGACGTCCGCCGGAGAAACCATCGATAAAGAGCTGAGCGCCATTCGGGCCCGCAGCCGGGCCGGCAAGAGCGTTCAGTTCGTCCTGCAGATCATCCGGGTTGTCCGAGAGCATGGCAAGGTCTTCGGCTTTGAGCACCAAGGCACCAACATTGCTAGAAGGATCGAGGTCGATCGAAATGGTATCGGTGACGGTGATCTCCTGTTTGGAGGACTCGATGTTCAGTTTGGCATTGATAGAGATCTGCTTTCCGCTCAAAATCTCGAACTTTGTTTGCTCGAAAAGGGTAAAGCCAGTAGAAGCAACACGAATCGTGTAGACTCCACCTGGGATTGCGGCGACGCTGAATTTACCATCAGCGTCCGAGGAAGTCACTTTGACAAATCCTCCTGTACCGCTAACGGTGACGGATGCTCCTGGTATTGCGGCCCCCGATGGATCGGTGACAACGCCTTTCAAAACGGAGCCCGTAGGGGCTTGGGCAAAAGCCATTGCGCAAATTGCGGCAAGGCCAAGGAATAAGGACAGTAATCGACTATGGGAGGTCATGGTTGCTCCTAAAGCAAGAATTTCGAATTTATAAATCGTTTGACAGAACAGACTGGACAGAACAGAAATGAGAGCTGGCTCGTTACTGGGGAGGGCCGCCCATTCCACCGCCACCACCACCGCCGCCCATCATGCCAGCGCCGCCGTCCAGGTTCCAGGTGCCGAGCTGCGAGGCGCGAGACCCGTTCGCCGGAGTAGCCAGAATGGGCTCGACTCCGGCAAGGATGGTAATGGCAACCACCTTGTTTGGTTCTTTTGTTTTGCTGACCGATAAGATCAGCGGATCGTCTTTCTTCAGATCGGAGAGTTGAATGGCAGGAGAACGATCAATCGCCATGCCCATCATGTCGCCGCCGCCGCGACGCATGCCGCCGCCAGGACCGCCCATTCCGGGACCGCCTGCACCAGGCCAACCGCCTGCACTGGGAGGACCGCCTGCACTGGGAGGACCGCCTGCACTGGGAGGACCGCCTGCACTGGGCCGACCGCCTGCACTGGGAGGACCGCCTGCACCTTCGGCACCTGCAGCCTGTGGAGGCCGCATGGACATTCCGGCCGGTGGGCCGCCACCTGCTCCACTACCAGCACCAGGAGCACCGCCAGCACCCGGCGCACCCGGCGCACCAGCGCCGCGCCCACCGCCCATTCCAGCCATCCCAGGCATACCGCCGTTGATCGACATCGCCATCATTGAGGCTGCCATCGGCGCCAGCTTCTTCAGACTGGCGTCTTTACCCACTCTGACCTGCAGCGGCTTCTTCGTGTCGAGGTCGATCACTTCAATCACACCATTGGCAAGATCGATACTCTTGACCGTAGCGGCAATGTTGCGAAATGCACCACTCACCACTTGATCCGCCTGATAAGCCAGGCCGTCTGCACTCTTCACCCCAAGCGCCCGCACCTGATCGTTCACATCAATATCGCCAATCGAACTGACAACCGCATCCGCAAACTTTACACTGCCTTCCGAATACCGCTTCACATTCGCCTTTTCAGCAATCGTGATCTTCATCGGCTTTACGCCTTCGGCGCCGCGATAGTTGATCGTCACTGTGTTGGCAGCTTTGTCCACTGCAGTGACCATGCCAGAAACACCCTTGGTCGTCCAGAGCATCTGTTCCTGTTGCTGCTTCTTCGCAATATCCGTCTTGCTCATTACAACGACCAGCGTCGCGTTCAGGATGCCGTCAGCAATCGGACCCCGCGCAATCACGCGGTCACCAATCCCGACAACCGTCAATTCAACTGGCGTGGCCTTCTGCAAGGATGTTTCTCCGGGCGGGACCTGCGAAACACGGGCGGTTTCGGCAACCTTCACCTTTGTTTCCGATCCGTCATCGGCTTTGATTGAGAGCGTGCGGGCGGCGGCATCTGCCGCGAAGACGGTACCAACCACAGGCTTGGGTGCCGGGGCTTGCGCCCAAAGCGAGGCACCTAAAATACCAAGGATGGACATTCTGAAAATGGAAGCGATAGTTAGCATCTATAAAGTCCTGACGAATGATAGGACGAAGAAGTTAGAGGGTTGATCCAAAAAGACGTGTAAAGAATTGTGAACTCTTCACCCTTGCAACGCTTCAGGAGATATTCCTCTATAATAATAAGGGTTGAAGATCAATGTTCCGGTTAGCAAGGGCATAGAGTCCTTTTTTGGCACCCGAGACGAAAACATTCGTCTTTTGGAACGCAATCTTGGCGTTCGTACCTTTCTGCGTCACGACAATCTGGAGATTGATGGCGATGATCTTGCTGTGGAGCGCGCCCGTTCTATATTCGAGGATTATCTTTTCCTCCAGAATGAGGGGCATATCCTCTCGAATGTCGATCTCAACAATTTTCTACGTTCTGTAACTGTCGAAGATCAGACTACCCTGCAATCGTTCTACCTAAGCGGTCGGCAGCGTAGTTTCGGCAAGAAAATTCTTGCACCAAAGACGGTAAACCAGCGGCGTTACCTCGAAGCAATCGAAAAGAATGATCTGACCTTCGGCATTGGTCCGGCGGGAACAGGCAAGACCTACCTCGCTGTGGCAATGGCCGTTTCTGCTCTGATGAACAAACAGGTGAGCCGCATTATCCTGACTCGCCCCGCTGTCGAAGCTGGAGAAAAGCTTGGCTTCCTGCCCGGAACCCTGCAGGAAAAAGTAGACCCGTATTTACGTCCTCTTTACGATGCGTTGTTCGACATGATCGAAGCCGACAAAGTCGAAAAATTGCTCGAAAAACACACGATCGAGGTGGCGCCGATCGCCTTCATGCGTGGACGAACCCTCAACGACGCTTACATCATCATTGATGAAAGCCAGAACTGTACGCCCGATCAGATGAAAATGATTCTCACACGTATGGGCTTCAATTCAAAAATGGTCGTCACCGGGGACATCACACAGATCGATCTTCCCGGGGGCAAAAGAAGCGGACTCATTGAAGTGATCGAAATATTGAAGAACGTAACGGGAGTTGCGTTCATCCACTTCGACGATATGGACGTCGTGAGGCACAGTCTGGTGCAGCGGATTGTTCGCGCTTACGAAAGTTATTCAGAGAAGACAGGCATAGGTCGACAGCTGCATTTAAAGCTGGACGAGCCGGTGCCCGCCGTGGCAGCTGCTGCGAGTATCACCCCTGGTGCTCCTTTAGATTTACCAGAAGCCTGATGGGCAAACGATCTTCCATCCTGTTCCGCAAACCGCTCCCTAAAGAGGAGCGGGCAGCATTGCGCGCCTTCGCCAAAGAGTTGAGTGACAAGGTGCTCGAAGGCCGAACCATTGTTTGCCTTCTGAGCGACGATGCGCATTTGCATCAATTGAACAAAGAATTTCTCGGGCATGATTTTCCAACCGATGTATTGAGCTTTCCGAGCGGCGAAACGGGAGAGTTAGGTGAGCTCGCCATTTCGCTCCAGAGAGCTAGCGAGCAGGCAATCGAACAAGGCCATACTCTGCTGGAAGAACTCAAGATCCTGATGCTGCACGGGGCACTCCACCTGTCCGGAATGGACCACGAAAAAGATGGTGGGGAGATGAAACGGCTTGAGACGAAATGGCGCAAAGCCCTCGACTTGCCTGCGGGCTTGATCGAACGGAGCAGGCGATGACGATGTTCTGGGTCGCAGTTTACATCGCGTCGCTGCTAGCCTTGATGCTGTTTTCCTTTGTGCAGTTGCTCTACCTCGAAGGCATGCGCCTGAGGGCACGAGACTTTGCGGCGCTCGAACACTTCAAGGAAATCATCGCTCCGAGAATAGGCATGGAGACCGATCATGCAGCACTCGTGTTCAGCCTTTACAAACATGGCTTGCTGGTCTGCATCGGGGTGCTTGCATTTTTCCTGAGTGATGGAGGACCCACTCCGGTCCTCGACATCATGCAGGGGATCTCTGTCGCACTGCTCTCGATGGCAGTGTTTTCCTATCTGATACCTCAATTGATGTATCGCCGCGCAACGGGCGAAATTCTTGGGCCGTTCGTTCCCCTGCTGCGATTTATGGCGCTATTGATGGGTCCGTTTGCGGCATTGTTGAGCTTTGCAGAAACCCTGGCCGAAATCAGCAAGCCTTCTGAAAGTCTTGAAGACGGTGCCAGTCCGCAAGAAGAAATTGAAGCTCTCATTGCCGCAGGCGAAGAAGAAGGGCTCATTGAAGAGGGCGACAAAAAACTGATTCAGTCGGTGGTTGCTTTTGGCGACAAGCGGGTTCGTGAAGTGATGACGGCACGACCTAATATTGTCGCGATGGACGGTACCAAGACGCTGGAAGAATTGCGCCGCCTCGTGATCCACGAACAGTTTTCGCGCATTCCATTGTACGAGGGCGATATCGACAAGATTACCGGATTTGTCCACGTGCGGGACATGTTCGAAGTGGAAGATGAGGATCGTGCCGGGATGAAGGCAGCCGACCTGCAGCGGCCCATCGCATTTGTTCCCGAGACGAAGCTGGTGACCGACCTGCTGAAAGAGATGCAGCACGACGGCAACCATATGGCAATCGTAGTCGATGAGTATGGCAACACCGCTGGCCTCTCAACGATGGAGGATCTGGTCGAAATCGTGTTTGGTGAGATTCGGGATGAACATGAGCCGGGCCACGACTTGATCACAGAAGCGAATGGAAGTTTTGTTGTTGCAGGAAGCTTTGATGTGGATCATTTGCGGGATTTGCTAGAATTCAGCCCGGATGAGGAAACGGAAGCAACCACCGTCGGAGGCCTCGCTACGGAATGGTTCGGCAGGGTTCCCAAGGCAGGTGAAGTGATCGAGCGCCATGGTGTGCGGCTTGAGATCCTGTCGAGCGACGAGCGCAGAGTGGAACAGGTTCGGCTTTGCCGGGCCACGAGTTTAGAAGAGGAAGTAGATGCCGAGAAGACAAAAAGCGAAGAATAAGTCGAAGTTTGGCCACGTGGCAATCGCCGGACGGCCCAACGCAGGCAAGAGTACGCTTTTGAACGCGCTACTGGGCACCAAGCTGGCAATCGTTTCGGCCAAGCCGCAGACGACGAGGTCGAGCATCATGGGAGTTGCTACCGAAAAGGAAGGACAGATTGTCTTTTTCGATACACCCGGCATTCACCGCAGCGACACACTGATCAATCGTCGAATGATGCAAAGCGTGCGCGCCTCGCTCGAGGGCAAAGATTTGCTGCTCTATGTAGCCGATGCAAAAATGCTGTCTGCCAGCGGCGAAGTTCCGGAAGAAGAAAAGCAGGCTCTCGATACTTTACGCCGGGCGAGAGATGCCAATGCGGTTCCTGCCTTTCTCGTCTTGAACAAGGTAGACCTGATCGACGACAAAAGATTGCTGCTGCCCCGGCTTGAGGCCTTTCAGAGCGTATTTGAGTTTGACGAACTCTTCCCGGTCTCGGCCAGTAAAGGCGAGGGAGTGGCAGCATTGAAGCGTGCAATTCTTGCCCGGCTGCCCGAGGGGGAGGCTCGCTTTGAGGAAGATTATCTGACCGACATGCCGGAGAAGAATATCGCCGCAGAAGTGGTCCGCGAGCAGATCCTGCGGCTTACAGGCGAAGAAGTTCCGCACAGCGTTGCAGTGATTGTTGAAAAATGGGAAGACAAATCCAACGTCACTGTGGTGCAGGCAAGCATTGTCGTGGAGCGCGAAGGCCAGAAGCCGATCCTGATCGGTGCAAATGGAGCGATGATCAAAAAGATTGGTACAGGGGCAAGAATCCAGCTTGAAGAAATGCTGGGTCGTAAATTTTTCCTCGAGCTCTTTGTGAAAGTAAAACCAAAGTGGCGAGAGAATGAATCGTTTCTGAACGAATTGGGATGGCAGAATACGAGTGAGGGCAAATGAAGCGAATCATATTGATGTTGGCTATGCTGGCGGCCATGCTGCTGCCGGCCGCAGAGCAGAAAAAGATTACGGACGGGACGGTTTATGACCAGGTGCGCATGAAGCTCGCTAACGATCCGGATATCAAAGGTGGCGCTTTGACGGTCGAAGTGAAGAATGGCGCAGTGACCGTGCAGGGCCGTGTTGACAAAGAACGTTCACGGCAAAAGATCGATAGTGTGGTGAAAAAAGTGAAGGGCGTCACCAGCGTTGTCAATCAGGTGAAAGTCGAGCCGTAAGATGAAAGTCGCTGTCATCGGAACCGGCTACGTGGGCCTGACAACCGGCGTGTGCCTTGCATTTGTCGGACATGAAGTACATTGCCTGGACGTCAATGAGAGCAAGGTCAATGCCTTGCGCGCCGGGCAGATTCCAATCTTCGAGCCGCAGCTCGAAGATTTGCTCGATGCCGCCAAAGGCAGGCTTCACTTCACCAGCAAATACGAAGATGCAATTCCAGATGCGGAAGTCATTTTCATTGCCGTAGGGACTCCCAGCTTACCCGACGGACAGCCGGATCTCCAGTACCTTCGCAGTGCCAGCGAAAGCCTGGGTAAATACTTGAGCGCGTCGTTCACGGTTGTTGTGAACAAGTCCACAGTGCCGATTGGCAGTGGCAACTGGGTTGGAGCACTGATTCGCGAATCCCAGAAAGCTGCCGGCCTGCATACCGATTTTGCTGTAGCTTCGAATCCCGAATTCTTGCGTGAAGGCTCAGCAATTTTCGACTCTCTCTATCCGGATCGAATCGTAATTGGGGCAGATCAGGGCAAGGCCCTCGAAACTCTCTACCGGCTCTACCGTCCGGTCATCGACCAGACCTTTCCCGCCCCGGCCTTCTGTCCGCGGCGTGAAGGCTTCAGTGCGGTGCCACTCGTATCCACCGATCTCGCCAGTGCCGAATTGATCAAGTACGCTGCGAATGCATTTCTCGCCACCAAGATCAGTTTTATCAACGAAATTGGTCTGCTTGCCGGAAGGGTCGGTGCCGACATCCAGCACATTGCCCGTGGCATGGGCCTCGACAGCCGCATCGGCAACCGCTTTCTAAGCGCTGGCCTCGGATGGGGTGGCAGTTGCTTTGCAAAAGACACTGCCGCATTGTCCGCAACCGCAAAAGAATACGGGCTCGGGATGGGCATTGTAGAGGCTGCTCGCCAGGTGAACTTCGCAATGCGCGAAAAAGTGATCGAGCGCTTGCTCGACATTTTGAAGATCATCAAGGGACGAAACATTGCCGTGCTCGGGCTTGCCTTCAAACCCAACACAGACGACCTGCGCGACGCCCCGGCCATCGATATCATCCGCCGCCTGCAAAGCCGCGGTGTAATCGTGCACGCTCATGATCCGATTGCCATGGAGCGCTTCCGTATCGAACACCCCGATCTCGCCAGCGTCTTATGCGACACCGCAGAAGAGGCGATGCGCGAAAGCGACGCCGTGGTGCTCGCCACCGAATGGAACGAATATCGCGAACTCGATTGGGCCATGCTGGGAGATGTCGTACGGCAAAAAAATGTTCTCGATACGCGCTGGACTCTCGACGCCGATTCGCTGCGCCGTGTTGGCTGGAACCTCATCCGCCTTCCATAAACTATGAGCATTCATTTACGTCCTGCGACACGTGCTGACCTCTCTCAGATTCTCGCCTTCATCCGTGAACTGGCCGAATACGAAAAGCTCCGCGAATCTTGTGTAGCCAATGAGGCCGATCTCGATCTCCACCTCTTCGGCGAACATCCAAAAGCCGAAGTTGTGATCGCAGAGTGGGATGGGATTGCAGCCGGCTTCGCACTCTTTTTCCATACCTTTTCCACCTTTCTTGGGCAGCCCGGAATCTACCTCGAAGATTTGTACGTTCGCCCTGAATTGCGTGGCAAAGGCATTGGCAAGACACTGCTGCTGCATCTCGCGAGACTGGCTCAGTTGCGGGGCTGCGGACGCGTGGAGTGGAGTGTCTTGAACTGGAATACGCCCAGCATCGGTTTTTACGAAAGCCTGGGCGCAAAGCCCCTTGCGGACTGGAGCGTCTTTCGCCTCTCCGGCGAGGCTCTCGAAAATCTTGCCAGTGGCAAACACAACTGAAGCCCATTCGTCATCGGGATGAAGTATTTGCCTGCTAGCTTCGGATCTAACTATGATTCGACGCTTACTATTTTCGTTAACTCTTGTCAGCATTTCAGCGTAATCGCAAGCTGGCCCGGGGCGGGCGGAATGACTTTCAGCGGCTCAGGTGCTTGTCAGCATTTCAGCGTATTCGCAAGCTGGCCCGAGTGGGCCAGATCCGGCGATTCTCCGCACTTTGCTCGACCGGCATAAGCCGACTGCCCAGCGCTTTGAATTCGCTGCCATCGGCGACCAGCACTACGGGGCAGCAGGAATCGCAAAATGGCCTGCCTTGCAAAGCTCCATCAACCGCTCGACCGCATTGCAGTTTCTCGTGCATGCAGGCGACATCAAGTCGGGCAGTGCGGCTTGCGACAACGCAACCTACACGAGCCGCAGAGACGACTTCAACAAATTTGAAATGCCGATGATCCTGACCCCCGGCGACAATGAATGGACCGATTGCCACCGCGAAAATAATGGCAGCTACGATTCCCTCGAACGACTGGATTATCTGCGCCGCATTTTGTACCCGGACAATCAAAGCCTCGGAAAAAAGAAAATTACGCTCAGCCAGCAGAGCGAAGACCGCCGCTACTTCAAGTACGTTGAGAACTCCATGTGGAGCCAGGGCAATATCCTGTTCGCTACCGTGCACATCATTGGCAGCAACAACAACTTCGGGCGCAATGCAGCGAATGATATCGAATGGCGCGAAAGAACCCATGCCAACTTCAACTGGCTGAAGACGATCTTCAGCGTAGCGAGGGATAACAATTTCGCCGGAGTCGTGCTGGTGATGCAGATCAATCCGGGCTTCACTGGAATTCGCGTTCGCGTAGCGGATCTGGCCGAACAGGGCGCACGCGACAGCTTCTTCGTGATCGAAGACGAAGTGATTACCTACAAGCGGCCTGTGCTTTTGATCCACGGAGATTCGCACGAATTCCATTACGACAAGCCTCTGATTGGCGCTCGTTCGGGCCTGACCATCGACAACCTGATTCGTATCGAAGTACCCGGCAGCACGGATGTCCACTGCGTGCGGGTGACTGTGGATCCAGCGAAGACACAACTCTTTGGCGTTGAGCATGTCGACGTGCCGGAAAACTTCTTTCCACAAACAAATCCTTAAAGGCGATTGCGGCAAATGGTTGGTCTCCGCGCTGCAAACGAGGGGACCAACGTTTTTTTAGGCCATGCTGCCCAGACTCAATCGCT
>JANXLY010000100.1 GCA_025354885.1 Acidobacteriota bacterium | reverse complement strand
GCCGCGACGCTACCCAATCGCCAGGACGCCAGGAAGGCTACGGATGCCAGTCTGGCCGTTTGGGAAAAGCGCCTCATTCAGGCGGACACGCCTGCTCAGGCCCAGGCGCTGTTGAATCAGATTTTTCGCCGCATCGCCCGCGTACAGGGGCCTGCGGTTGAAATCCGTGGTACCGACATCGGCACAGTGCAGCCCAGTGGCAGCTACTCGGAAATCGCTCTGAATGTGAATTTCGATTGCCGCATCGAAGGCTTGGCGAATCTCCTTACCGACATTGCTTCTCAACCTGAATTCCTATCCTGGCGAGACTTGCGAATTTCGAGCCCCGACTCCAAGCAAAAACGCATCACAGTCTCTATGACTTTCGTTGGCCTCGCTCCCGAAAAATTGCTGACAGCGCCGAAGGGAGCCAATCGCGGATGAACCGTTCTATCATTCTCCTTAATCTTGTTCTCCTGGCAGTGCTGGTTGCCGGTGGCTTTGAAATGCGCCGCCGTTGGATAGAAGCTCGTGAGCGCGAAGCTCTGTTGCTCGCCGTTCGCCCGGTCACCTCGCTGCAGATCACGCCCACAATTCCTCCCTTGCCTTCAACGCCGTTGAAGCTCCAGCCAAGCCAGTACATTGAGCTCGCCGAACGGTTCCTCTTTGCCCGTGACCGCAACCCCAACATCATCATTGAGAAGCCGCCCGAGCCGCCGCCAAAGAAAATGCCAAACTTTCCCGGAGTCTACGGCGTCATGGATCTTGGAATGGGTCCTACGGTGTTTATGTCTTTTGATCGCCTCCAACAGCAGGGCTACAAGCTTGGCGAGAAAATCGGCGAGTTCACTTTGCTCGCGGCAAATCAGAAGGAAATTACTTTCGAGTGGGAAGGCCAGTCCCTTACCCGCACGATGGATGAGTTGCGCCCGCGTCTTCAGGATTCTACGTCCCAGGCACCTGAGCGCATCAATTCCAATGTGAACAACAATGCCCTCGCTTCTCCGCCGCCTGTCGTGCAGCGCGCGCCCGAAAATGTCCGTGCCGCCCCCGGCCCAGAAATTGGTGGGGGCCGCAAGGGTTGCGTTGCCGGAGATTCTTCCCCAGCCGGAACAGTGGCTGACGGCTACAAAAAAGTTTCTTATACCTATGCGTTCGGTCCCATCTGTTTCTGGGAATCGTCACGCTAGATCCAGAGGTTCTCATGACACGTTTGCTCATTTTATGCACCACCGCCACCCTGGCAATTGCCTCGGCGCAATCCGAAACTGCTCCGGCCAAGACCGAGCAGCGAGTCGCTGCTTCCAAGCCTGACCCCAAGGTTGCCACACCCAAGCGCCACCCGGATGGGCGCCCGCTCGGCACCCCCTACAGCGCAAAAAAAATCTCTGAAGGTGCCTGGCGCGCCATCGAGAACGGAACTCCTGTCATTTACCGCTCCACCGCCTTCGGCTTCACAAAACTGACCGAAGAGGAGAACGCCAAAGTCCAGCGCATGATCGAAGGCAAGCCCGACGAAAAGGTCGACGTCCCCGTTGGAATGTCGGTCGTCGAAAAGGACGGCAAACTCTACTTCAAACGCATTACGCCGTTCGGCCCTTATGAATGGGTCAAAGAAAAGACCAACCTCAACGCCTCGGAAAAAGCGGTCTGGGAACTGTTCCAGCTCGCCAGCCCCAAGGGAGAAGTAAAACAATAATGCGAATTCAAATCGCCCTGCTCATCGCACTCACGATTCAAGCTGCACAGCCCCCGGCTGCGCCGGCTGCTCAACCGCCGAATCCCGCGACGCTCACTCCCGCTCCGGCTCCCGCGCCTCCTGGAACTGCTGCTCAGGCTGCCGCTCCCGCCAGCCCTGCCGGCAATCTCACCCTCAACCTGCCCGGCGCTTCGCTCACAGAAGTCATCGATACGCTGGCTCGTGTTCTGAAGATCAACTACATCCTGGACCCACGAGTCAAAGGGAACGTCACGATCCACACTTACGGCGAGATCAAATCTACAGACGTTCGCTCTCTGCTCGATACGATTCTGCGCATCAATGGCTTTGCCATGATCCAGGTTGGTGACATCTTCCGTATCGTTCCCATTGGTGAAGTCAACCGCCTGCCCATGTCGCCGCGTACCAACGCCGAATCCAAAGAATTGGCCACCGACGAGCAGATGATTCTCAATCTCGTCTTCCTCAAATACACTTCTGCCACCGAGATGAGAACCATCATCACCCCTTTCCTCGGCGAGGGTGGAACTGTCTCTACTTACGAGCCCGCCAACATGTTGCTCCTGCTGGACAATTCACGCAACCTCAAGCGCACCATGGATCTGATCGCTCTCTTCGATTCCGATGTTCTGGCCAATCAGCGGATTCGACTCTTCGAACTCGAACACGGCCGCCCTTCCGAAATTGCAACCGAACTAACCACGATCTTCAAGGGACTTTCCCTGGCCAGCAAGTCGAGCGGAGTGCAATTTCTTCCGATTGATCGTTTGAACATTCTCATCGCTGTCGCTCCAAATCCCGGGGCCTTCAAAGAAGTCGAAAACTGGATTGCCAAGCTCGACATTGCCGTTAAGGCACCCGTGGGTGGCACTGACAACTTTGTGTTCCGCGTCAAGTATGGTCGTGCCGATTCGCTTGCGCTTGCCGTCACCATGCTTTATGCAACACAGCAAGACAATCCATACGCCATGATGACCACCATGATGACCATGATGATGATGATCAACATGACCAGCCAGCTCAGTTCCTTTACAAACGGCGGCGCAACAGGCGGCGGTGGTGTCACTGGATCTGGCGGTGGCGTAACAGGTTTGGGCGGTGGTGTAACAGGTTTAGGCGGCGGTATGGGTGGTTACGGCATGGGCATGGGAATGGGTGGCATGGGAATGGGTGGCATGGGAATGGGTGGTATGGGCATGGGAATGGGCATGGGCATGTTCCCCGGTATGGGCATGGGTGGCTATGGCGGCGGTGGCTACGGTATGGGCGGCTACGGCGGCGGTCAATCTGGTGCCATGCTAGGCGGGGCCGGCGCAAAACCCGGTGATGCCACAGGCAGCTTTGTAGGCCAACAGGGTGGCGGCCCTCTGACGACCATGCCTCGTGTCCCAAAGATCATCCCCAATCCTTTTGACAACTCACTCCTGATCCAGGCTACCCAGGCGGAGTATGACCAAATCTACCGGCTCCTCAGCCGCCTCGACATTCCTCCCCGCCAGGTGCTCATCGAAGCGCGCATCTATGAAGTCAGCCTCACCGGAGCATTCTCTGCCGGGGTGCAGGCATTCCTCCAGAAGCGCAGCGCTGGCTCAGGCACCAACCTCAATCAAATCCTCGGTGCTTCTACCGGGGCTGGCATCAACCTCACCGCCGGGCTCCTCGTCGGTAAGTCCAGAGAACTGCTTTTCTACCTCTCTTCGCAAGAAGATGAGCGCCGCGTTAAGGTCATCAACTCTCCCCAGATCATTGCGACAGACAATATCGCCGCCAGTATCAATGTCGGTAGTCAGGTTCCTACGCTTACCAGCCAGGCCGTTGCCGGTGGCATCCAGCAGGGAGGCAATTCCCTATTCACCAATCAGGTATCCAGCCGCAACGCGGGTGTCAATCTCAATATCACCGCTCGTGTACTCCCCAGCGGCATCGTGACCCTCATGATCAATCAGGAAATCAGCTCTCCTGTTGCTCCAGCCGCCAGTTCCGCAATCCAGTCGCCTTCTTTCTCTCAACGCTCTGTTCAAACTCAGGTCACGGTTCAGGACGGCGATACCATCGCCATCGGCGGCATTATGACGGAATCGGAAACCTTCTCTACTTCCGGCATCCCTGGTCTCCACAAGCTCCCGATCATCGGAAACGTCTTTGGCAATCGCTCCAAATCCAAGGAACGCACGGAACTGGTCATCTTCATGACCCCTCGTGTGATCTACGATATCCCTGAAGTCGTAGAGGCGAGTGAAGAAATTCGTGGTCGTTTCAAGCGTCTGAACAAGATCCTGAAAGATCAATAATCCACATGCCGAAACTTGCCTCCGCTGGCGCGTGTTAGCCTACACAATCGACTTTGATGCGCCAGCATTTATTCTTTCTCTCCCCTAAGCAGCTGCTGATTCTGCTCTTGGCCCCCCTTTGCCTCTCCCAAACGTCCACCATCCAGGTCGGACAGGGTGCCCCCTCCACCACCATCGGTGAGGCATTTACTCTTGCCTACCAGCGCAGAGAATTTAACCTCACGGTGGCACTTCCTCCGCTCACCGAAGTTGTCGCCTATGGCGTCGGAGGATTCCGCCAGGAATTTCAGGACACAGCGAAAACTGGCCTAAGGTCTGCGCTAATTCGCCCAGCTGTCCCAGACCCCAGTCTGGACGTCAATAATACAGTCCGGCAGGTCCGGCCTCCCATCTACGCCATTTACACCCTGTCCAGTATCGGTTCGTCTGTTGCTGGGTTTCCGAAAATTGACACAGAACGCTTTAATATTGCTGGGCCCAACTACACCATCCTGAGTGGCACTTACCAGATTTTTGACAAAAACTTCGGCATCTTCGTCTGGGATCTTCCTCCGCTCGCAGGCGGCACCGAAACCCGCTTCAATCTGGCCGACCCGCTATTTACCCGTTGGAATACGATTGGTTTCGACCAGATCGGCCCGCCAGTTATCTCCGTTGCCACCGCCACTTCCCGCTTTGGTACCAAGGCCAGCTACCAGGTCTTCCAAAATGGCGCAATCTATGCCCTCACATCCGGCTCGCTCTCCGGCCGCTTGATCTTCGTCCGCAAGTCGGTTCAGGAGCTTTACGAAACGAATGAGGGCACCTCAGGTTCTCTCGGCCTGCCCATCAGTGACGAAACGATCCTCGCTGACGGGCGCCGCCGCCAGACTTTTGAAGGGGGTACCGTAGAGTATGCACTGAACGGTGTTCCCATACTTAAGAACGCCGTAAATTCAATCATTATCAACCCTCAGGACGCGATTCGTCTCACTGCAGGACAAACTACTGCCCTAAAGGCCACGCTACAGACTCTGGCTGGCGACATCGTCTCTGATCGTGATGTTTTCTGGTCCACCTCAAACGGTCGCGTGGCTTCCATCACCGGCACCGGTCCCAACGTGACTCTTCGCGCTGTCGCCGGTGGTTCTGCCCTGATCACTGCCACCAGCGAAGGTAAGACTAGCAATCGCGTTGCCGTTTTCGTGTCTTCTCAGTGCTGCGCGCTTGGCGAAGGTGCTCCCTCCCAGGCCATCTCCCAATCCTTTATTGACGCAGTCCAGCGCAACCGCTTCACGATCCGCACTCCGATTGCTTCGCCGGTTCGCCGCGCAAACTCAGGCTACATGCAGGAGGTCATCGCGCTTCCATCAGGCAACCGCGTTCTGCTTGCCAAATCAGACGCTACGCCAGTCGCTTATGCCGTCTCAGCCTCTCTGCTCTCTTCCTTCGATGCGCTGGGTGGGCTGACCGGTTCGCTCGGCTATCCCATTTCAGACCCTTCCACCGGAGGAACCCAGCGCTTTGAAAACGGCGCATTGTCCGGTTCGCCGGTTCGCCTCCTGAGCAGTGCCATCCTCTCCCGCTGGATCGCCCTTGGCCAAGAAACCGGTGCCCTCGGCCCGCCACTCTCCGAACGGTTCTCAAGCATCACTTTCACTGGTTCGCTGGTTTCGAGCCAGTTGTTCCGTTCCGGCGCTCTCTTTCAGTTCGCGAGCGGCCCACTGGCTGGCCGTGCCATCCTCACCTCCGGCGTGATTGCTGCCAAACATATGGAATTGGGCCTCCTCGGGGGCTCCCTTGGCGCGCCGCTCACCGAAGAATTTCTTTCCTCAGGCGCGTTTCGCCAGGAATTCGAAGGCGCTTTTCTCGAATACACTCAGGGCACTGCCGTCCGGATCATTGACAAAGAACGTAAACCCTCGCTCACTGTCACTCCCTCTTCCCTGCTGCCCGGTGCTCGTTTCCGTGTCGCTGTTGGCGGCTTCCCTGCTAACGCCCGTTTGCGCCTCACCCAGGGCTCTGGCGCAACCGCCGATTCCTTCGATTTCAGCGCTGCCAATGGTTCCTATGTCTGGGAGAGCATTGTTCCCTCAAATGCCCGCGCAGGAGTGGTTGTTCTTCGGGCCGCAAACACAGCTTCCGCTCAGTCCTTTACAGAAGGCAGCTATACCGTTCGTACACTAGCCGAACTTCGCCCTGCCCTCACTCGCATCTCCGGTGACTCCCAGGCCGCTGCACCAGCTACCACTTTGCCGGCTCCCCTCCGCGTTGTCCTTCGTGATTCTTCCGGCAACCCGCTTTCCGGTATTCCCCTTCGCTTTGAAGCTTCTCCCGGCGCTGCCGCACTCAATGCCTCCCCCGTCACCAACTCCGACGGCATCGGTGAAGCCCGCTTTCGCCTCCCCGCCCAAGCCGGTGTCGCCTTGATGACCGTAGAAGCCGCCGGTCTAGTCGTCACTTTCAGCGCCCGGGCCGAGCAGCAGATTCCTACAGACTTCCCCCGCATCTCGCAGGCCGTGGATGGCAACCTGGGCAATTCCGTGTCGCCGCTTTCTCAAACCGGATCACTTGTCGCCGCCATGGCTGCTTCCATCCGCTTCTACCAGCAACGCGGCGCTGTGCCGCTCGATAACGGCCTCGCCGATACCGTCACTCTCAACACCTACCTCAAAGCCTTCTGCACCCTCGATGCGAACGGTGTCTCCCTCTGTGACGGCTTCATTGACCCAGGGCCCAACACCAATCTGCAGCCCAATCCTTTTCGCGCCCTCGATTTCGCTTCCGGCGCTCTCGACCTCAGCTTCCCAACGCCTACGCTTGCGTCCATCCGCGAAGCCATCGCCAATGCCGGCCCTGTCATCCTTGCCCTCGATCTGTCTCGCAACAATCAATCCGCCGGTGTTCATTTCGTCACCGCCTACGGAATCTATGGCGACGGCGACCTCGCCATCAGCGACCCCAATCCCCAATTTGGTCTCACCAGGCTCAGTCAATACACAAGCGGCTTCACTGCCACTGGTTCCAATTGGCTCGCTCGCATAAGCTCCACAATTCAATTTTCTCTGAGGGGCATTCCCTCACCCGCCTTCTATGTCGCCGCTGCTTCTCCTTTCCAGCTAGCCAGTCCTGCTTCCCTGTGCTCACCGCAAATTTCCTGGCCAGCCTCCTTCGCTCACCTCGCCAGCGGCAACTCCACAACCACTTTCCGCCTGCAGGCATGTGATGGTTCTGCTGCTGCCTATCAGGTCGCTGTACCCGCAGATCCTTTCCTTCTTACTCTCGTCAGCCTTGGTTCCGGCTCTGCGCGCTCCATCGTCAGCGGTGCGGCTGCTACTGCCTTCCGTGTTTCCCGCTCCCCGAGCGACGCCTGGGTGCTTAGCCCCGAGCAACTCGCCCTCAACGCCAGCGCCGTGCTCAATGCCGCCAGCTTCCAGCCTCGCATCGGGGTCGGTACCATTGTGAGCCTGTTCGGCAACGGTCTCCCGCTCTCGGACGGCCCGGCTTCTTCAGTCGAGCTAAACGGTCAGCCTCTCCCTACTTTCTTTTCAAATGGCTTTCAGCTCAATACTGTCATTCCGGTCGATGCCCCATCCGGCACTTCCACGCTCCTCGTTCGTTCCCCCTATGGCTCGGCAACCCTTCCCATTGAAATCGCGGACTCATCCCTCGGCTTGTTTGTCCTTGACGCTCGCAACGCCGCCGCTATCCTCAATCAGGATTCCACCCTGAATTCCGCCACCAATCCTGCCATCCGTGGCCAGGCCATTGTGATCTTCGCTACCGGGCTCGGCCCGGTCACCCGTCTTTCCAGCGGTCTCAGTGCTGCAACTATCCCCGTTTCTGTCCTACTCAATGGCCGCGAACTCACGCCATTCTTTGCCGGCCTCACTCCAGGCTTCATTGGCCTTTTTCAGCTCAATGTCACCATTCCGGCAAGTCTTGCCCCTGGTCTCGATCAGTCGATTCAACTGCGCTCTGCCGGTCAAGACTCAAACTCTGGGATTCTTTCCATTCGTTAATCTTGCGAGCCAACTGTGTCTTAAAACTGTGGCAAATTGTCCCAAGCTGTGTCCAATCGACGCATTTTAGGCCTCATTCAACCCCTAACCCAAGCGCTTTCAACCAGTTGCTAACATTTTTGCTTGACTCGCCACCTTCAATTCTGCTACTAGTGGTATGTCTGTAAAGACAGGCGGCTTTCATCACAGCGACGTGAATCCCGCGAGCACAGAGTCTAGAGATTTATAAAAGAAGTCGCTTCGGCTTGTAGTCGTAGTTAAAGTTTGTAGTTGTACATAAGCAGTAACAAGAGGCTCAGGTTGAAAAAAGAACTTCCATCAATTCAAAAAAAGTCAACACTTCACAAGGAGAAGGATATAATGTCGCATTTTCGTAAAATGCTTTTTGCCGCAGCGGCTGTTGCTTCCTTTATCGGAACCAGCAATACTGCCAATGCGCAAGCGAACCCCTTCGTCTGCAACACCAGCTTTTCGCCCCTCGTCGTTCGCGTCGAAGGTTTGCGTGAGCTTGTAGGCGATATCGTAATTTCATGCACCGGTGGAAATTCCATCGGAACCCCAACTGCCAACATCCTCCAGAATTCGGTGCCCGCAACCATTGGTGGAAATACAACAGTTTCAATCGCCTCTGGCATAGTTACAGCTCCTGGCACTGGCGTCACCGGTCAAATCGGTGGCGGCGGAACAGGTAGCTTCACTGCGCTTTCTAACCCCACAGTCCCTGCCATCAACATCTCAGTAACTGTTGCTGGTAGCACAATCACCAACCGCATCTTCTCGGGTAACTTGACCGACGCTCTTCTCTTCATTGACGAGCCGGCCACTCCTTCCGGTGGTGCGAATATTGCCAACCAGAACCCCTGCCTCGCTGGCGGTGGTGTTGGCGTTGCCGGTGTTTGCACGGGTCAGAGCTACTTCTTCGTCAACGGCGTTGCGGTAGGCTCCGGCTATGCAGCCGGTGGCGTGCCCCTCAATGTGTATCAGGCTCAGTACGGCGTCGGCGGTGGTTTTGCTCCTAACGATTCAACCATCACCTTCGTTGGTGTACCGATCGTGCAGCCCGGAACCTACGCAGGCGCTCCCGTGCGTGTGTACCGCATCAAGAACATTCGTGTTCAAGTTGCGAACAAGTTCCAGGTCAACGGTCAGATCCAGGCTTTCATCTCTGTCCAGAATCCTCCTGCCAACCTCGTGCTCAACAATGCGCAGGGTGTAGTCGGTTTTGTGCAGAAGGGTCTCTTCTTTAGCGCCATCGCTGGCGGCCCCTACGCTCAGTGCCTGGGCTACAACGGCAGCCTCCCAACCAGTGGCCTCTTGGCCAACACCGGAGCTATCAGTTTCACCGAAGCTTACGGCGTTTCCTTCAAGCGCAAGGGTGTGGGTGGCAATTTGGATACCTACGATAGCGTATACAACCAGTACTACAGCGCCATCGGTGGTCAGTCCGACCCCCGCGTGAACTACAACAACGAGTCTGGTTTCTACAACCTGTCCTGGCCCACAACCAACAACCTCAGCGATGTGGGTAAGGCGTCTCAGGGAACTCAGTTGCGCGCCCGCTTCACTGGCGTTCCTACTCTGGTAAAGGTTTACGTCTCCCAAAAGCCCGTTACCGACATCACTGTCGGCACCGCGGCGATTGCAATTGGTCAGGGAGTTGCCGCACCGAATGCGGCTTTCACCGCATCGTCTACCACCGCTGGCGCGTGGACCACAGGCACGGGAGCCTTGATTCAAGGTAGCTCTGCTCTTGGTTGGGGTGGCAGCGGTGCCGCTTATGCCCCTACTAGCGCCGGTCTCAACCTCGCCGCAGTGGCTATCGCTTCTGACGGCACTGGCGAATACACCTGGGAAGTTCTCCGCGCTGATGACAACGTCATCGACGTGTTCAATTTCCTCGTTGCTATCGCCTTCCCGGCCACCACCAGCATCGTGACGGACGCCAACATCAAGGTTACAGCTAAGGTTTCGGGCAACTACGCTCCGATCGCGGCTGTAGGCGGCAATGGCTTCCCCTCGATCCCGAGCTTTGTCCTCAGCAATCCGGAAGAGAAAGAAATCTTCTCCATCACCAACTGCGCCACGAACTTGCTGTACCCGTTCGTTAGCAGCGTGACTGGCTTCAACACCGGTATCGCAGTGGCCAACGTTTCGAAGGACCCCTTCCTGACCGTAAATGAGACCGGCATCTGCAAGGTCAACTTCTACGGCACCACCGCAGGCGGTGGTATCGATCCTCCTCCCCAGTCGTTCAGCAAGTCTGTTCCTGCCGGTCAGGTCGCTACCTTCAACCTGCTCTTTGGTGGCCCCGAGTACGGTATCCAACCCGTCGCGGGCTTCCAGGGTTACATCATCATCCAGTGCAACTTCCGCTGGGCGCACGGCTTCGCTTTCGTAAGCGATCCGTCCAACCTGCAGACTGCTCATGGTTACCTGGCACTGATCCTCGATCCTCCGTCACTCCGACGGAACACGGGTGCATCCGCTGCCGAACAACTCGACAACTAACTGTTGAGTTTGTTTGAAAGAAAACTTCGGGGCGAACTTCGGTTCGCCCCGATTTTATTTTGTCAACCGACGCTTTTCTTTGCTAAAATCAAAGGGCTGCGTCCTTCCATCTCTTTTGTTCTGAAGAGGATCCCTCATGTACAGGTTACCTTTGAAATTGCTGGTTAGTTGCAGTCTTCTGCTACTGCCCGCATTCGCTTCTAATATCGTTGTGCTCCCCCAGGAAAACTCTGGCAACACAACCGGCTATATCTATAGCCCAGACCCATTCACCCAAATCGGCACCTTTGCCGCAGACCCTCTTGCCTTCGGGGCGATCTGGCATCCCAACGGCCAGAAGTTTTACGTCATCTCGAAAAGCATCAACAAATCCATCGCCATCTATTCCGGTTCCTCGCCCTACGCTGAAACAGCTTCGCGCTCACTGGCAAACATCTCTAACGCCAAAATGTCTCCCGATGGTCGCCGTCTTTTTGTCCTCTCCCAGGCACTGCGTATTTACGATACTGCAAGTGATCAGGAGCTCCTCGGCCTCAACACTTGCGGTGCTACAGCCTGTGTGCCCATAGATGTCGATTTCGCTCCCGATTCCAGCCGTGCTTTCGTGCTCAACAGCAACGGCACCGTAATAGCCATCTCTCTTGGCAATAACCAGATTGTCAGCACTCTTGCTATCGCCAACAGCCCTAACTCCCTGATCGTCGGGCCTACCGGGCTCCTTTACGTCACCGCTCAGAATCGTCTCCTCGAAATTGATGGTCGAGACGCACTGACGCAAATTGGCGCGGACATCCCCATTAACGGTTCCAAC
>JANXLY010000050.1 GCA_025354885.1 Acidobacteriota bacterium | reverse complement strand
GACCTGGGTGGGCTGACTGAGGAGCGAGATCTGGGCACGGGCCGGTTTGGGATTGAAGGGAACCGTGAGGGTGCGCGACCAGGTACGGCGGGTAATCGTGTCTGTGCCGCTGAGGATGAAAACACGTTGTGCAGGGACACTGAGGTTGCGACCACGGAGATCTACCTGGAGGGTGGAGTTGGCGTTGAGAGTGGTGGAGCCAAACCAATCCAGAATGTTGGCGGAATAGTTTGTTCCGTCGATGCTGAGGGTGGAGAGCTGGGTTGCTACTCCAGAAGTTTCTGCAGCGTTGATGGAATAGAAGAAGGTGTAGCCGTCGGGGTCTGGATCGGCTTGGAGGACGGGATTGGGGTTGACAGAGAGGATGACACGACTCTCGCGAATGGTGATATTGGCAGTGACGTTGATGGTGAGGGGAACTACGGTGCCGGAGGCGATACGGACGGTGCCGGTTTGGGGCCCGCTGAGGTTGAAGAAGGTGGGATTGATGGTGATGTTGATGGTGGCGGGGGTGGTTGAAGATACTTGAGTTGACGAAGTAGTGGCGAGGATCCAGGGAGCGGAGGGAGTGAGGGTAAAGGCTGCGGTAGTGGCAGTGGCTGACGAAAGGGAGATGCTGCTGGTGGATGGGCCGACGAATGCGCCGGATTCGACATTAAAGCTGATGGCGGTGTTGGAAAGAGAGAGGGTAGGCGGAGCTTCGTCTTCGAGGAAAGCGCGGTAGGCGGGGTAAGCGTTGGTGAAGCGGCCATAGGCGGCGGTTTGGGTGGGGAAATCGCAGATGCTGCGCCCGTTGGGTGTGATGGGCCCGTAGCTGAGAGTGCCGTAGATTGCGCCGGCTTCGGTCATGATGGGCGAACCGGAGGAGCCGCCTTCTGTTAGGCCAAGGCTGTAAGCCATTTGATAGAAGAAATTGGCCGGGGCTTGTTCGCCGCCGATGCTGGCGGGTTTGTCGGGAGTACGGGAGCCTTGGGAAATGCGACGCCAACTTCCTTTCGGATAGTGGATTCCAAGGAAGCGCTGGCTAAAGGGCATGTCGGAAGCACTCCAGCCGAGGAAGGTGGTGCCAGGAGGGGGAGCGCCGTTGAGGAGAAGGAGAGTGTAATCGCCAGAGTCCCAGCCTGCGCCAGCCATGTAGCGGGCACCGGAGACGCGGAAGGCGTCTTCTTTCATAACTGGGGTTGCGTTGCAGGTTTTTGAGGCGTAACCGAAATAAGCTTCGACACTGCGGGCTTCGGCATCTGAGCTGATGCAATGGTTGGCTGTGGCGACGTAGGGACGGAAGCTGCTGGAGCGGGTGTTGATCATTGCGCCGCTGCAGACGTAAGAGAAGCCGTCGCTGCTGAGAAAAGTGTAGTGGATGGTTGCGGAGGCAAAGCTGTTGAATTGCGGATAGCAGGTAGCGTCGATTTGGCAGGCAGCGGCAAATGTTGCAGCGTTATTGGTGCCGGTGGTAGCGAGAGGGTCTTGAGGTGGGATCGCCTGGGAAGCCGGGCGGGGAGTTCGTTGCTCGGCTGGAAGGTTGTTGTCTGTTGTCGGGAGGGGATAGATGTGGAGGAGGCGATCGAGGTTGATGGCGGGGGGAAGGTCGTTGCCTGCTGGGCTTAGGACTTCGAGAATCGCTGTGTCTGTGAAGATGGTGCCGGACCAGAAGTCCCCGTCGTTGTTGGGCCCGGACGCGGTGAAGGGGCCGAGTATGGATTGAGGGACTCTGGTGTTGGATTGCGGGTAGATCCAGAGGGATTGTCCGTCGAGATTGAAATTCTGGAAGTGTAGGCGGAGACCGCCGGCTTGAGGTGACTGGATCGCGACACGCCAGAGAGTGCTGCCGTCGCGGAGTTTGCTGGATTGCCAGCCATCGCGCCAGGACTGGTCGAGGAGACGAGATTCACCGCTGGTGTTGAGGCCGGGTTTTACGCGCGAAGGATTTGCGCGGCGAGCGAGAGGAGCGAGTTTGTGGAGCTTGCCGAAGTTATCCTCTTTCGTCGATGCCCAGGTTGGAGGGAGTTGGCGACTGCGACTGGCGGTGAGGCCTGAGTACTGGGCCGGATCCGGGAAAATGTCAGGGATATATGCGGGGACAGACTGGGCGAATAGAAATTCGGAGCACAGTAGGAATAAGGTTAGAAATCGCATAGCGTAATTGCATCATACGGTGTTGGGAAGTTATTTGTCAGAGGCGGCGTGCTGCGGTGAAGCGGTAGAACGGTTTCAAGTTGTCCAATCGCTCCTCTGGTTCGTCCATCTTCCATGAGAAGAACTGGGTATCCATCTTGTCTTCGCTGAAGTCAATGATGGTGAAGCCATTCTTTTCGAGGGGCTTGAGTCCTTCTTCGATTTCAAGGCCAGTGGGGTTGCGTGGTGGGGTGCCGCGTACGGCCGAGGGCCATCCCTTTGGACCAGTGCCGATAGGGCCGGTCAACACGGTGTGGATCGGGTTGCGGCTGAAGTCCAGTTGGCCATAGCGATGAATCTTGCCTTCTGCGAGAGCATGGAGATCGCCGCTCAGGAAGAGTGGGATGCGTTGCATCGATGAGGCGGCCTGGAGGAGGCGATTGTGTTGTAATTGCCATCCCTGCTGCCACCAATACTTGGGTTTTGCGAGACCCAGCCTGCCGTCGGGTTGCAGGAGGTCTGGATACCATTCTCCCCATTTGCCTGCACTCCAACCGACTGGGGTTGAGGGTAGATTGACGAGATGGTTTGTTTCCTGAGCCTGCATGCGTCGCATCAGCCACGCTTCGACTGTTGCGGGGAGGAAGCCTGCTGTCGGTCCTTTGAGCGTGAGATGGCGCCTGCAGTCGTACATTAGGATCTCGAGGAGTTTGCCGTAGCGGAGGGTGCCGAAGGACTCTGACACGCCTGGCGCGCGGTCTGGGGCACTTGCGCTTGGCAGGCCGAAGGGACGGTTGGAATCGGGAAGGAACTCCGGGTAGTAGAGAGCCTGGCTGGCGCGTGCCAGTCGCAGCATGAAATCGTCCGGGGGGAAGGTGACCATCTTTTCGGTGGCTTCGTCGTTTTCGAAATAGTCGTGATCGTCCTGGACAAAGAAGACTGGGGTGGAGCGGAATATGGATCCGTAGAGGTTGCAGACCTGCGGAGTAACGACAAGTTTTAACTTACGCTCGTTGTCGTTGCCGAGTGCGGGTTGATCGCGGTCGAATTGTCCGACCAGCTTGAGTGCCTCTTTGGACGCGCCGAGGTTGAGAGAGCCGACGGGGGATTGAAGGTCCCAATAGACGTGGTCGCCGATGGCAATCACTGCGTCTGGTTTGTAGGAAAGGCCAGTGAGCAGCATCTTGCGGCGGGCTTCGATGGAGACCCAGTAAGGGCCTCCAGTGTCGGGATTTCTGTTTGCCGGGTGGCCACCGGCGCAGGTGTAGACGAGGAGCCTGGCGCGCTTTGGTTGGGCGTCGGGGCTGGGGAAGGTTGTAAGCGGCCAGGGATCGCAGAGCGGCTTGGAGCGGGAATCGAGTAAGTCTAGCTGGTAAGTGTGTTGGGCTTCGAGTCCGGAGATGTTGAAAGAGTAGAATTCGCCTGCGGTGTCCATGCGAATGCCGATTGCCTGTTTCTTGCCAGCGCGCAGGAGAGGTGGGGCGGTTTGAGGGCGGATGAAGCTGGCTTTAAGTAAGAGGCGCTCGTGATTGATCGTTGGGAGGAGGTGTCGAAGCTGACCAGGGTTCCAGGTGTTCGCAGGTTGCTGGCTGCCGAGCAGAACGCCGGCACCGCCGAGTGCGTTTGTGAAGAACTGTCGTCTCGAAGCAGACATGTATGGGTAACTATACAGGAAGACGGCGGTGGTATTGTTGAGTGCTGGGAATTATGAATATCGACCGACTTTACGGGATTTTTAGGACGGCTATGCAGCTGATGATTATGTTGGTGTGTGCTGTTGGGATTGTCTCGGCGGCTGAAGATGAGTTTGCGGCAGGAGTCTTTCGACAGCAATGCGCGATTTGCCACGAAGCAGCGAATATTCCTCGCGTGCCTACTGTGACGACTCTGCGCCAGATGAGCAATCGCGCGATACTGCGGGCTCTCGATAGTGGTTCGATGCGCGAGCAGGGGCTGAAGCTAGGCAGGTCTGAACGCTCGGCTGTGGCCAACTGGCTTGGAACGAAGGTGGCTGTCGTTGCTTCGGCCGATGCGCTTGCGAATCGTTGCAAAGATGCTGCAGTTGGGCAGAAAGGAAAGGCAAGCTCTTGGGGTTTGTGGGGTGCTGATCTTCAGAACAGTCGCTTTCAAAGTGCGGCGGCTGCGGGTATTCAGACAGAGGATGTACCCAAGTTGAAATTGAAGTGGGCGTTTGGTTTTCCGGACTCGGTCAACCTGCGTTCACATCCTTCGATTTATCAGGGACGACTGTTTGCTGTCGCTCAGGACGGTACTGTTTTTGCGCTGGATGCGGCTTCTGGATGCACGCACTGGGCGACGCAACTCGCAGGGAGCGCGTCTTCTGGAACAAGCGTGGCTGAGGTGAATGGCCGTGTGCTGTTGTTCGTGGGCGATTCAACTGCCATGCTCTACGCTATCGATGTCAATACTGGTTTAGTGGTTTGGCAGACAAGCGTCGATGATCATCCTGCGGCTCGGGTGACGGGGACTCCGGTCCAGTTTGAGGGGCGGCTCTATGTGCCGGTCTCGTCTGGCGAGGAAGGCCGGGCCATCATTCCGAGTTATGTGTGTTGTACGTTTCGCGGGAGCTTGCAGGCGCTTGATGCGGCGACGGGAAAGGTGCACTGGAAGACTTACACCATTGCCGAAGAGCCAACACCGCGCAAGCCAACCAAGCGAGGGGCGAAGGTGATCGGCCCGTCTGGAGCTGCTATCTGGACAGCGCCTACGATTGACGCCGTGCGCCGCACTGTTTATGTCACTACGGGCGACAATTATTCCGATCCAGCGACGGCGACCAGCGATGCAGTATTGGCGATTTCAATGGATTCCGGAAAGGTTGTGTGGTCAAAGCAGTTCACTGCCGGTGACGCTTATAACAGCTCGTGTCCTCTACCCGACAAGGTGAATTGCCCGGATTCCGATGGTCCCGATTTCGACTTCGCCGCACCGGCGATTTTGGTTGGGTTGAAGTCTGGCAAGCGAGCGCTGCTGTTGCCTCAAAAGTCCGGGGTGCTGCACGCGGTGGATCCGGACCGAGAGGGGCAGCTTTTGTGGGAAACGCGGTTGGGTGAGGGTGGTGTCCACGGCGGGATTCAATGGGGGGCGGCTTCTGGCGAAGATCGGGTTTATGTCGCACTTTCTGATTCGCGATTTACGCGGACTCGTGTGCCGGGTAGTAACAACGTTGTGCAGACTTATGATTCGACCAAAGGCGGTGGACTGTTTGCTTTTCGGACTGACAACGGGGAGCGGCTGTGGCACACGCCTGCACCCAGTTGTGGTGATCGAAATCCCTGCAGTCCGGCACAGGCTGCGCCGGTGAGCGCTATTGCCGGTGCGGTGTTTTCGGGTTCGGTGGATGGGCATATGCGTGCCTTTTCGGCCTCAACCGGAAAGATCGTCTGGGACTTTGATACTGCTGCTGCGTTTGCGACGGTGAATCATGTTGCGGCCCGTGGCGGTTCTATGGATGCGGCCGGGCCAATTGTTTCTGGCGGGATGCTTTATGTGATGTCGGGGTATGGGCAGTGGGGCGGGATGCCGGGGAATGTTCTGCTGGCGATTTCGGTGGACGGGAAATAGCGAAGTCGGTTGAGGCGAAATGACTGTGTCCTGCTGGACAACGTCTGTGAAAGAAATTCCAAGATCAGATAGTCTGAATGAGCAGGAGCGAGAACGATGGAACCTTCATTTACTCAGGAGCAGGAATCACAACTGACGCAGATTGCACGCCGCGATGGAAAGACGGATGCGGATGAAGTGGTGAAGGACGCGGCTTTGAGACTTCTGGAGGAAGAAACCCGTTTCCGGGCCGCCGTGCTCGAAGGCAAAGCGTACGCCGACCGGGGGGAGTTCATCGAATAAGAAGAGATGCACGCCCGTTTCGAACAGATGCTCCGCTCTTAAATGCGAATCCGCTGGACGCCGCCAGCTGCTGCGGACTTGAATGGCATCAGCGATTCCCTGAGCGCGTAAGCCGGAGTATCACAAGGCGACCCTGTGCAAGCTTTATGAGCGCATCCTTACTTTGAGGGACGCGCCATACGTTGCCAGACCCTGAAGTGTCGCCGCGTATGGCGTCAACGGACAAAGTATCGAGATCTGGCGCATTTACCACGCCGCACAGAATCGACCCCAGTACAATTTCAGAAGCTCGTGTGCTGCACTGGGCGAGACCGCTTGCTGACGCGCGCGGCTCAGTTACGAGTAGCTGACGCGCGCGGCTCAGTTACGAGTACCGACGGAAAAATGCTCATTTATGCAGCGCAACGGTTTGCCCTCGAATCATCACGATGTTCTGCTGGCGTTTCGGTGGACGGGAACTAGACTGGCCGACAGTGTGTAGTAATCTCACGGCTTGGTGTATCTGATTTCATTTCTCGTTTTGGCTTTTGCTGCACGGCTCGAAGATCCAGCCGACCGGACTGCTTTTCGCTTGTGGTTTCGATATCTGGCTGAAGCGCAGTATTACGTAGAGCCGGAGAAGCGGCCGAAGGAAATTCAGGATTGCTCGTCGCTGGTGCGCTATGCGTTTCGGGAGTCTTTCGCTCGACGGGATGCGGCGTGGATGGCACGGAATGATCTGCCGGTGATTCCGGCTTTGCCTTCGATTTCGACTCGCAGCGGACCGCTATTTGTGACGCCGGAAGGGTTGCGGCATTTTGCAGATGCGAAGACGCTGATGCGGGAAAACTGCGTGCGGGTTGGAGGGGATTTGAGAAGGGCGAGGCCTGGCGATTTGCTGTTTTATGAGCAACTGGATCAGGCCGACAACTGGCATGTAATGGTGTACCTGGGGTCAAGTCAGATCGAGCCGGATGGCGAGTCGTATGTTGTGTATCATACTGGTCCTGTAAATAAAAGAGCCGGAGAGATGCGTCGTTTGCGCGTGAATGAACTGATGCAGCATCCACAGCCGCGTTGGCGGCCGGTGCCGGGCAATGCCGCCTTTAAGGGCGTGTATCGATGGAAGATCCTGGAGGGGTGAATATGATGAGACGCTTGCTCGCACTTGCTGCGTTGCTGGTTGTGGTTCCGGTGGTTGCACAGGAAGACGCGGGCGTGTATTTTGCGTTGACCTCGAACAAGACTTTTGCTCCGGGTGAGACGGCGAAAATCCAGATGTGGGCGCAGGGTTTGAAGGTGTTGGACTTCCGTTTGTACCGGGTGGAGAAGGCAGGGGAGTTTTTGGGGCAATTGGGGGATGCACACAGTTTTGGCAATCAAGTGAAGGATCTGCCAAAGGAGGATACGCTACTCGCGAAGTACTTAAGGGTGAAGCGGCGCTGGCGGGAACAGGGGCAGTTGTTTGTGCGGAAGCAGTTTACGGCGGAGGCTCGAACGGAATGGAGAGAGAGGGACGGGAAGAAGGTGGAGGAGGCACCGAAGAAGGGGCGCGCGGAAAAGGGGACCAGTTTTGCGGCGATTCCGGTGTTGAATGAGCGGCAGTTGCTGAAGAGTTGGCGGGAGACGGTTTCTAGCAAACAGCGGTGGGATGAGCAGCCGGTGGATTTGCCTGTTACTGAGGCGGGGCTCTATCTGGTGGAAGCGACGGACGGGAATTTGCGCGCATACACGCTGGTGAGTATTAGTGCGATGGCAGTGTTGACGAAGACGCAGCCGGGGCAGGCGCTGGCGCGAGTTGTGGACCGGATGAGCGGTCAGGCGCTCGTTGGAGTGGATGTAGAATTTCGTTCGCAGAAAAAATTGCATGCGGCGGTGAAGACCGATGCCAACGGGTTTGCGAAGTTGAATGGTGAAGATTCGAGCGATGTGTTTGTGGTGGCGACGCGCGGGAAGGATGTTGCTTTTGATGCGTTGAGTGAGTACAATCTGCAGCCGAACGAAGAGCGGCGAATCATGACGTATGCCTATACGGATCGGCCGGTGTATCGGCCCGGGCACAAGGTGTATTTCAAGGGTGTTTTCAGGAAGCCGGCTGTGTTTGGTTATGAGCTGCCGAAGTTTCGGGAAGTGAATGCAGAAATTTTGGATCACGAGGGGAAGACGCTGTATCGCAAGGAATTGCCAGTGTCGAGTTTTGGATCGGCGAAGGGTGAATTTGATTTGCCGGTTACGGCAGCGCTAGGTTTTTATTCGGTGAAATTCACTTCAGGGCAGATGGAAAGTTACAGCAGTTTTCAGGTGGAAGAGTATAAGAAACCTGAGTATGAGGTGAAGGTCAAGGCGACGAAGGCGCGTGTTGTTCAGGGGGAGCGCGTGGATGCGACGATCCATGCGAAGTACTTCTTTGGTGAGCCTGTGAAAGGCGCGAAGGTAACTTATACGGTGCGGCGGTTGCCTTATTATCCGCCCTGGTATGACCATGATGAATTGAGTTATGAGCAGACGGAAGAGGATGATGGCGGCAGGGATTTCTTTCGCGGGGAGCAGGGGGAAGAGAAGCAGGGTTTGCTCAATGACAAAGGGGAATTGACGATTCAGTTGCCGACGCCGGTGGTGGAGCGGGATTATCTGTTTCGGATTGAGGCGAAGGTGATGGATGAAGGCAACCGGGAAGTGTCTGGCTATGGGTTGGTGATTGCGACGCGCGGCAGCTACATGGTGACTGTGAATGCAGAGCGCTATGTGGTGGAGCCGGGGACGGTTGCGACTTACACTGTGATGCTGAAGGATTATGACGGGAAGCCGATTCAGGGGGCGTTTCGAGCTGAGTTGAAGAGGCATGAATATAGTGGGGGAAAGAGTAGCAGTAATGTTGTAGAGACGACGACAGGCAAGACGGGCGCTGATGGTGTTGGCAAGCTGAGTTTTAGGGTGGGAACGGCTGGAAGCTACAGCGTTGTGGTGAGTTCGAGGACTCCGGAAGGGCGTGATGTGCAAGAGCACGAATACACGTGGGTGAGCGGTAGCGGCGCGACTTTTGGTGGCGAGGAGGAGACCGTAAAACTCATTAGTGACAAGAAGAAATATGCGCCCGGTGATGTGGCGAAGGTGTTGATTCTGACGACGGAAGCGGATAGCGATTTGTGGGTGACGACGGAGAGCCGCACGGTGATTGATTCGCGGGCGGTGAAGGCACCAAAAGCTGGGGGTGTGACAGTAGAAATCCCCATCAAGAGCGAATATCAGCCGAAGGTATTTTTGAATGTTACCTATTTGAAAGCGGGGAAGTTGTATCACGGGACGGTGGCGCTCAAGGTGCCGCCGGTGGAGAAGGAATTGAGCGTGAATGTGACGCCTTCGAAGCAAGAGTATAAGCCTGGGGAGCCGGCACAATTTAACGTGGAAGTGAAGGACAACAAGGGGCAGCCGGCAAAGGCCGAGTTGAGCCTGGGTGTGGTGGATGAGGCACTTTATGCCGTGCAGAAAGATATGATGCAAACGCCGTTGAGTTACTTCTACGGAAATATGTATAACGAAGTGAACAGCTCTAGTTCTTTGAGTTATTACTTTCGCGGAGAAGCGGGAAAACGGGCGATGCGGCTGGCGAAGTTGCGGCCTAGCCTGGGGCAGTTGAAACCGGACCGGGTTGGAGATCCACGGGTTCGCAAGGCTTTTCCTGATACGGCATTCTGGACTGCCGATCTGGTGACGGATGCGAGCGGGAAGGGCAAGGTGGAGTTTGCGTTCCCTGATGCGCTGACGATGTGGCGGACGACGGCTCGAGCGTTTACCGTAGACACGAAAGTGGGCGCGGTTTTGAATCGCGTGATTGTGCGCAAGAACCTGATGTTACGGATGGTGTCGCCACGCTTTTTGATGGAAGGCGATGAAGTGACGGTGGGAGTGATTGTGCAGAATTACCTGAGCACGGCGAAGGATGCAAAGGTGAGTGTGAGTGCGACTGGCGTTGATTTTATTGGTGCGACCGAGCAGACAGTGAATGTGGAAGCGAAGGGATCGAAGAAGGTGGAATTTCGAATGAGGGTGAAGCCCGGGACGGATAGCGTGCTGACGGCGAAGGCGATTACGAATGAAGAGTCGGATGCGATGGAGTTGACGATTCCGGTGAAGTCGTATGGGACGCTGCTGTCGAGCGGGGCGAGTGGTTCTCTTGTGAGCAAACAGAGCGCGAAGGTGAAACTGGATGCGCCGGGGGCAGGGAATCGGAAGGTGGAAGTGAGAGTATCGCCGTCGCTGGCGGGTAGTTTGTTTGGTGCTCTTGAGTATCTGACGCAATTTCCTTATGGGTGCACGGAACAGACGATGTCGAGTTTCTTGCCGAATGTGATTGTGACGAGGGCGCTGGACGAATTGAAGATACAGTCGAATGTGAACCGAGGGGATTTGCAGAAGAAAGTGAATGCGGGTTTGGAGAGGCTGTATGACTATCAGCACGGGGATGGTGCCTGGGGCTGGTGGAAGAATGATGAGTCTCATCCGTTTATGACGGCGCATGTTGTGGCTGGATTGAAGCAGGCGCGCGATGCCGGGTATCCGGTTTCTCCGGAAGTGATCAGTCGCGGTGAGAAGTGGTTGCGGGGAGAGTACAGGAGGCAGTCGGATGCGCTGAGTGACTTGCGGGCCTATATTGCTTATGCGCTTGGCGGCAAGGAAGATGTGGAGTCGGCGTGGGCAGTTCGCGCAAAGATGTCTAGCTATGGGCTGGCCTTTGTGGGGCTGGCGCTCGATCAATTGAAGGATCCGCGGGCGCTGGAAATTGCGCAGTCTCTGGAGGCAGCGGCGAAGCAGAATGACAGTGAAGCGTGGTGGCCCGGGACCCGCGACCCGCTGCTTGATTTTTCAAACGACATTACTCCGGAGACGACTGCTTATGCGTTGAAGCTGTTGAGCCGCCAGCGGCCCGGGTCGGCAATCTTACCGAAGGCGGCGGCGTGGCTTACGATGCACAAGGATCAGGGCGAATGGTGGAACTCGACCAAGCAGACGGCAATGGTGATTTATGGTGTGACCGATTATCTGAAGGCGAGTGGTGAGTTGAAGCCGGATCTGAAGGTAACAGTGAGCGTGAATGGCAAGGTGATTCTGGAGAAGGCGTTTACGGAAAAGGATGCGACGGCGATTCAGGATTCTGTTGCGAGTGTGGCGGCAGCTGACAGCAATCAGGTGGAAGTGAATGTGAGCGGTAGTGGCCGCGTTTACTGGAATGCGCAAGCCAAATTTTATTCAGGGGCTGAGGAGAAGCGTCCGACACAGGGTGGTGCGATGACAGTGAGTCGCGAGTATTTCCGGCTTACTCCACGGGAGAGCGGCGGAGTTACTACTTATGCGATGGAACCGTTAAGTGGCGATGTGAATGTAGGCGACACGATTGCAGTTTTGCTCAATGTTTCTGCCAAGGACTGGAAGTACGTGCTGATTGAGGATCCGATTCCGTCGGGGATGGAGCTGGTGACGAATGACAACACGATTAACTTGACCGCTAAGCCGATCTGGTGGAGATATTCCTGGGCGCAACGGGAGTATCGTGATGATCGCGTTGCGTTTTTCCGCACTTATTTCAATGATGCGACTAGCCAGTATTTCTATGTGATGAAGGCCGTGAATCCCGGGAAGTTTCGAGTATCGCCAACGCGGGTGCAGCCGATGTATCAGCCGGATCAAGTGGGAACTGGCAGAGCAGCAGTGATTGAGGTGAAGCAATGAGCTGGAACTGGAAGAATTTTGCGCGGGCCTTTGCTGTGCAGTTTGTAGGGCAGGCGTTGCTCGGCGGCCTTGTCTGGTATTGGCTTGGGCTTGGTGTGGGGACTGGCACGCTTGTGGGCTTGAATGCGTTGATTGCTTTGGTGCTGTTACTCGGCTGGAGTTTGCTGGATGCCTATGGATTGGGTAATTGGCGGAACTGGATTTGGGCTGTACCGTCAGTGGCATCGATGCCATTGATGGGAATGCATGTGGTGGCGGCGATTGTGATTCCGATGGCGTGGTTGATTGTGTTGTTTCCCTCGGCGGCGGCAGGGAGATGGAAGGTATTGCTGGCGCCGGGCTATCTGGGTATTTGTATCGCGATTTTGCTCGCGATGACGGTGTTGCCTGCGGCGCTGTTGAACTGGATTCCTGGGATGACTGGGTTGACCGGGCAGGTTTTGAGCTTTGGCGGGCGGGCTTTGCTTGCCTACGTGATTTTTGTAGGGGGATGGGCGATGTTGTTGTTGCATATCGGACGGAGCGTTTCGTCGACGGAAGGAACGGGGGTTATTGCTTGATTGTTCATGAGGAGTCGCTGAGTGTGCGGTTTTCGCGGCCGCCCGGGCGGGTTTGGAGTTCTGTAAATGGTGGGGTACTGACTTTTGGAACGTCTGATATTCAAGCGGATGCGGATTGCCTGATCTTGCCGGAGAAGTCTGGGGAAGTGTTGCCAGCGGGTTGGAAGCTGGGTTTTATCCAATTGCAACTCGCAGAAACGAATTGGGCGTATTACAAGGGCAGAACGGAAGCGGAGGGGGCTGTGTTTGTGGACAGCGGGGTCGCGGCGAGGAGTGTTGCCGTGTGCCGGGACACTTCCGCCGAGGGATTGATTTGGTACACCGGGGCGGGTGTTGCGGATAGCAGTAAGGAGACGCTGCAATCGACTGCTTTGCCGTGGAAGGTGCCGATGTTTTATTTTGGCGACAGCCCGCGCGTGGAAATACCGGTAGAGTTCTTCAATGCTCAGACAGGTGCGCGGAATGTACTTGAGGAAGCGAAGGTGTCGATGTCATTTCTGACGACACTCAGTATTCGAGACCCGAAGTTGCGGTATCGGCACTTGAGGCATTTTTATTGGGGATTGACCTGGCATGCGCGCAGGGCTGCGGATTTGGGCGGGAGTTTTGTATATCCGTTATTGCCAGGGTCGGGTGGGAATTGCACGCAAGTTAAAAGTGGTGCGCCAAAGGATCCGAAGCATTGTGCGCTGTTGACGGATGAGAGCCGGATGGCGCGGTGCTGCAATGAAGTTGCGTCGCTGGCGGGGATGCATCCGGTGGTGAGGAGCGCGGCGAAGTGGGCAGTGTTTGCGGGGATGAAGTAAGCGGGTCAATGGAGGCGGCTATTGCAGCGCCGTACTTTCTTTTCTGGCGTTGATGAGGATCGGGATATCCTGATCGGCGTCCTGCCATAGTGCGAGGAAGTTCTTGTAGGCAAGCCGTGCTTTGGCGGTATCGCCTGAGAGCAGTAAGGCTCTGCCGAGTTGCAGATGGGCGAGTGCGCCGACCGGATCGCTGACTACAATACTTCGGCCATCGATGATTTTCTGGAATTCGACGGCAGCTTCGGTGCCCTGTTTGGCGGCGAGATAAGCCAAGCCACGCACATAGGCTGTATAGAACGCTCCGAAAAAGTAAGGAGCGTAGCATGGCGGGATGCCGCGATCGAAGGGCAGGGATAGTCTCAGCAGTTCGATTGCTCTGGAAGATTCGCCCGCTTGCAATTCGAGGAGTGCTCGAATCGCTGGCAAGTAAAAAGTTTTGACTACAGTATCCTCCGGGAAGCGCGTATCGAGGTCTTTGGCGAGCGCTCTTGAGCGGGTGGATTCCCCTGCAAGTGCGAGGGCGAATGCTGCGCCGTATTCCACATCACGGTCTGTTGAGAGATCCACAGCGGCTGCTGCGCTCTTCTTTGCTGTCGACAAATTCCCGAAGAACGAATCCCAGAGTGCCGGTCCGATTTCTATCAAGGCTCTTTTCCCCTTCTGAGCCGGCTGCTGATTCAAGTCTGCAGCGCTACGGGCAAGTTGTTTTGCTGCTTTCAAGTGGCCTGAATACACCGAGACAAAGCCTTTGCGGTCTAGGATCATGTCCTTTGCGGCGGCGTTTCCGAGACTCAGCTTCTCGTGCCGGTCCATTCCCGCTTTGTCGCCTCTCAAGAACGCAAGGTCATATGCCTGCAGCAGCAGTTCAGGGATCATCAGTTTGCGTGAGAAGGCGAGCTGGATGGTCTTTTCGGCGGTGTCGAGATCGCCAAAAAACTGAGAGTTGAAGGCGAGTTGAAGATAGCCGATGGGAAAGTCCGGGTCGAGGTCGACGAAGCGCCGAGTTACTTCGATACCCTTCTCGTAGTTGCCAATGGTGGGGTACACAAATGCACCGAGGTTTCCGAGTGGAACTGAATCGCGAGGATAAGTTCTCGCCCACAGCTCGCAGATCGGAAGTGCCTTTTGCAGATCTCCGGTTACGAAGAGTTCGTAGGACGCAGAAATAAAGAACTTCTCCCGGTCACTTGTACGATCCCGCAACTCATAAGCTTTTTTGAGGTTCTCCACCGAGAGCGCGAAGTTTCCCAGCAGACCGTAGGTGAATCCCAGCGAAGCGTAGGCCATCGCGAATTTTGGGTCCGTTTCAACTGCCTTCTGGAACAGAGGGACTGCGGAACTTGCGGAACTTAAACCGTTCGCTTCCGTCATGAGAAATTTTGTGCCCGCGCTATAGGCTCTCCAAGCTTCGAGAGAGGGCGTAGTAGCTTCTTCGAGGGAAGTGTTGTGCCGATTCACAGTGGCGAGGGATTCCCCGACTCGAGTTCTGAATCTGCTGGCGACCTGGCTCAAAGAATTCATGACGTCTTCGATTCTTGCTGCTTGCACCTGTTCCTGATCGAGAACTTCTCCGGTTCGACAATTCCTGGCTCGCAAACCTAGCACGTATTGGCTTCCCAGCTTTGCTATCGAGCCGTCGAGGACGGCGGCACTTCCGGTCCGCTCGCAAATTTCCTGACCGAGTTTCGGGGTCAGGCGAGCATCTGCGGGTTGGCCCATCAAAGCGAGCGTCCTCTGGATTTGTTCGTCAGAGACAAGACGGAGGAAAGGCGACTGTTGGAGTTGGACGGACAAGCCCTGGCGGAGGGTGTCTTCAAAGACAGGATCCCCCGTTGAATTTGTGAAATCCGAAAGGACAATCATGTCCTTTTCCGTAAGTACCTGAGTCTGGCCGCGCTGCTGCCAAAGGAAGTAAGCTCCTGCGGCAAGAAGTACAGAGGCAGCGACACCGTATTTCAGCACGGACTTGCGATGTATTAGTGTGGCCGGCTGGTACAAATCGCTTTGCAATCGCTTCAGATCCCGGCCGAGTTCTGCGGCGGATGGATAGCGCAATGTTCGATCCTTTTCGAGAAGCCTGGAAATGATCCGTTCCAACTCGGGTGGAACTTTAGGATTGCGGTCCCGAACGAGGGAGGGCTGCTTGTTCAATAAAGCGTCAATGATCATTGCGGTCGTCGCTCCCTGAAAGGGACGCGACCCAGCCAGCATTTCGAAAAGAACTACACCGAGTGACCAGAGGTCTGCCCGCGCATCCAGGTTCTGACCGCGCGCCTGTTCCGGAGACATGTAGGCGATCGTGCCAATCGCAGTGCCCGGCTGGGTCAGCATTTCTTCGGTCAGCGCTTCCGTGTCGGCCGACTGGTTCAGCTTTGCCAGACCGAAATCCAGGATCTTGGCGTATCCGCGACCCGTCACGAAGATGTTGGCTGGTTTGATATCACGATGGATGATCCCTTTGGTGTGGGCTGCATCGAGGGCATCACTCACTTCAATACTCAATGCGACGGCGATTGAGATGTCCAGGGGTTTTCCGCCGATGTGGTCTTGCAGCGTTTTGCCATCGAGCAGTTCCAACACAAGAAAAGGATGGCCGCCCTCTTCACCGACATCGTGAACGGAACAAATATTGGGATGATTGAGGGCCGAGGCGGCAAGAGCTTCGCGATGGAAACGTTTTCTTGCAGCATCGCTATCGAAGGATTGACGGAGGACTTTTATAGCTACGGGGCGATCGAGCCGTGAGTCGCGAGCCTTCCACACGTCACCCATCGCGCCAGCGCCGATTCGCGCAAGCAACTGGTAAGGACCGAGATTGTCGCCTATAGAGAACGGCATGATTGGCAGAAACAAGTCTAGCCGATTCAAAGATCGAATTGGGCATGGAAACAGAAGTTCAAGATTGAAATCAAGCGTCCTTGATCGGAGCCAGGATGAATCAATTCAGGCTACTGATTCCGGGATTTGGAATGATGCTGCAATGCTTGTCCATTTCATATTGTTAAGAGCGCAAGGATTCGCAAATCTCGCCCGTACGGATTCTCATGAGTTTCTTTGCCGAAAGTGTTCTGTTGGTACCTAAATTATGCATGGCAACAGTCATCCAAGGCCCCTTTGCAGTTGCATTTCGCCGCCCCGGTTTTTCCAGTCTCGCTAAGTCGATTTTCCGTTGTTAGAAGCCTCCTTTGCGTCCCTTTTGGGCTGGGTCGCGAG